>CAZEJJ010000133.1:0-21013 GCA_964512185.1 uncultured Enterobacterales bacterium | reverse complement strand
TGGGCGGGGTCGGTGTCGTCTCAGTCGGTGTTGTCGAGCACATAGCCGGTGGGCTGGTAGCAGGCGTAGGTGGAGGTGGCGAAGTCGCCGAAGCCGTCGCCGTCGCTGTCGGCGAACCAGATCACGCCGTCCACGGCGTCGTCCTCGTCCACGTCCCCGTCACAGTCGTTGTCGACGCCGTCGCAGTACTCCACCGAGCCGGGGTAGATGGATGAGTCGCGGTCGTCGCAGTCGGTGTAGTCGAGCACATAGCCGCTGGGCTGGGTGCACTGGATGATCTCGTCGTTGGAGTTGCCGTAGCCGTCGCCGTCGGTGTCGGCGAACCAGCTGGTCTCCGCGTCCACCGTGTCTTCGTCGACGTCGCCGTCGCAGTCATCGTCTTCGCCGTTGCAGTACTCGTCGGCGCCCGGGTACTGCATGGCGTCTTCGTCGTCGCAGTCGGTGGACTCGGCGGAGTACCCGCTGGGCATGGTGCAGGCGGAGTAGGTGTCGTCTTCGACGCCGTAGCCGTCGCTGTCGCCGTCGGCGTACCAGGTGGTGCCGTCCACGGCGTCGTCCTCGTCGATCTCCTCGTCGCAGTCATCGTCTTCGCCGTTGCAGTACTCGTCGGCGCCCGGGTACTGCGCCTCGTCGCCGTCGTCGCAGTCGGTGTCGTCGTCGGTGTAGCCGGCGGGGGCATCGCAGTCGTAGACGATGTTCTCGGCGTCGCCGTAGCCGTCGCCGTCTTCGTCGGCGTAGAAGACGGTGGTGACGTCCTCGTCGGTCTCGCCGTCGCAGTCGTTGTCGGTGTCGTCGCAGACCTCGTCGGCCCCCGGGTAGACGTCGGCGTTGGTGTCGTCGCAGTCCTCGTTGGACAGGTAGCCGTCACCGTCCGCGTCGACGAGATCGACGCCTGTCTCTTCCTTGAGGGTGTCGTCGGGATCGTCCGGACAGCCCAGGGCCAGCAGGGAGATGATGCAGAGGGCCGAGAACCTGTGGATGACAGGCATGCGAGACTCCGTTGAGGACGAGAGGGAGGGAAGCACCGCCATGATACCGCGACGAGAACTGACATGGGGAGCCGATCGAGGACAACATCGAGATCGATGATCGGAGCTGCGCAATCGGCCATGCTCGCGCGGGCATGCGCCGCGCGGGAACGGGCTTTCTGTGAGAACGCCCACCAGCGAGGGGGATCCAGCAAAATCGCTCGGGAGCGCCACCATGGCTGCCAGCGGCGGCGCACACGATGATCGATGCCCGGGTTACCCCAGCCGCAGAGCCCATGAGAGACACCGTCCCCGCAGCCCGCCGCTGGCTGCCCCTGGCCCTGGCGCTGGTGGGCGCGCTGGCCCTGCAGCTCTGGCTGCTGGCGGCCCTGGACCTGCGCGACCTCCCCGGCCCCGCCGGCATCCTGCTGGTGCGCGACCTGCAGACTGGATCCCGGGTGCTGGGCTGGCCCGCCCGGCTGGGTTCCCCCCTGCTCCTGCTCACCGATCCCCTGCTGGCCGCCCGAGCGTGGTGCAGCCTCTGCGGCCTGGCCGCCATGGCGGGCGTGAGCATGGCCGCCGGCGCGGTGGGGGGCCGACGGGCGGCGGCCTGGGGGGCGCTGCTGGCCGCCGTCTGGACCCCGGCCGCCCACCAGGCCTGGATGATCGGACCGGGGATCGTGGCCTGGGGGCTGGCCTGGCTGGGCACGGGTGCCTGCTGGCTGGGCTGCCGGCGAGGATCCACCGGGCTGGCCACCATCGGAGCCTTCGTGGCCGTGCTGGGCATGGCCTGCAAGGCCAGCGCCCTGCCCCTGGCCGCCATGCTGCCGCTGGGCATCCTGCTGGTGCCGCGTCGCCAGCGCGGGCCGCTGGCGGGCTGGGTGGCGGTGGCGGTGGCCATGGCCGCGGGGCTGGCCTGGACCGGCCTGCCCGCCCGGGAACCCTACCTGGCGGGCGCCCCGCCCAGCGGAGCGCAGGGCGGGGCCGGGCTGCTGCCCGGCCTGGCCGCCATCCTCCACCTGCCCCAACGCGGGCTGGCCCAGGGCGCCTTCCCCTGGCTGGCCGGCCTGGCGGGCCTCTGCGCGCTGCCCCTGGGGACCCGGCGCCTGCTGCGAGCTCTCTGCTGGCTGATCAGCGTGGCCCTGCTGCTGGCGCTGGCGCGCTCGCTGGGCGAGAGCACCGCTCCTCGCTACCTGCTGGCCCCCAGCATGGGCCTGCTGGTGCTGCTGGCCACCGGGCCGGGGCAGCTGGCCAGGCGCGCCTGGCCCCGCCGCATCGGCGTGCTGGCAGCTGCGGTGGTCGTCCTCTCGATGCTGGCCGACACCCTGGCCTTTGCCGAAGCCTGGGCGGCCCAGCGCCAGCCTCTGCTGGGCACCGAGGCCGCCGCCCTGCCGGCCATGCCCGCCGCGCTGCGCGCGCGCCACGCCAACCTGAGCCGCGGCATGCTCATGGAGAGCAGCGAGCCCGGCATCCTCGAGCTGGTGGAGCTCTGCACCGCCGCCCCTGAGGAAGGGGTGGTCACCGTGAGGCTCCGCGACCGGCGGGAGATCCATGGCCAGGTGGCCGCCACCGCCGCCCAGCGCCCCCACCTGCTGCTGGACCACAGGCGCTGCTGCCCCCACGGCCGGCTGAGCGACAGCTGCGCCCAGGCCACCGTGGCCCGCTTCCAGGACTCGGGAGCGATCCTGCTGCTGCCCCGCCGCATGGAGGGCCTGGAGCCGGACCACAAGGCCTGGGTGGAGGCTCTCGTCGAGGCCGCCGAGGCCGCTGGATCGCCGGAGCATGACAGCTCCTGGTGGCGCAGCTGGCGCGCCCAGCGTACGGGAGGCCCCCTACCCTGCAGCCCGAGGGAGGACGCCCGATGAGGCCAGGCACCCTGGCGCTCCTGCTTCTCGCCTGCCAGTCCGATCCCCTGGACCGGCTGGCCGCCTGCGACGATCTCTCCTGCCAGCAGGAGCGCGTCCCCGCGGCCTACGAGCAAGATCCCGAGCGGGTGCGCGTCTTCGTCTCCGCGCTCGAAGACCAGGTGGCCCAGGCGGGTCTGGCCACCTACCTGGCGGGCCTGTACCCCGACGACGCCACCGCCCTGTGCAAGCTGCTGCCCGCGGGCTCCCTGGCCCACGAGACCTGCGACCGGCGCCGCAAGCGCCCCCACCTGGTGGCCGGACAGAGCAAGCAGGAGGTGCCCTCCCAGCTGGCGCGCCGCGCCGCGGGCGGCCCCATCAGCAGCGACCTGCCGCTGCCGCAGATGGGCCCGGCGCCCTGGGCCAGCGCCACGGATCGGGAGCTGGACGCCATCCGCCAGGGCTGCGGCAGCAGGGAGCTCTCCCTCTGCACCCAGGATCTGGCCCTGGCGCACGCCACCCAGGGGAGCCTGCGGGCCACGGGCCTGGCCTGCCTGGCGGGCGATCCCCACAAGGACCGCGTCTTCGCCGAGTGCATCTTCCAGGCGGCAGAAGAGCTGGCGGCTCGCCAGGGCGCCGCCGAGCTGGACACCTCGGTGGGGCTCTGCGCGAGGGCTGGCTACGCCGGCCCCATGTGCCTGGCCCACGTGCTGCAGCTCACCGCCCCGCCCCCCGTGCCGGCGGACGCCCCCCATCCATCCGATCTGCTGGCCGCGGTGGCCTACGCCGGCCAGCTCCAGCAGGCGGCGGGCCCCGGCCCTGCCAGCGACACGCTGGTGGATCGCTACTGGTCGTCCTGGGTCCAGGCCTGCTTCGAGGACGCCGGCTCCGCCTCCGGAGACCTGCTGGACATACTGCCCGAAGCCGCCCACCGCCACATCCGCGTCTCGGCGGCCTGGCGCATGCTGTCCGACGCCTGGCCGCACCCCGCGCGCATCCCGCTGGACTCCACCCTGGAGCTCGACCAGCTGGTAGCGCAGCTGGAGCAGGCCCTGGAGCGCAGGGCCGAGGGCGCGCCTGCCAGCCCGGTACGCGCCAGGCTCACGGTGCGCACCTACCCGGTGTCATGGGCCGGCGACGGTCCGGTAGAAGCCGAGACCTTCCCCGCCACCTACTGCCTGGGCATGTCCCGCCGTACGCTGTCCGCCGATCCCGCTGTGGACCTGCAGATCGCCCTGCTGGAGGCCGCCTTCCGCCTGCCGGTCCGCCCGGGAGCGCCCTTCTTCCTGGGCCTGGTGGGCACCGACAGGGCCCGCGCCGTGCGCTGGACCGCGGCCCGCCTGGGCGCCGAGCTGGACCGCGAGGCCGCCCGCGAGCTGCGCGACCCCGACCCCCTGGTGGAGCGCCGGCTGGTCACACCCGAGCCGGGTGGAGACAAGACCGGCGGCGCCCCTGCTCAGGCGGACAAGGTCAGCCCCCCTGCTCCCTGAGGCCGCCCAGCGGCATGTCGTGCTGGAACTCGTCCTGGGAGGGATCCACCAGCTCGAGGTCGCCATCGAGGGGCTGCAGGGCGGCAGGATCCATGTCGCTGCAGGGCACGGCGTCGTCGGGCATGAGCTCGTTGGCGTCGCTGACGGCCACGCACTGGCGGGCGGGGATGTCCTCGCTGGCGAACTCTTCGTCCAGCCCCGTGTCGCCCCGGGGGGCGCGCAGGATGCGCTTGACGGTGTTGGCCTGGGGTGAAGCGCTGCCGGGGGGCACCACCACCATCTCGTCCTTGTCCGCCGGGTCCTTGTCGGGGCCGATGGCCCGCGGGTCGCAGGGCACCGGGTCGCCCCAGGGGGCGTAGATGGCGATGCGCGCGTCTTCGTAGACCGGCCGATCCATCATGGCCACCAGGCGCTTGCGCAGGCGGCGCAGCCGGGTGCGGGCCACGTTGTCGCGCAGGGTGGACTTGGACTCGAAGGAGGGGAAGGCGTCCTTCTGGAGCACCACGTAGCTGTAGCCCAGCTGGCGCAGCGAGCTGCGGTCCTCCTCGGCCCAGCTGCCCTCGGAGGTGGACAGGCTGCCCACCACCAGCATGCGGGCCACGAAGGTGTTCTTCTCGCGCAGGACGTTGGACTCGGGAGGCGTGAAGGAGGGGTTGTCCTCCAGCATGCCCCCCAGGATGGGGCGCTCGTGGTGGGTCTGGTAGTACAGGTGGGCCTGGGTCCAGGCGTAGGGCAGCTCCACCAGGGCGCCCGGCGGGCCCTCGGCGAGGCAGCGGTAGCCGGCGGGGATCTCGGCGTCCCAGGTGGCGAAGGGCAGCATGCGATCCTGCTTCAGGCAGAAGGCCCAGCCCGCCACCAGCACCGCGGCCAGCCCCAGCTGCGGCCAGCGTCCCCAGCTGCGGGCGGCGGCCAGCGCCGCCACCACCACCAGCCCGCCCAGGATGGCGATGATGACGTAGAAGCGACCTGGCCACCAGAGCCGCTGCAGGAAGCCCACCCGCTGCACCAGCTCGATGTACAGCGGGTTGGGGAGGGCGTAGCTGCCCAGCAGCAGGATGGGCCCCAGGCCGAGCACCGCCGCCAGGCCCGCCATGGCCAGCACGGGCCCGCGGTGCAGGCGACCCGGACGGGCCAGGTACAGGCCGAAGGCCAGCAGCAGCACCTCGGGAGTCCAGCGCACGGCGCGCAGGAACTGCTCGGTGCCGTCCTCGAGCTGCACCTGGAAGCCCGCCACCAGGCGCAGGGGCTGCCAGGAGAAGATGCCCACGTTCAGGTCGTCGCTGATGGTGGGCGGCGAGGCGTAGATGGACCACTGGGAGGTGTCCAGCAGGCCCGGCACCGAGGAGTCGCCGGCCAGGGAGGCCTTGAGCAGGGGCCAGGCCACCGGCAAGCAGACCAGCAGCGACACGGCGGCCATGACCACGTGGCGCCCCAGGATGGCCCAGCGACCACCGGCGTTCTGGGGCGGACGCCAGCAGCGGGCCAGGCCGTGGGCCACCGCGGCCAGCCCACCAAAGAAGGCGTAGAACCAATACTGGTAGCCGGACAGCGCCAGGGCCAGGCCCCCCAGCACGGGCGCCAGCAGGCCGCGCCGGCTGCCCGCGAGCCAGGTGGCGTGCAGGAAGAGGATCGGGAACAGCAGGATGGCCTGGGTGGGGCGGCCCTCCCAGGTCTCGTAGAGCACGTAGGGCGTGCAGGCGAACAGCAGGGTGCCGATGCCCAGGGCGACGGTGTCGGTGCTGAACAGCGCGGCGAAGCGCCGGAACGCCCAGGCCGAGAGCGCGAGCCCCGTCAGCACGAACAGGTTGTAGCCCAGCACCGGACCGAACAGGTGCCTGAAGGGGATCGCGGCCAGGGCATCGAGCACGTTGCTGCCCGTGTGCAGGTAGATGTCCTTGCCGTGGGGATGGAAGAACAGGTCGGTGTGTCCCAGGCTCTCGCCGGCGCTCACCTGGCGGTCCACGTACCAGTAGAACCACTGGGTGCCGAAGTGGTCCACGTAGGGGATGCCCAGGTAGGAGCTGGACAGCTCAGGCAGCGCCGGGCCGAAGAGCACGCCGAGCAGGACGACGGCGGCCAGGATCACGGCGAGGCGAGGGAGGTGGCGGGACATCGGGGCAGCCTATCCGAACTCAGGGGCGGGGCGCGTCGTCGCGGTTGGACGACGGGGGCTGGGAGGCGTCGAAGACTCCCACCGGCGAGAGCGCCTCGGGCAGCAGGTGCGAGGCGGCGATGCTCCCCCCAGGGGTGAGCCACATGAGCTTGCAGTCGGGCGGCCAGTCGCTGCTCCAGGCGGGCAGCAGCTTGTGGGTCTCGATGAGATCGAAGAGGTTCTGCAGCGAGCCCGCGAAGCGCTCCCGCCAGGGCTGGTCGGCCGCGCCGCAGTCGAAGTGCACCAGGGCGTCGGGCTCGGTGTGCTGCAGGGCCTTGGAGGGCATGCGGGTCTCCCAGATCTGCACGTGGTCCAGACCCGCGATGAAGGTCTCCAGCTGCCCGGGATCCTCGGCGAAAGGCACGAACAGGCCCTGGTCCACCACCAGGTGACATTCTTGTCCGTGATCCGGGCAGGTGGCCTCGATCAGGGCGATCTGCTCCCGCAGGCCCAGGCCCTGGTAGGGCAGGGAGTAGTCCAGGGGGCCGGCGCGCAGGTCCACCCCCAGCTGGGCCAGGCTCTGGGCCCGGGGATCGGTGGGGGAGAGCGCGGGCATCCAGTTGGGCAGGCAGCTCCAGGCGTAGGCCACCACGGGCAGCCAGGCCAGCATGCCCAGCCAACGCGAGAAGCCGATGCCCGCCAGCACCGACAGGGCCACGAAGAACAGGGGGAAGTTGTCCATGCCGGCGCCGAAGACCGCCGCCATGCCCAGGCCCAGCGCCAGCCAGAGGGTCATCAGCGAGGGCACGGCCCGCGGGCGTCGCCCCAGCGCGGCCACCAGGCCCAGCAGGGCCAGCACCAGCGGCAGGCCGCCCAGGTTGGAGCGCAGCTGCACCAGGATGTCGGGCACCTGGGCCACGTAGCGATCGTGGGCGGCGGCCTTGGCCACCAGGTAGCCCTCGATGCCCTGGGCGTGCACCGCAGCCCCCAGGGACCAGCACAGCAGCAGGGCCAGGGCGGGCAGCAGCGCGAGCCGCCGGCGCCGCCACAGGGAGAGCATGACCAGGGGCAGCATGCTGCCCACCCACACCACGCCCGAGGGGCGCAGGGCCGCCGCGAGCATGCCCGCCAGCGCCAGCACGGCCACGGCGCGCCGGGAAGCCAGGTGCCCGCTGGCCAGCCAGGCCAGCGGCAGCGCCAGCAGCAGCGCGGTCTCGGGGGTGTGGATCCAGCCGGTGCGCCCCGTCTCCACCACCACGGTGCAGCAGCCCACCAGCGAGACGGCCACCATGCCGCCCACGGGGTCGGACAGGCGCCGGCCGAGGCGCCAGGACAGGCCCACCACCGAGGCCACCCAGAACAGATCCACCAGGCGGAAGATCATCGGCCCGCGGCCCACGATGCGCAACCACGAGGCCAGCCCGAGCTGGTACCAGCCGCCGGTGTCCACCAGGGCAGCGAGCAGATCCCCGGCCTGGTCCCAGGGATGGGCCAGGGCCGCGTAGAGCCCCGGCAGCGACAGGTAGTACTGCCCCATGTCCCTGGGCAGGCGCTGGTCCCGCAGGATGAACGCCAGGTGGGTGATCGCCACGGCCAGCAGCACCGCCACCGCGGCCACATCCGCCGCCTTGGAGCTCCAGTGCACCCGCCCGGCCGCGGGCGCGCCGCCCGGAGATGGGTGTCGTTCCTTTGGGGAGGAGCTGCTGGACATGGGACCCGCGCCGTTGGCTCCCCCCCCTAACCGCCGTGCTGACAGGGAGTGAGAGATCAGTCGGTGGCGAAGGCCCGCCCGATGCCCAGGCTCCAGTCGCCGCTGCCCACGCCGTCCAGCCAGGTGAAGTAGAGCACGAGCGTGCCATCGTCCAGGCGCAGGAAGGCCGGGTCGAGCAGGCACTCGCCGCCGGAGGGGTCGAGGCAATTGCCCGACCCGCCGATGATCCGCTGGGGCGGGTCGAAGTTGGCTGCGTCGGCGCTGTCGGTGTAGCCGGGCGCCGGGCCCAGGTGCGCCTCAGGCTGGTCGGGAGGCTGCAGGGTGCTGGTGTGGTACAGCCTGACCCCGCCGCCCTCGAGGTAGACAGGCATGGGATCGAGCTGGTTGGAGGGCAGGATGTTGCTGGTGATCCACGGCGAGGCGAAGTCGTCGTCGGCCCAGCGGCGAGCGACGCGGATGCCGTTGCCCGCGAGGCCGCCCACCTCGCTGTAGATGTCGCCCATGTAGTAGATGAGCGCGCTCCAGTCGGACAGGTGCAGGCTGGACGGCACCGAGGGCAGGCCGCCGTCGTTGTCGCTGCCTTCGTAGAAGTAGCCCTCGGCGACCTGGTAGCTCAGCCCATCGGCCGAGGTGGCCTGGCACCAGGCCCGCCAGCTGGTGCGATCGGTGTCCTCGTCCAGCTCGGTGCCCTCCAGCAGCAGCCGGTAGCTGCCGTCGGAGTCCACCACCAGCGTGCCGTCCTCGAGCCGGTTGCCGCAGTCCTGGGGGAAGTCGGTGGGCAGGAAGATGGGGGCCTCGGCGGCGGTCCACTCAAGGCCGTCGGTGCTGGTGAGATACCAGCGTCCTTCGGGATCATCCATCTTGGTGGCCAGCATGACGAAGCTGCCGTCGCCCGCCACGAAGATGTGGGGCACCGTGAACATGTCGAGCCGGAACTCGGCGTCTCGCTGCCACTCCAGCCCCCGCTCGGGCTCCACCGTGAAGTGCCGGGCCTGCCAGAAGTCATCGGGAGGCACCAGCAGATCGGGATCGAGGCCTTCGATGGTGTCCAAGGGGCCTGTGTCTTCGGGCCCGCTGTCTGCCGGGACGCTGTCAGCCGGTGAGGCGCTGTCTTGATCTCCGGGCGTGCAGCCCCAGCCGACCAGCAGGGCCAGCAGGGCCAACAGCGAGCAGCGTCGATCAGAGACAGCCACGAGGCCTCCAGGAGAGGTCGAGGCCACAGTCTAGCCGGGATGGCGGATCACCGCTGGCGGGTTTCGCGGAGCAGTGCCGGCTGACGAACCGCTGTGAGCCCGATAGGTACGGGTCCCGATCCCTCCCCCCCCTCCTGGTAGCCACCATGACCAACCCGGACGGCCAGCCGCAGAACATCGCCGAATGGCGCCGCACCTTCTTCCTGGCGGCGGTCATCGTCCTGTCCAACGCCGGGCTCGGGCTGTGGCTGGAGCGCAGGCTCATGTCCATGTCAGACAGAGGCGCTGCGCCCGGTGCCGCCATGCAGATGCCCGGCGGCAGGGCCGAGCTGCCCACGGCCGACATCACCGCCCAGGCCGCCGTGGGCGACATCGCCACCATCGACGTCGCGGACCTCGATCCCGAGCTGGACGCCTACGTGGCCGAGCTGGCCGCCGAGTACGGCCTGGATCCATCCCAGACCCCCTCCGCCGCCACCATCTGGTCCCAGATGAAGGCCAGCGGGTTGCTCGAATCGGCCCGCACCGGAGACGGCGCGCGGGGCGCGCTGGACGTGCGCGGGGCCATGCGCGCCCACGTGGCGGAGCTGGCGCGCACCAGCTCCGCTACCCTCACCCCCGGCGGTCAGCCCATGCCCGCCTCGGGCGGCGGCACCCCCGGCATGGGCCCCAGGGGCAAGGAGACGCCCGCCGAGGTGGACCAGCGCCTGTCCACGCGCCTCACCAGCCTGGCGGAGCAGCAGGAAGAAGACATCACCGAGCTCATGCCCAGCCAGGATGTCCGCGACGCGGCCATCGCCTCGGGCTCCGTCGAGAGCACCCAGACCCGCACCATGGTGGACGCCTACGCGCGCTCCTTCGAGCTGCTGGGCCAGCCTCTCCCGCGCCCCAACCGTCAAGGCGGCGGTGGACCAGGCGGCGGCGCTCCCGGCGGTCCGCCCAGCTCCGGCGGCGAGGGAGCTCCCCTGCCCTCCCCCGGCGGCGCACCGGTCACGCCCTGACCGTAGACGCCCGGCCCCAGCGGCGGCTATCGTCGGCGCGGATCCCCATGTGCGCACCACGTTCCATCCCGGTACTGCTCCTGCTCTGCGGCGGCTGCGTGGATCCGGAGCCCCAGGAGAGCGCCCGGCCCGAAGACACGGCCCCCCCGGGCTGCATGGACCTGGACTGCGATGGCTGGGCCGACCTGCTCGTCAGCTCCCACCCTCCCAGGGTGCTGTGGGGCGCGGAAGCCGGCTTCAGCGCCAGCAACTACCAGGGGCTGCAGGAGTGGGGGATCCTGCTGGACAACGCCCTGGCCGACCTGGACAGGGACGGCGATCTGGACGTGGTCTTCTCGCGCCTGGTGGGCGATGACGGCGACTACGCCACCGCGTCGATGGTGCTGTACACCACCGGCACCGATCCCTGGCGCTGGGAGCTACAGGAGCTGCCCACCGTGGGCGCCCATGGGCTCACCGTGGCGGACGTGAACGCCGATGACTGGCCCGACCTGGTGTTCAGCCAGCACCAGTCCGGCGACATCGCAGATCCCGACGCCTACGACTACGAGATCGACTCCTACGTCTACCTGGGCGGCGCCGAGGGCTTCTCGGAGGACAACCGGCTGGAGCTGCCCACCACCGGCGCCTTCGGCAACGGCGTGGCGGATCTCGACGACGACGGCCACCAGGACATCGTGTTCACCAGCTACCACAACTGGACCTACCAGGGCCTGGAGTCCTGGATCTACTGGGGCTCCGAGGGCGGCTTCTCCGAGGACCGCCGCACGGGGCTGCAGGTGGACGGCTGCCGCGACGTGCACATCGAGGATCTGGACGACGACGGCTGGCTCGACCTGCTCATGGTGAGCCACACCGATGGCGAGTCCATGCAGATGGACAGCTTCGTGTACTGGGGCTCCCAGGAGGGCTTCAGCGACGACCGGCGCAGCGCGATCCCCACCTACGGCGCCCACACAGTGGCGGTGGAGGACCTGGACCACGATGGCTGGCGCGACCTGGTGTTCAGCAACCAGCGCGGCGACATGTTCTGGGACGAGGCCACCCCGGCGCGCATCTACCGGGGCTCAGGGGCGGGCTGGACCGAGGCGGACATGCAGGAGCTGGACAGCCCCTGGGGCACCGGCCTGGCGGTGGTGGACCTCGACGTGGACGGCTGGCACGACATCGTCATCGGCTCGTTCTACCCCATCGGCAACTATCCCCACGTGGACACCTTCGAGGCCGACACCTGGCTGTACGGCGGGGGCTCAGCGGGCTTCAGCGACGAAGGCGCCAGGGCCCTGTTCACCGGCGCCACCCACGCCATGAGCGCCTCGCCGGGTGAGCAGGGGTTCTGAGACTCAGGGCTCCTGGGGCACCAGCTCGCCGTACACCGCGAGCTCGTTGATGACCAGCGGGCCGTGCATGTCCGAGTCGAAGCGGATGAGCAGGCCGGAGCCGCTGAGCCCGCTGACGTCCAGCGCCGTGTAGGAGGCCCCGTCCAGGGTGCCGACGAGCTGCTCGGCGTCGTCCTCGTCCAGCAGCAGCACGCTGGCGCCCTCGGGCTCACCACCCTGGGAGGCCAGCAGCAGGATCGTGTCCAGCTCAGCGCTGGCCGGCCAGGCGACGCGGAGCTCGTCCCCGGCCTGTGGCGCGCTCTCGGACTGCAGGGTGCTGCCGTTGAGGTGGTCGATGGTGAGGGCCGGGTAGCTGAATCCAGCGGGCGCCCCCACCATCTCCAGGGGCAGCGTGCCCATCACGGGCAGGGCTCGCAGCTCGAACAGGCGCAGGCCGCGCTCCTGGTCGGCCGCCACCTCCAGGCGCAGGTAGCGGGCCTCGATGGGCTCGGCGCTGGTCCAGCTCTCCCAGGGCTCATCCAGCTCCAGCAGCCCGGTCCACTCGACCCGGTCCAGCGAGGCGGCGAGGCTGCCCTGCTCCACGTAGTCGTCGATGGCCTGGGCCAGGTAGACCTGCTGCAGCTCCAGCACCTCGCCCAGGTCCGCCTCCAGCCAGTCGCCGGCGACCACAGGTGTGGCGCTCATGAACTCGGTGGTGGCGATGCGATCCACCGCCAGCTCCAGGCCCTGGCCCTCCCGCGCGCTCATGCTGGAAGAGAGCACGGGCTCGGGGGGCTCCTGCAGCTGGAGGCCGAACCAGGCGTCGAGCAGGTGGTCGGTGTCGGTGTCGTGGAAGATGCGGTAGAACACGGTCCAGGCCACCCGCAGGCTGGCGTCCGCCTCCAGGGCCTCGATGATGGTGCGCGTGTCGAGCCAGTCGGACCAGGTGGTGGCCGGATCAGCGCTGGCGGTCTCCAGCAGCAGCCGGCGCAGCAGCAGGGTCATGCCCAGGGAGGCCTCGGCGGACTCCGACAGCCGCTCGGTCCAGGGCTCGAGCTCTGCCAGCAGGGCGTCGTCTCGCAGATCGGTGGCCAGGATCCCCGGTAGCTGCTCCATGTCGGTCAGCAGCAGGTCAAGGTCGGCCAGCGCTGCGTCGAGCTCCCCGTCCTCGGCCTCCATGGCCGCCAGGACCTGCTCCACCGCCGCCGAGAAGGCCTCCGGCTCCAGCTGCTCGACCACCGAGCTGCGGCACAGCTCCGCCAGCACCCGCAGCGGCGCCGCCCCCTGCTCGCCGCCCACCTCCAGCAGGGCCTCGTCCCAGGCCAGCTCGGGATCGTAGGACTCGGGATCCTCGCCCCAGCGGGCCGCCGTGAGCAGGGCGACCCGGCTGGCTCGCGGCAGGGGCATGGGCTCGAAGAAGGCACCGGCGACGGAGTCGAGCAGCCCCGCAGCGCGCCCCTGCAGGGGCGCCATGACCAGCCGCGCGGGGTTGTCTGCGTTGCTGGCGAAGCGATCCCAGACCAGGGGCATGCGGCCCAGCTGGGCCTCCACTGTCTGCGCGTCATCCACGTTGATGGTGGCGGACCAGGCGTTCTGGCCGCTCCAGAGCACCTGTACCTCGGCTGGAAGCTCCGCCAGCGCCTGGCGGTGCTCGCTGTCGGCCAGGCCGGCGGCGTCGGGGGGCCGCACCAGCAGGAGCACGCCCGGGAGCGCCGCCTGCAGATCTTCGTGCAGGCGCGCCGCCAGCTGGGCCTGGGCCTGGGCGGCGCCGTCGTAGCTGCCCTGATCCTCGCTGCCCAGCTGGACGTCCTCGGGCGCGAAGAGCAGGGCGAAGCAGCCCGCGCCCAGATCCAAGAGCGCCAGGTAGCGCTCCAGCAGCGAGGCGTAGTCCTGCTCGCTGGAGTAGATCATGTCGCCTCCGGGGGAGACGCCCTCGCACCAGCTGACCCCCAGCTCACCGGCCAACGCCAGCACGGAGCTGCGCTCGGCCAGGGTGTCGGCGTCCAGGGGAGCCCGCCAGTCCACCCTCACCGACGGATCGCCCCAGGGGGCGTAGAGCCAGGCGTCCATGCCCGCGGCGGCCATGAGCTCCATGAGCTCCAGGCGCTCCTCGGCGTCGTAGGGCGCGGCGGCGAAGGACTCCACGAGGCCCAGGCGGATGCTGGCCGGCTCTTCGCTGGGGACGCTGTCCTGGACGGCGCTGTGGTCAGGCTGGCAGCCACGCTCGCAGCCGAAGCCCAGCAGCAGGAGCAGGGGGAGACGCCACATGGCGCGGAGTATAGCCTGCGGGTTCAGCCTCCAGGGCGCGATTCCCGCTCCACCGCGGCGCTCGCGGCGCGGCCACGATCGAGCGTCAGCTTCCCGGCCACGATGGCCAGCCACAGCCAAGGCGCCCCGTGCATCAGCAGATCGAACAGGTCGAGGGGCCGCATGCCGGCTCCGCCAGCGGCCAACCAGCGGATCTTCTCCACCAGGTGCGGCTCAGGCGCGAAGGGAGCCAGACCCAGGGTCAAGCAGGCGATCAAGGGTGTCAGCAAGCGCTGCATGGCGGTCTCCACTCCCAAGGAGCCATCAACAGCACGCGGTATTACAGCGCAGGGCGCCGCCAGCGGGCCATCCAGCCAGGCCTCGAACGCGAGGGGCGCGACGCCGAGCAGAGCAGCGACGACGCGCGACGATACCCCGCAGCTGCCGTGGCCCAGCGGCCGCCACCGCGGCTCACCCTCGGGCCGGGCGCCAGGCGGCGGCCTGTTCTGTCGCCCCCACCACGTTTGACGGGCTTCCATCACAGCGTCTACCTTGCCTGGGGTGGCCGATCCCCGCCGCGCAGCTCTCCGGAGGCACCATGGCTCCTCGCCCGCTCCTCGCGCTCCTGCCCGCCACGCTCCTGGCAGCCTGCAACACCGACGTGCAGGTCACGCCCACCGAGAACCTGGCGCCCGTGGTGCACATCGAGTCCCCCGCCGACCAGGCCAGCTTCGACGAGGGCCAGGCCATCGAGCTGATCGGCACCGTGCTGGACAACAACGGCCAGGACGACCTGCTCACCGTCACCTGGTCCTCCACCGTGGATCCCGACGTGGCCACCATGGACGCCTGGCCCGACACGGAGGGCACCTCGCGCCTGTCGGTGCTCTTGAGCCCCGGCACCCACCTGATCGAGCTGTCCGCCCTGGACCAGGAGGGCCTGTCCGACGCCGACAGCATCACGCTCTTGGTGGTGGAGGCCCAGCAAGAGCCCGACGTGACCATCAGCAGCCCCGAGAACTGGGAGACCTTCTACACCGACGAGCACATCGACCTGGCGGGCCTGGTGGCCGATGGGCAGCAGGACCCCGACTCCCTGGCCATCGTGTGGACCGCCACCCACAGCGACACCGGCGCCATGCACATCATCGGCCAGGACCCGGCGGCCCAGGACGGCACCGTCACCGCCGACTGGACCGCCGAGCGCGACGAGGGCGGCTGGGTGGTCTCCCTGACCGCCATCGACGACGACGACAACGCCACCACCGCCGAGCTGTTCCTGAACATCACGCTGTCGCCCAACCAGGACCCCACCGCCAGCATCACCAGCCCGGCCAGCTACGACACCTTCTACAGCCACGAGACCGTGGAGCTGTACGGCGTGGTGGCCGACGAGCAGCAGTCGCTGGACACGCTGGACATCTCCTGGATCGTCACCGACTCCAGCACCGGCCTGCCCGAGACCCTGCTGCAGGGCAGCCCCGCCAGCGACGGCTCCACCCAGGTGGACTGGGAGCAGCCCGCCACCGGCAACTACGTGGCCAAGCTGGAGGTGACCGACGAGGACGGCAACATCGGCTACGCCGAGATCTATCTGATCATCGGCGACATCGATGACGAGGACCAGGACGGCGACGGCTTCACGCCCAACACCGGCGACTGCGACGACGAGGACGACACCGTCTACCCGGGCGCCGACGAGGTCTGCGCCGACGCCACCGACAACGACTGCAACGGCCTGGTGGACGACCGCGACATCGACGGTGACGCCCACATCGACGAGACCTGCGTCAACTACGACGGCAGCTACCCCATCGACGACTGCGACGACGCTGACTACAGCATCCACCCCGACGCCACCGAGTACCAGGACGGGGTGGACAACAACTGCGACGGCGACATCGACGAGGGCACCGAGGCCTTCGACGACGACGGCGACTGCTACTGCGTCTCCACCACCTGCACCGGATCCACGAGCAGCTCCTGCGGCAGCGTGGTCACCGGCGACTGCGACGACAGCGACGCCAGCGTCAACCCCGAGGCCCTGGACGAGCCCGACATGAGCTACGTGGATGCCGACTGCGACGGCGTCGACGGCGATCTCGACGGCTCCGTCTTCCTGGATCCCACCAGCGGCAGCGACGGCTCCACAGGCCTGACCAGCGGCGACCCGGTCTATTCCCTGGACAGCGCCTACTCCGTGGCAGCCTCGTCGGGCCTCGACTGGATCCTCGTCGCCGACGGCAGCGTGGAGCTCTCCGGCAGCTTCCAGGAGGGCTACCACCTGGCGGGCGGCTACGACTCGGGATCTTCATGGAGCCGCACGCCGGCCCTGGTGCCCGAGATCCCCGTCTCTTCCTCAGGTCAGATCATCTCTGGCTGGTCTGTGGACACCGAGTGGCAGCAGATCCGCGTCGAGGCCGACTCCGCCAGCAGCAGCGGCGGCGGCTCCAGCTTCGCCCTGCGGCTGCATTCCTCCCAGGGCCTGCTGCTGGACAGCTGCGAGATCGCCGCGGGCAACGCGGGCAGCGGCAGCAGCGGATCCACGGGCTCCAGCGGCTCCAGCGGCAGCTCCGGAGGCACCGGTGACGACGGCTGCGAGGACTCCTCCGGCTTCTGCGACAGCTGCAGCCAGCCCAGCGCCGGCGGCGGCGGCAGCGGCTGCGGCGGCAACAACGGCGGCAGCGGCGGCTCCCCCGGTCACGAGAACAGCTCGGGCAGCTCGGGCAGCTCAGGCAGCGGCACCGGTGCCGGCTCGGGCGGCTCGGGCGGCTCGGGCGACAACAACGGCAGCACCGGCAGCGCCGGCTCCGCGGGCAGCGCGGGCAGCAACGGCAGCTCCGGCAGCAGCAGCGGCTCCTTCTCCACCTCCGGCTACACCGTCTCCAGCGGCAGCGCCGGCTCCTCGGGCAGCAGCGGCGCTGGCGGCGGCGGCGGCGGCGGCGGCGGTGGAGGCGACTCCTGGTGCGACTCCTACGGCGGCGCCGGTGGTGGCGGCGGCGGCGGCGGCTGCGGGGGCGGCGGCGGCACGGCGGGTGCTGGCGGCGGCGCCAGCGTGGCCATCCTGCTCGTCAGCTCCAGCGTCGAGCTGGTGGACTGCCTGGTGGAGACCGGCGACGGCGGCGACGGCGGCAGCGGCGGCAGCGGCGGCAGCGACGGCAGCGGTGGTTCCGGCGGCGCCGGCGGCTCGGGCGAGGACGACTCCGGGCGCGGCGGCGACGGCGGCGACGGCGGCGCGGGCGGCGACGGTGGCCACGGCGGCGGCGGCGGCGGCGGCCCCAGCGTGGGCGTGCAGTGCTCCAGCTCCACGCTGACGGTGGACACGGCCACCTCGTACTCGCTCGGTGATGGTGGGGCGGGTGGCAGCAGCTCCGGATCCGATGGCAGCGACGGGCTGCAGGCGAACACGAGCGGGTGCTAGGAGCCTGCGGTGTGACCAGATCAGCCCAATGGACATGATCTCCAACTCTGCAATGTGAAGCGCAGATCATGTCCGGTATTCCGGACGCAATTCCAGTTTCACCCGGGTGAGTGGCGGATCATGTCCGGTATTCCGGACGCAATTCGAGGTTCACATTCTTGAGTGGCGGATCATGTCCGGCGGGACATTGACACCTGTCTCTTGACACCTGGTCCCATGTCCTACCCCCCGAAGTGATCCCACCCCCGCGGCTCCACCGAGGTCACGGTGGCTCCGCGCTGCAGGCGCAGGCCCGGCTCCTGCTCCACGAAGCCGCAGGCCACCAGGCCGATGCCCAGCTCTCGCCGTGCGTCGCGGGCCAGGCCGGGGACCTGCTCGGGCGGCACGGTGAAGAGCAGGGCGTAGTCCTCGCCGCCGTGCAGCACCCAGTCGTAGGGATCGCTGTGGCCTGACAGGGCGTGCACCTCTTGCAGGGCGTCGTCCACGGGCAGGGCCTCGGCCACCAACCTCGCGCCCACACCGCTGGCGGCGCAGATGTGTCCCAGGTCCTGCAGCAGGCCGTCGCTCACGTCGATCATGGCCGAGGCCGCGCCGCGTGCAGCCAGCCAGCGACCCAGGGCCACCTGGGGCCGAGGCTCCAGGTGGGCCCGCAGCAGCTGCCGGCGAGGGACCCGCGAGACGCGCTCGGCCAGGGGCGCGCCCTCGGTGAGCAGCCACAGCCCGGCGGCGCTCTGCCCCAGGGGACCGCCCACGACGACCTGGTCGCCAGCACGCGCCCCGCTGCGCAGCACCACCTGCTGGCGCGGAGCCTGGCCCAGCAGGGTGATGCACAACAGACAGTCCCGCAGCGAGGCGGAGGTGTCGCCCCCCAGCAGGTCCACGCCGTGCTCCTGGGCGCAGGCCAGCAGACCGTCGCGCAGGCCCTCCAGGAAGGGCCGCTGCACGTCGCGCTGCAGGCCCGCCGCGACAAAGGCGGCCAGGGGCTCGCCGCCCATGGAGGCGATGTCGCTCACGCTCACGGCCATGGCCTTGTAGCCCAGCTGGCGGGGGGTGATGGCGTCGGCCAGGAAGTGCACCCGCTCGATGAGCAGATCGGTGGTGACCAGCAGGCAGCGCTCATGGTCCAGGTCGAGCACGGCGCAGTCGTCGCCGATGCCCTGGCGCACCCAGCCGCGCCGGGGCGCGCCGCGGGCTCGGAACAGGTCGATGATGCCGAACTCGCCCAGGCCTTTGCCGCTCACCGGGCCTCCTCGGCGTAGGGAGCGGGCACCTCGGTCTGGCCTTCGTCGTTCAGGCCCCAGCACAGGATCTCGCCAGCACGGGTCAGCGCGCAGCCGTGGTCACCGGTGGCCCCGCGGCTGACGCTCAGGTTCCAGGCGATCATGGCGGGCGGCGAGGACTCACCGTTGTCGTCCGCTCCCCAGCAGGTGATGGCGCCGGCCTCGTCCGCCACGCAGCCATGGTGATAGCCCAGCGAGAGCTCGACGTAGCTGTCGGCAGGGGGCGCGTCGATCTCCCCGGAGTTGTCCTGCCCCCAGCACTCCAGCTCGCCCTCGTCGCTCAGCGCGCAGCCGTGGTGACCGTCCAGCGAGAGCGCCTGGAAGCGCCCGCTGGGAATGTCGCTCACCTGGTTCCAGGAGTCGTTGCCCCAGCATTCCAGGCCCTGCTCCAGGTTGATGCCGCAGCTGTGGTAGGCCCCGGCCGCCACCTTGGCGAACGTGGAGCTGGAGGGCACGTCCGTGCCGCCGTCGTAGTTCCAACCCCAACACTGGGCCTGGCCCCCGCTGCGCACAGCGCAGGCGTGCTTCCAGCCGGTGCCCACCTGGATCCAGTCCGTGCCGTCCGGAGGATCGGCCTGATCCTGCACGCCGTAGCCCCAACAGTACAGGCTGCCCGCGGTCTCGATGGCGCAGTTGTAGTCGTAGCCCGCGCTCACGCGCTGGAAACTGCCCACGGGCGAGACGGCCTGGCTGTAGTCGTTCTGCCCCCAGCAGTGCATGCCGCCGTCCCGGTCGATGCCGCAGCTGTGGTGGTTGCCTGCGCTCACCGCGCACCAGGTCTCGGCCGCGCCGCTGCAGTCGTCGTCCACGCCGTTGCAGATGTCGGGCATGCCGGGATTGATGGAGGCGTCGCCGTCCTCGCAGTCCCCATCCGCCACGCTGTAGCCGTCCTCGTCCTCGTCGGTGGGATCGCTGTCGGCGTCGGTGTCGGCGTCGGCGTCGCTGTCGGCGTCGCTGTCGCTGTCGCTGTCGCTGTCGCTGTCGCTGTCGGCGTCGCTGTCGGCGTCGCTGTCCTTGGCCCCGCCGGCGGTGTCCGGCTCGCGCGCAGGCAGACAGGCGACGGCGATGGCCAGCAGGGACAGGGAGCAGCGCACGAGGCCCTCCGGGCAGGGAGCGGTACCGCCAGTATCCCCCGCCGGGCCGCCTTGTGCACTTGACAGCACCGTCCGCCTGGGCAACAAGGCGCCATGCGCGCTGTCTTCCAGGCCCTCGACGGGCTCATCGACCGCTTGCCCATCTCACCGCGCTTCTTCCGCTTCTGCGTGGTGGGCACCAGCGGCATGGCCGTCAGCTTCGTGGCCCTGGGCCTGCTGTACTGGGTCTTCCCGCAGTCCTGGGGAGTCTGGGAGCACCGCGCGGCCATCGCGGGCTCCATCGCCATCGCCATCTTCACGAACTTCCTGCTCAACTACTACTGGACCTGGGGAGACACCGAGCGCGCCGCGAGCATGGGGGGCTGGCTGTACAAGCTGGGCAAGTTCTACCTGGTGTCCTCGGTGGCGGCCTCGGTGCAGTGGGGCGTGGCGGTGGTGATCTACGAGCAATTCGGCCTGGACGCGCTGCTGGGTCCGCCGGGGCTGTACGTGGCCCAGGCCACCGGGATCGCCACGGCCATGTTCATCAACTTCTTCGCCAACCACCTGTGGACCTTCAGCGACGAGGCGCGGACCGAGACCGATCCGCGGTGACATCCGGGCGACGCCCGCCTCCTCATGGCTGCAACCCAGCCGAAGGAGGCTCCGGTGGCTCGAACGCGCACCCGCTCTGTCCTGGTCGCCCTCTGGCTCTCCGCCTGGCTGCTGGCCCTGCTGGCGGCCCGCGACGCCTACGGGGAAGACCCGGTGGACGACGAGGCCCTGCGCCCGCCCAGGCCCAAGGCCTGCCTGACCGGCCCCGCCTGGGACGATCTGGATGACGACACAGGGGCCCTGCTGCCCCAGGGGCTCTCCGAGGAGGATCTGAACCTGGCCATGGGGCGCTTCCTGCCCAGCCTGGAGCGCTGCGTGCCGGGCAACACGGCGCTGACGGCGCAGCTCGCCGTGCGCATGGAGGTGGCCTGCGATGGGCGGGTGCAGGGCGTGCGGATGCTGGACGACGGGGATCTCTCCCCTGCCCTGGTGGGCTGCCTGCAGCGCAGCCTGCACTGCGCGGAGTTCCCCGCCCACGACCTGGCCGCGGGCTACAGCTTCGACTATCGCCTGCGCCTGATGTACCTGGCGCCGCCTGGTGCACGCGCTCGGTAGTTTCCAGCCACCCCCACAAGCCGCCCTCGCATGCACTGTGCGACCGCGAAGCGGTCGCCTGGGGGGCGCGCCGGAGACGCGCTGGGGGGCGAGTGAACTCATGGGCCGCTCTTTCTTGACGAGAGACCAGGAGCCCTCGGGAAAGCTCATGAGCAGGCGACAGAACCCCGAATCTACTGCGGCCCAGCAGTCGCGACTGCGGCC
>CAZEJJ010000132.1:0-21052 GCA_964512185.1 uncultured Enterobacterales bacterium | reverse complement strand
GAGTCGCTCCCTGGGTCCGTGTCCCGGACCGACAGGCCCTCTCTCGCCCGAGAGTAGCTCCCTGGGTCCGGAGCGACCGGCGCCGGAGTCTGTAACCGGTGGCTTCAACCAGATTCTCGCAGGCGGATCCGGAAGCGAGGCGTCGGAGGCCGCGTTCCAGGTGGCCGAGCGAGGAGAGGCACTCATGGGATGCCGGATCGTGCGCCGCAGCAGGGAGACGACTGCAAGATTCGGGGTCAGCACGCTGACAGCCAGGTCCGTGTCGTTCGCTGCGAGCAGGGCGCGGTACGTGTGTAGCTGCAGTAGGCACTGGTGGGTCTCAGAAGACATGAGCTTTCCCGGCACCACCCCGCTCCCACCTGCACCCTCCGTCTGTGCTAGATTCCATCTATGCCCGCCATCCCCTCCCGTCCCCGCCTCGACCTCGACGCCTACGAGGCCGGCGTGCGCGCTGGCGATCGCGCGGTGCTCGGCAGGGCCATCACCCTGGTGGAGAGCAACAAGCCCCAGCACCAGCAGCAGGCCCAGCAGCTCTTGCTCCGCCTGCTCCCCCACACCGGGCGCGCCTGGCGGGTGGGCATCTCGGGTGTCCCCGGCGCGGGCAAGAGCACGCTCATCGAAGAGCTGGGGGTGTGGCTCTGCGAGCGAGGCCAGCGGGTGGCCGTGCTGGCGGTGGATCCCTCCAGCCGCATCAGCGGCGGCAGCATCCTGGGCGACAAGACGCGCATGCAGCGCCTGGCCACCCACGCCCAGGCCTTCGTGCGGCCCTCGCCCACCTCGGGCTCCCTGGGCGGGGTGGGCCGCAAGACCCGCGAGAGCATGCTGGTCTGCGAGGCGGCCGGCTACGACATCGTGCTGGTGGAGACCGTGGGTGTGGGCCAGTCCGAGATGCTGGTGGCGGACATGGTGGACTTCTTCCTGGTGCTGGTGCTGGCTGGGGCCGGCGACGAGCTACAGGGCATCAAGCGCGGCATCCTGGAGCTGGCGGATCTCGTGGCGGTGAACAAGGCCGACGGAGAGCGCCTGCCGGCGGCTCGGCGGGCCCGGGCCCAGCACGAGGCCGCCCTGCGCTTCATGCAGCCCCCCTCCCCGGGCTGGAGCCCGCCGGCGCTCTGCGTGAGCGCCCGCGACGGCGCGGGTCTGCCCGAGCTGTGGGCCCAGGTGCGCGCTCACCGCGACACCCTGGACGCCAGCGGCGAGCTGTCCCGCAAGCGGCAGCGGCAGCGGCTGCGCTGGACCTGGTCGATGGTGGAGGAGCAGCTCTTGGGGGCTCTGCGCAGCCACGCGGAGGTCGAGAGCATCCTGCCGGCCCTGGAGCGCGATGTGCTGGACGGCAAGCTCACCCCCACCCTGGCGGCCCGCAGCCTGCTGCAGGCCTTCGGGGTGCTGGGCTGACCCAGCTTCTGGGGCCCACCAGTGTCCTGGGGCATGGCACTGGATAGGGGAGGAGGCATGAGAGGCTGGCTCCGCGCGCTGGGGTTCTTCGTCTGCTGCCTGGCGGTGTTCGCGGCCCTGCGCGTGCTGCGAGCGGCCGACGAGGAGCTCCCCGCCCCCTCCCAGGGCGACCTGCAGGCCCGGCACGGGGTGCCAGTCGAGGTGGCCTCCGCCCAGCTGCGCCGGGTCAATCGCAGCGTGGTGCTCTACGGCACCGCGCGGGGGGCCGAGCAGGCCGAGGTCATCGCCACCTCGCCCAACATCCTGCAGCGGCTGCACGTGGCGGTGGGCGAGCCCGTGCGCAGGGGCCAGCTGCTGGCCAGCATGCGCTCCGTGTCGCTCTCACCGCTGGGCTACCCCTACGAGCCCCTCAAGGTGCAGCACGAGGCCCTGCAGGCGGAGCTGGATCGCCTCCGTCCGCTCTACGATCAAGGAGCCGTCACGCGGCAGCAGCTGGAGCAGCTCGAGGCCCAGGCCCAGGCCGCCGAGGCCCAGTTCGACTCGGCCAAGGCCGCGGTGAGCATCACCGCGCCCATCGCGGGCACGGTCACGCGCATCGACTTCCAGCCGGGCCAGATGGTGCCCAACGATCGCCCGCTCATGCAGCTGGCGCGCATCGACAGCCTGCTGCTGGAGTTCATGGTGGAGGCCACCGACGTGGCCCACATCGCCGAGGGCATGGACGTGCAGGTGCGCGCCTCGGCCCTGCCCGATCGGGTCTTCGAGGGCCGGGTGGTGGAGCGCTCGCTGGGGGCCTACCCGGTCATCAACCAGTTCCGGGTCCGGGTGGAGCTGCCCAACCCCGACCTGGCCCTGCTGCCGGGCTTTCCGGTGGAGGCCACCGTGCTGGCGGGATCCGCCGAGCCCGTGCTGGCGGTGCCCCGTCGGGCGCTGGTGGAACAGGGTGAGCAGGTGGCGCTCTGGGTGGTGGACCAGCAGGGCCTCTCCCGGCAGGTGGTGGTGGCCCCCGGCGTGCGCGATGACAGCTGGGTGGCGGTGCAGGGCGAGCTGTCCGCTGGAGATCGCGTGGTCACCCTGGGGCAGCGGTTCCTGGATCGGGACGGCCAGCCCCTCATCGTCGTCGACGGGGGCTAGCCCCCCATGTGGCTGTCGCGGCTCGCGGTGCGCCGGCCGGTGCTGGTCACCATGCTGGTGGGCTTCTTCGTGGTCTTCGGGCTGGTGGCCGCGCCGCGCATGCCCGTGGAGCTGCTGCCCGACGTGGACCTGCCCTACGTGATGGTCACCATCGTCTACCCGGGCTCGGCGCCCCAGGACGTGGAGAACGGCATCATCATCCCGCTGGAGGACGCGCTGGGCGAGGTGAACGCCCTCGAGAAGCTGCGCGCGGTGGCCATGCCCGACGTGGGCTGGCTGCTGCTGGAGCTGGAGATGGACAGCGACGTGGCCGGGTCCATCGAGGAGATCCGCGGCCTGCTGGACGAGAACTGGGGCCGGATGCCGCCGGGGGCGCGGCGGCCGCTGATCCGCGCCATCAGCGCCAGCGCCGTGCCCGTGGTGCAGCTGGCGGTCACCGGCGACCAGGAGCTGCCCGAGCTCACCCTGTGGGTGGAGGACCGCGTGGTGGAGCGCCTGGCCCGCGTGCCCGGCGTGGCCGCCGTGCAGCTGGTGGGCGACCGCCAGCGAGAGCTGCAGGTGGAGGTGGACCAGGGGCGCATGCTGGCCCACCACCTCACCCTGGGGCATGTCATCGAGGCGGTGCGCGCGGGAGGGGTGGACATCCCTGCGGGCACCCTGGAGAGCGGCGAGTCGGCGGTGCCCGTGCGCCTCGCCGCCGCCTACGGCAGCGTCGACGAGGTGGCGGCCGCCATGATCCTGGCGCCCACCGGCGAGCGGCTGCCCGTGTCGGCGGTGGCCAGCCTGTCCGACGGCGTGGCCCCCGAGACCACCGCCGCGCGCATCCAGGGGCGCCCGGGCATCGGGCTGGCCATCACCAAGCGCCCCGACGCCAACACCGTGGCCCTGGGGCGCGCCATCGAGCGGGAGCTGGAGCAGCTGCGCGAAGAGCTGGAGCCGGGCATGGAGCTGCGGGTCTTCTCCGACCTGTCCGTCGCCATCCGGGCCTCCATCGAGAACCTGATGGGCACGCTGGGGCTGTGCATCCTGCTCACGGCCGGCCTGCTGTACTTCTTTCTCCACGACTGGCGCGGCACCGCCATCGTGGCCATCTCCATCCCCTGCTCCCTGGTGGGCACCCTCACCTTCGTCTACCTGGCGGGCTTCTCCATCAACTACATGACGCTCATGGGGCTGGCCATCACCGTGGGCACGCTGGTGGACGCCTCCATCGTGGTGCTGGAGTCCATCGCCCGCGAGGCTGAGACCGAGGCGGACAGCCGCGTGGCGGCCGATCGGGGCACGGGCCGCGTGTTCCTGGGGGTGGTGGGCTCCACCATCACCAACATCGCCGTGTTCACGCCCATCGCCTTCATGGAGGGCATCGCGGGCAAGTTCTTCCTGCAGTTCGGCTTCACCGTGAGCTTCTCCATGGTGCTGGCCCTGCTGGTGAGCTTCACCCTCACCCCCATGCTGGCGGCGCTGTTGTACCGCAACACCGCCGGTCAGCCCTCCAGCATGCGCCGGGTTGGCCCTCTGGCCCGGGCCTGGAACAGGAGCTACGCCCGCGGCGAGGGCGCCTATCGGGGGATCATCCGCTGGGTGCTGAGCCACCGCTTCGCCACCCTGGGCGGCCTGGCGGGCCTGCTGATGGGCGCGGTGGTGCTGCTGGGACCGGCGGTGCCCATGGGTTGGTTCGCCAACCCCGACCAGGGGTTCTTCATCACGCAGGTCTCGCTGCCGCGCGACGTGAGCCTGGCGGAGACCACCCGCGCTGTGGAGCGCTGCGAGGCGGTGCTGCTGGCCCACCCGCTGGTGGACATGGTCTACGCCGAGGTGGGCCAGTACAAGACCCTGTTCGGGGCCATGAAGGGGCGCAACCGGGCCGAGGTGCAGGTGGTGCTCAGGGACGAGCCGGGGCGGGCTCCCACCTCTGAGGTCATGGCCCAGCTGCGAGCGCAGCTGGTGATGGCGGTGCCCGGCGCCGACCTGCTGCTCAAGGAGCTGGGCGCCGGCGAAGCCGCCATCCGCGACGACGTGATGGTGGAGATCGTGGGCCCCAGGCAGGAACAGGTGGGGGCGCTGGCGGACCAGGTGCAGTCGGTGTTGCACGCGCAGCCCAACCTGGTGGACATCGACCGCAGCGGCGACGAGCTGGGCCCCGAGCTGCGGGTGGTGCCCGATCGCGCCCGGCTCGCCACGGCGGGCATCACCGCCGCGGATCTCGGCCTGCTGCTGCGGGCGGCTATCGAAGGCGACAGCGAAGCCCGCCTGCGCACCGAGGAGCGCGAGAGCCCCATCCGCGTGCGCCTGGGAGCCCGCTGGCGCGATGATCTCACGGCCGTGGCCGCCACCACCGTGCAGACCGAGAGCGGGGCCCAGGTGCCCCTCCGCGAGCTGGCGCGGGTCGCAGAGGTGCAGTCGCCGATCATCATCTCCCGCCAGGAGCGGGCGCGCCGGGTCACCATCTTCGCCAACCTCTCCCACGGGGCCATCGGCGACACCGCCGCGGCGATCCGCGCGGGCATCGACTGGGAGGCCATCCCCGAGGGCTACTCGGTGCGCGTGGGCGGTGAAGAGGAGCAGCGGGCCGAGGCCCAGCGGGAGATCGGCGCTGCCCTGTTGCTGTCGGTGCTGCTCATCAGCATGCTGCTGGCGGGGCTGCTGGAGTCCCTGGTGCATCCCTTCACCATCCTCACCACCATCCCGCTGGCCATGGTGGGGGTGCTGGTGGCCCTGGCGGCTTCGGGGGTCGAGCTGGACATCTTCGGCCTGATGGCGCTGGTGATGCTGGTGGGCATCGTGGTGAACAACGCCATCTTGATGCTGGAGGAGACCGGCCATCAACGGGCCGCCGGGCACAGCCTGGAGCACGCCCTGGAGCAGGGCGCCCTGCTGCGCCTGCGCCCCATCCTCATGACCAGCTTCTCCACTGTGGCGGGCATGATCCCCCTGGCCCTCGCGCTGGGAGCTGGAGCGGAGCTGCGCCAGTCCATGGCCCTGGTCTCCATCGGTGGCGTGGGCAGCTCCGCCCTGCTGGTGCTGGTGGCCTGCCCCGCGCTCTACCACCTCGTGGAGCGCGCTCGCCTGCGCTTGTGCGGCCATGCAAAGGCCGGCCCGGTCGAATAACAGGCCCTCCCGTCTCTCCCCCGGGCCCATGCGCTTGCTCCCCTCGTCAGCATCGTCGCTGCTCGCCGCTGTGTTCGCCTCCTCGGCGGCCGCGGCCACCTACGGCGAGAACGCCTGGCCCGAGCTCACCATGCTGCCGGCCACCGGGGCGGGCTCGCGCGATGTCGCGGTGATCATCGGGGTTGAGAGCTACGAGCACCACCCGGTGCTGCGCGGCGCCACCCAGGCCGCCCGGCAGTGGCGTGGCCACCTGCAGCGCACCCACGGCATCCCCAGCGAGCAGGTCAGCCTGCTCACCGGCGACCACGCCACCGCCGACGCCATGCTGGCCGCGGTGCAGCAGGCCGCGGCCCAGGCCCCCGAAGGCGGTCACCTGTGGCTGGTCTTCATCGGCCGCGGCGCGCTCACAGCCGATGATGGCGACGCGCTCATGCTGGGAACCGACGCGGATCCCGGCGCCGACGATCCCTCCGACCAGGGCCTGAGCCTCTCCGCCGTCATGTCCGCCCTGGGCGCGGGGGCCCAGCGCCGCAGCCTGCTGGTGCTCGACACCGCCTTCGTGCGCTCCGAGCTGTTCGCGGATGGCGGCAGCGAGCCGGTGGTCATCCGGCCCAGCGCCGCCTTCCAGTCGCGAGGCAGCGCCACCGCCCTGCTGGCGTCCAACAACGGCGCCCCCCTCGAGTACCTCCCGGATCTGCCCCAGCCGCCCTTCAGCTACCTGCTGCTGGGGGCCATGCGGGGCTGGGCCGACGCCGACGACAACCACAAGATCACCGCCTCCGAAGCCCTGGACTACGTGCAGAGCGTGCTGCACGTCGCCAGCCCCCAGCAGCAGGAGCTGCCCGCGGCCTGGGGCACGGTGGAGGGGCTGGTGATCTCCGAGTCCAGGGAATTCGCCCCCGAGCTGTCCGAGGTGCTGTGGCGTTCCGCCCAGAGGCGCATCGAAAACCGGGTGCACGAGCTGGCCGAGGCGGAGCAGATGCTGCGCGCCGAGGCCACCGCGGTGTGGCAGGCGGTGCTGGGGGCCCACGGCCTGGGCGGCCAGGACGCCATGGCCTCGGTGCAGGCCTTCGCGCAGCGCTGGCGGGCGGCCCATGTGCAGGTGGACAAGATGCGGCGCTGGGTGTTGGTGCCCGAGCTGGCCGAGGCCCAGGCCATGCTGGATCTGGCGAAAGCCAGGCCCCTCGGCCAGCCCTCGGAGCGCACCGTCGAGGGCGAGCGCTACGTGCAGCTGGCCGAGGAGATCCGGCAGTTCGTGCGCCGCAGCGCCTGGAAGGGGGTGGAGGCCACCTACCAGGAGCTGCTGCGCCTGCGCGACCACGGCGTCCCCATCCGCAGCGAAGACCACCTCAACGGGGCCCGCGCCGCCCGTCAGCTGGGCAACGCCGCCGGCGTGCACCATCGCCTGCGGCTGTCCGTCGATGTGAGCCCCAACGAGGAAGCCATCCAGTGGCTCAACGACTGGGAGCAGAGCTACGGACAGGTCCGGCTGCAGAACCTCCAGCGCGACCCCGTGGCCCTGCTGCCCGCCTCCATGCCCTTCGCTCCCGACCGCCGCGCCGCGGTGCTCAAGGCCCAGGAGCGGATCGAGGACAGCGGCCAGTTCGAGGGCATGCTGCCCGCCGGGGTCTACGACTTCGGCGGGGAGCTGCTGGTGGTGGCCCCCGGCGATCCCGCCATCGATCTCACCCTGCAGAGGAAGCGTCGCAACGGCGACTGAGTCGAGGTCCAGGTGTCCCAGCCCGTGCAGCAGAGCGAGTTCGCCAGCATCGACAAGGTGGAGCTCCACCAGCACGTGGACGGCTCCATCCCGCCAGAGGTCACCTGGCGCCAGATGCTCGACCACGGCCTGGCGCCGGTCAAGACCTACGAGGACATGCGGCGCCTGCTGGTGCTGCAGGAGGGCGAAGAGGGCTCCCTGCTGGACTACCTCGACAAGTTCCACTACCCGCTGTGGGTCACCCAGTTCTACGAGAACATCGCCGAGGCCAGCTTCCGCATCGCCGAGGCGGCCTGGCAGCAGGGGGTGCGCGGGCTGGAGCTGCGCTACGCGCCCATCATCCACACCTACGCCGGGCTCACCCTGCGGCAGGCCATCACCTCGGTGCTCTCGGGGCTCAACCGGGCGGAGCGCGAGCTGCAGGGCATGCGCTGTGGGCTGATCATCATCGCCATGCGGCACTTCGGGCCGCACATCGCCAAGATCCTGGCGCGGCAGGCCATCAGCGAAGCCCAGCACCTGCACGATCGGGTCGGGGTGGTGGGCTTCGACATCGCGGGCGCCGAGCGGGGCAACCCGCCGCTGTTGTACAGGGAGTCCTTCGACATCGCGCGGCGCGGCCGGCTGGGCCTCACCATCCACGCCGGCGAGGACGGCCCGCCCGAATACGTGTGGCAGAGCATCGACGACATCGGCGCCACCCGCATCGGACACGGCTGCTCGGCCCTGCAGGACGCGGAGCTGATGCGGCGCCTGGCCCGGGATCAAGTTGTGGTGGAGTGCTGCCTCACCTCCAACTACCAGACCGGCGCGGCCAGGCGCGGCGAGCCCCACCCCATCGTGCGCTTCCTGGAGGCGGGGGTGCCGGTGGCCATCTGCACCGACAACACCACCGTCTCCGACACGGGCCAGCTGCGCGAGTGTGCCCTGGTGGCCGAGCAGGTGGGCGCCGATGCGGTGCGCCGCATCCTGGCCACCACGCCCGCCTATTCCTTCATCCGCGGGCTGCGGCTGAGGGGCAGCGCCTGATCCTCGGTGGGGGGCGCCCGGGCGCCGCGAACCGCCGCTTGACGGGGGGGCTCCGCCGCGTGAAAGGGTGCCCGCAATCCCCTTGCTGCGCTAGAAGGTGAACCATGGGCGGACAGCTGAAGCAGAAAGACACGGCCGAGGAGGTCAAGCTCCTGGTCCAGCTCAGAAAGGAGCTGCTGCAGCCCTTCATCGATGTGATCCGGGCGCCGCGCGCCCTGTGGGGCATCAACCTGGCCTACGTGCTCGAGGGCATGGTGTACTTCGGGATGCTCGGCTACCTGGCCATGCACTTCTCGGACTTCGTCTTCGTGGGCGTCGATCACGTCGACGAGTGGTCCCACACCATGGTCATGGTGCTCACTGCGGGCATCACGCTTTCCATGGTGGCCCTGGGTTGGGTCTGCGACAAGTGGGGTATCCGCAAGGCGATCATCCTGGCGTTTGTTCTGCTCCTGAGTGGCCGGCTTGTCATCTCGGCAGCGCCGACGATCCTGGGCATGGAGCCCAGTGGGCTCTGGTCGCCGCTGCACCTGACCACCATGGGCGGCATCCTGCTGGTGGTCATCGGCTACGGCCTGTACCAGCCAACCGCCTACGCGGCGGTGCGCAAGTTCACCACGCCCAAGACCGCGGCTATGGGCTTCGCCATGCTCTACGCCCTGATGAACCTGGGCGGCTGGCTGCCCACCTTCGCCTTCCTGGTGCGCGACGACGAGTTCTTGGGCCTGGGCATCACGGGCACGTTCTGGATCTACACCGCCGTCACCGCCCTGGCCCTGGTAGCTACGGTGCTCATCCTCACCCGCAAGACGGTGGAGAAAGCCATGGCCACGGCCAAGGCGGAGACCGAGGCCATCAAGGCCGCGGAAGAAGCGGGCAAGTCCGACGAGCAGAGGGCCAAGGACAAGGCCGATGCCGACGCCGCGGCGGCCTTCGCGGCCGGCGACCAGCCGCTGCCCTGGCACGTGTGGCTGGTGCTGGCAGCCTGCGTCGGAGCGGCTTTCTGGCGCCTGCCCATGAGCTGGGCCGTCGGTGTGAGCGGCGTTCTGGTGGCGGTCCCCATCGTCACCTTCGTGCTGCCAGGCGGCATCCGGCAGAAGGTGGTGAACTTCATCGCCCGCCACCCCCTGGGCGACCTCAAGTTCTTCTTCTTCATCTTCGCCCTGATCCCGGTGCAGACCCTGTTCACCTACAACTGGCTGGTGCTGCCGCAGTACATCAACCGCGCCTTCGGGGACAGCTGGATCGGTCAGTACTTCGAGGTCACCGCCAACCTCAACCCCATCCTGATCTTCATCGCGGTGCCCATCATCGCGGCGCTCACGCGCAAGTCCGACACCTACAAGATGATGATCATCGGCACCGCCGTCATGGCGGCGCCCGCCTTCCTGCTGGCGCTCGGGCCCTACTGGTGGACCATCTTCCCCTACATCGGCATCATGACCATCGGCGAGGCCATGTGGCAGCCGCGCTTCCTGCAGTACGCCGCCGAGATCGCCCCTGAAGGCCGCACCGGCGAGTACATGGGCGTGGCCCAGCTGCCCTGGTTCCTCACCAAGATGCTCGCCCCGCTGCTGCTCACCGGCTGGATGATGGACCGCTACTGCCCGGCCGAAGGCGACATGAACACCGAGCTGATGTGGCTCATCTACGCCAGCATCGCCATGAGCTCCACGGTCATGCTGGTGCTGGCCAAGAACTGGATCGGCGCCAGCATCAAGACTGCGAGCTCGTAGGGTCGTGACCCTGGCGGGCGGGGCTGAACCCCGCCCCTACATCTCGATCCTGATGGGGTTGGTGAACACCCAGGGGTAGCTGTGCAGGTAGGGCTCGGGGTCGGCGCCCAGGAAGCCGCGCAGCTGCCAGGGCTCGATGCTGATGACCGCCCGGTACACGCCGGGCTGGGTCAGCTCGTAGCTGCCGCAGCCTGGCTGCCAGGGCTCGCCGTTCTTCTCGATGTGGCCCGAGATCTCCGGCAGAGCGGAGCCGTCCTGGGGTGAGCCTGCGGAGAGGGTGGGGCAGTCCAGGTGGAGGGTGCCGCCCGGGCTGGCCTGGCCGCCCATCTCGTGCTCGACTCCGTCGCCGTCCACGTAGTAGAAGGCCAGCCCCGTGGGGGTGCCCAGGGCCTCGAAGGCGGCGTAGAGGCGGCCCGCTGCCAGGGCCTCGTCGGCCGCCTGGACGCTCTTGTCGGTGGCCAGCAGGTGGTTGGAGAACCAGCGCATGTTGCGGCGGAAACCGTCGGGGCGCTCGCCGTCGCGCAGCACGAGCGGCATGACATTGCGGTGGGCGTCGGTGCCGGCCACGCCGACGGTGGGGGCGCTGGCCGACAGGTGGTCCCAGCGGTCGAGGTTGGGCTGCTGGGCCTGGTAGAAGGCCAGGAAGAGCAGGTCGGGCTCGGCGGTGCTGTCCTCGTCGATGAAGGGGCCGATGTCCTCGATCCAGCCGAAGGCGTCCAGGCCGTAGATGTCCTCCCGCGAGCCCGGGTCGAGCATGGCGTGCAGGTTGAACAGCTCCAGGCCCTGCAGGCCGTCGGCCTGGCGCTGCTCCAGCTCTGCCAGGCTCCGCTCTTCCGGGTGGGCCTGCAGCACGACGCCGCCCACGCCCTTCATGGCCGCGATGGCCTCGGCGCTGTGCACGCTGTACAGCGCGTCCAGCTCCTCGCCGTAGGGGGCCGCGGCGGCCTCGATGCCCACCGGCATGAGGTCATCTTCGAAGCCCGGTAGCCACAGGGCCTCGTGGCCGTCGTCGCAGCGGATGCGGCCGGCGATCGGCTGGCCGTCCTCGTCCACCGTGCCGTCGTCATCGCGCAGCAGCAGTGTGTCTTCGTAGGGCACGAAGGCGGCGTAGGAGGGGTGATCCGACAGGTAGGCGGCGTCGATGGACAGCCGGCAGAGGCCCGCGCGCTCCTCAGCCAGGCACTGCTCGTCGATGACCCCGTCCACGTAGCCGTCGCCGTCGCAGGCGTCGTGGGACAGCGGTGAGTGCAGGTGGATGATGGAGCGCAGCGGGGTGTAGCCCCGGCTGAGCCCGGCGTCGGCGGCCAGAGAAGGCAGATCGCCGGACCAGGGCACCACCAGGGGGCCGCTGTCGGAGTCGGCGGAGTCTTCGCCCGGGGTGCAGGCGGCCAGGATCGCGAGGAGCAGGGGAGGGGACATGGGCACCTGCCAGGGGCCCCAGGGTAGCATGCGGCCGCCGGGCCTCCAGATGATAGGGGGCCTTGCTTCGATCGAGGGAGTCTGACGGATCATGTCCGCCGCGCTCTGGGCCTGTGCCCTGCTCACCGCTGGCCTGGCGGCCTATGCGCTGGGGCACTACCTCTGCGTGCTGGTGTTCATGCTGGCCCGGCCGCGGCCGCGCGGCTTCCCGGGGCGGCCGCGCCAGTCGGTGGCGGTGCTGGTGCCGGCCCGCGACGAGGGGCCGGCGGCCCGGCGGGTCATCCGATCGCTGCTGGACCAGGACCACGCGGGGGAGCTGGAGATCCACCTGCTGCTCAAGGACAGCGCCGACAGCTCCATCGCGTTCCTGCAGAGCCAGCATCCGGGGGTGGACTTCCAGCGGCCCGTCGGCGGCCGCGTGCGGCTGCCGGCCCCGCCTGGGCGCCGCGTCTTCGTGGCCTACACCGGCTGCGATCCCAAGAGCGACAAGCTGAATTGGGCGGCGGAGCGGCTGAGCACCTCCCACGTGGCCATCCTGGACTGTGACCACCAGGCCCACCCCGACTGGATCCGCGTCTCCCTGTGCCTGCTGCAGGAGCGCGGCGCGCGCATGGTGCAGAGCCGACGCCAGCCGCTCAGCGCGCTGGGCTTCACCCAGCTGTGGGACGCCCTGCACCAGCACGTGGGCTGCGAGCTGTTCAACGCCGCCTTCACCCGCCTGGGGCTCAGCGTGTATTTCACCGGCACCACGGCGCTCATGGAGAGCGAGCTGTTGCGGCGGCACCGCTTCCGCCGTTGCATCACCGAGGACGTGGAGTTCAGCTACCGGCTGCTCATGCAGGGAATCAAGATCATCAGCAACCCCCACTGCGGCTCCGACGAGGAGGTCTCCCCCGACCTGTTCAGCTTCCTGGCCCGTCGGCGGCGCTGGGCCAACGGGCACACTGACGCGTTCTTCAGGCACCTGGGGAAGCTGCGCGAGGCACCCCTGGGCTGGAGGGATCGAGCGCAGTTCCTGTTCCACGGGGTGCACTACCTGGTCTGCGTGCTGGTCTTCGCGCTGCACCTGCTCATCGGGCTGCTCTTCGTGGTGGAGCTGCCAGTCAGCACAGGGATCGCGGCGCTGCTGGCCGGGCTGGTGCTGGCGGGGTTTGTGGTGCGCACCCAGGGCAGCCTGGCCTGGGGTACCCGGATCTCCGAGCTGCTGGTGGTGCTGGGCTGGCTCTTTCCGGCCGTGGTCATCGCCATGAACCTGGCCTACGCCGCCCTGCTGGGGGATCTCTCGCGGGCCGCCCTGCCCCTGCCCGAGTGGCTGCAGCTCTTGGGGCTGGCGGGCTTCGCGGCGCCCCTGGTGCTGCTGCTGGTGGGCCTGGCGGGCTTCCGGCAGCTCAACCCGGGCAGCCTGCTGGCGGTGGTGCTGAGCTTTCCGCTGGCCTTCTACCTGGACATCTCGGGCGTGCTGATCGGCCTGGTGGACTTCGCCTTCGGCCGCCAGCACTGGCACGCCGTGGCCCGCGCGCCCCAGCCGCTGCTGGCGGGCGCCCCCAGCGGCCTCACCCTGGCCGTTGGCATCCGCGACAGCTGGCAGCCCGCGGCTGCGCTGGGGCTCGCTCGCGGTGCGCTGGGCGGGGCGCTGCCGGGGGGGGGCCGCTGGGCGCGCTGGCTGCCCCTGGGCCTGCTGCCTCTCATCGCCGCCTTCGGGCTGCTGTACACGCCGAGTGAGCGGATCCCTGTGTCCGACGCCTCCTGCGAGATCCTGGAGCATGACGGCCACCCCTGGATCGTGCCGCCTGCAGAGCTGGAGGGCTACTGCGGGCCAGCCCAGCTGGAGTCCGGCTCCCGCTGGGGCGAGCGCAGCGGCCAGTTCAGCCTGCTGCGGGAAGACGAGCTGGCCTCGGTGGACCCGGAGTTCTGGGACAGCCTGGATGACACCTTTCCTTGCAACCTGTCCTCCTTCTCTCCCGGCAACGTGCAGCCCGGCACCCAGGGCGGCGTCCGCTTCGTGGTGGAGCAGGAGATCAAGGGCGACCGCGAGTACCGCTCGGGCTCCATCGCCAGCAAGACCTGGCCCGAGGCGAAGTTCCTGTACGGGCGCTTCGAAGCGGAGCTGAAGCCAGCGCGGGGATCGGGCCTGATCTCCGCGTTCTTTTTGTACCGCTTCGATCCCTGGCAGGAGATCGACGCCGAGTTCTTGGGTCGCGACACCAGCAAGCTGCTGCTGAACGTCTACTACAACCCCGGTGAAGAGGGCGACACCTACAACTACGGCTTCAGCGGCACCCCGGTGCTGGTGGACCTGGGCTTCGACGCGGCGGACGACTTCCACCGCTATGCCATCGAGTGGGATCCCCAGGAGATCCGCTGGTTCGTGGACGACCGGCTCATCCACCGTCGCCGGGCGGGCCAGCCTACGCCCATCCCCCACCTGCCCATGCGCTTCCACGTCAACGCCTGGCCCAGCTGCTCCCAGGTGCTGGCGGGCGCGGTGCACGACAGCGCCCTGCCCGCCAGCACCGAGCTCCGCAGCATCCGGCTGTCCAGCTGGCAGGCTCCGCCCAGCTCACGGCTGGCGCCATGGGTAGAGCGCCTCCTGCCCGGGCCCTCGCGGTCCGAGAGCTGGCGCGACGACGCGGGCTGGATGCAGCCGGGGCGCTGATCAGCGCGGCAGCCTCCACAGCTGCAGGTGCAGATCCTCCACCAGCAGCGTGGCGGGCAGGCCCAGCGCCTCGCGCCGCCAGCCGGGGGGGCTGAACAGGAAGATGTCGCCGTCGTGATCCGGCAGCCGGTACTCGCCCTCCGAGGGCAGGAGCTGGACGCTCGCGCCGGGCTGCAGCAGGCCGCAGAGGGCCAGCAGGTTGCCTGGGTGGTGGTGCTCCCAGTGGCCCACCACCAGGGGATTGTGGGAGCTGTTCACCGCCGCGGCCGCCTGGGGCAGGGAGACGGAGATGCCCTTGGTCCACACCACCTGCTTGCCGGCGTTGTTCAGGCTGCTGGCGACGCAGAGGCCGAACACCAGCGCCCCCAGCCCAGCCCGCAGGCGTCGGTCCAGGCGCTCGGTGCCCAGCAGGAAGGCCAGGGCCAGCAGCACCGCCAGCAGGGAGGGGCTGAGGTAGCGGGCCGAGAGGGAGCGGATGCCGCCCAGCAGCAGGTCGGGCACCAGCAGCAGCGCCACCGGCAGCAGCAGCAGCAGCAGCAGCAGCAGCAGAGCGGGCCTGGGCGCCCAGCGCAGCAGCGCCGCCAGCGCCGCCAGCAGGAGCAGCAGGGCGACGCCGGTGCTCAGCGCGCAGCCCAGGGAGCCGTAATCGGGCCACAGGTCCACCACCGGCCGGCCCAGGTTCTGGGCCAGGATGCCCAGCAGCTGCAGGCGCGGGACGCTGATGGTGCGCGACCAGGCCATGGAGGCCTGGAAGGCCTCGTAGTGCCGCAGCAGGGTGAGGGCCCAGGGCAGGAAGAGCAGGGCGCTCGCCGCCATGGATGCGGCGCAGAGCAGCGCCGGGCGGCCTGGTCGCAGGCGGAAACGCAGCAGCACGAAGATCACCTGTGCCAGGACCACCGCCGCCATGGAGAACGAGGTGTACAACCCCAGGGTGGTGAGCAAGGAGAAGGTCGCCCAGGCCCAGGCGAGCTGCCTCGCTGGGGTGCCTGGCTGCGCGCTGCGCCGCAGGGCGCGCAGCAGCGCTGCACAGGAGGCGGCCACGAATGCGGTCCACAGAGCGTACTCGCGCGCCTCCTGGGCGTAGAGCAGCAGGAAGGGCGACAGGGCCACGAGGGCGGCGCCGATCCAGGCGATCCTCCGGGAGCGGAACAGCTCCAGGCAGAGCCAGAAGCTGGCCGGCAGGCTGAGCAGGCTGGCCAGCGCCGACAGCGCCCTGAGGGTGGCCACTCCGCCCCCCAGCAGGCTCACCCAGGCGCGGGCCAGCACGTAGTAGACGGGCGGGTGCTGGGGCTCGTCCCGGGCCAGGCCGCGCACCGTGTCCACCACGCTCCTGTCGGGGCGGTGCTGTTGCAGCGCGTGCACCCGCGCCAGGGGCAGCACCTGGCCCGAGAACAGGATCTGCTTCCACTCCTGGGCGGGCACGCCGGCCGCGAAGAGGCGCGTGTAGACCTCGTCGTGCCAGAACAGCTTCGTGTCGAGCCCCTGGAAGCGCAGGCCGAGCCCCAGCAGCAGCGCGAGCGCCACGCCCAGGGCGCGCCAGGATCGCAGGGTGGGGGGCATGGCGCGTACATACCCGGTCGAGGCGTCGCGCGGAGACAGGGCGACAGGATCCAGGATGATATGATTACGTTTTTGCTTGCAAAAACGTAATCATATCATCCTGGATCCTACCCCCTACCCTCAGAACTTGGGCCAGGACTCGATGGTCACGCCGCTGAGCGTCGTGTCCGCTTGGCCGCCCACGCTGTCCACCAGCGCCACCGAGCCTTCGAGGGTGCCCCAGAGGTGCTCGCCGTCGGCGCTGTGGCCTTGCACCGTGAAGGTCGCACCGCCCTCGCCCTGGTAGTAGAAGTCGTAGGTGCTCTGGGGGATGGAGTCGGTGTACTTGACGTCGCCTACGTCATAGGTGCCCGAGATGGTGATGTCGCCCAGGACCTCGATGTTGACCTGCACCTCGCCCGAGCTCTGGTTGGCGATCAGGTAGCCCACGCCGCCCGAGGCGAACCAGTAGCCTGGCTCGCCGTCCCAGCCGCTGCCGCCGATGGTGGCCTCGAAGATGGGGTCGCCGGGCTCGAAGGTGTGGTCGGTGTCGGAGTCGCTGTCGGCATCCGAGTCGGTGTCGGTGTCGCTGTCGGAGTCGCTGTCGGTGTCGGTGTCCGCCTGGGTGTCGTCGATGGGCTCGGTGTCCTTGTCGTCACCGAAGCAGCCGGTGAGCAGGATCGAGGCGATGGCCAGCGTGCGCATGGGGTCCTCCAGGGATGTGAGCCCATCATACACGCTGGATCTGCTGCGCGGCTCACAGGGCCGGGGGTGTGCGCTCTGCCCCCTGTCCGTGACGGTTATGCTGCGCGAGCAGGCCCACCCTGGAGTGTCCATGAAGTCCCTCCTGTCCATGCTGCTCGTCTTGTGGCCCGCCCCTGTCCTGGCGCAGGGCGCAGGCGCCTCGCCGCCCGCCAGCGATGTGAGCGTGCACTTCGACCACGCCGAGGTCGATGTGCATGAGCTCAAGGTCCGTCTGGCGCAGAAGGGCAGCGTGCTGCTGGACGTGCGCAGCGAGGAGGAATTCGCCGCGGGGCACATCCCAGGCGCCGTGAGCGTGCCCGTCAAGCACCTGCCCGGCCTGCTGCGTTCACTGCAGGCCATCCGCGAGCAGACCGTGTTCGTCAGCTGCCAGGTGTCCCACCGCTCAGGCATCGCCGCACGCGAGCTGGTGCGGGCCGGCTTCAGCGACGTGGTGCAGGTGCTGGGCGGCTTCTCCCAGTGGGAAGCAGCCGGCTACCCGGTGGAGCGCTGATCGCGGGGATCAGTACTTCTTGGTGGCCTTCATGATCCACTTGTGGATGCTGTGGAGGGTGGGTCCGGGGGTGACATACATGACCGCGCAGCTGCCGCGCTGCAGCTCCAGGCCGCGCTCCTCGGCGGCGGCCACGGCCTCGGGCGTGTCGGTCCTCATGTGCAGCCAGACGCGCGGGATGCCAGCGTCAGCGGCCCTGCGTACCCAGTCCGCCGTCTCTTCGCTGGGCAGCTCCAGCACCGCAGCCTGGGCGGGCTCGGGGAGCTCGTCGAAGCTGGCGAAGCTCGCGTCGCCTTCGACGGGAGCCCCGCTGGGGTCCACGGCGTAGACCTTCTTCCCCGAGGCCTTGAGCCCCCGGTAGGTGAGCTTCGGAAACTCGCGCTGGGCCTGGTGACCCACCACCGCGTAGACCTCGTGGCTCCAGAACCGCTCGCGCGCTGAACTCATGGCTCGTGCCCTCCTGACAGCTGCTACGTATCTCGGCGGCCATGATCGCATGGCGCTGGCCCTCGGATTCGCCTAGGGGGAGCTGGCCATGAGAGCCCATCGCCTGCCCCTGCTGCTGCTGCTGCTGGTCTGCTTGCTGGTGCTGTGGCCCATGCCGCTGGGCGGCGGGGCCCTGGGGCACCCCCTGTCCGACCTGGCGGACCACTACTGGGGCGCCTGGTGGTGGGGCGGAGAGCTAGAGCAGGGTCGCCTGCCGTCGCTCACCACCATCAGCCACCTTCCCGCGGGGGCGCCCTTCTGGTACGTGGACCCGGTGGGGGCTGCCATCGCGCTGGTGCTGCGGCCGCTGGGCTTCCCCCTGGCCTGGAACCTGACCATCCTGCTGGAGGTCTTCCTGGCGGGCGCGCTGCTGTACCGCCTGGCCTGGCGGCGGCTCGAGCACAGGGCGGCCGCCCTGCTGGCCGGCGTCGTGGGCGTCTCCGCGCCCTACCTGCTGGGGCTGGTGCACAGCGGGCTGAACGAGTACCTGGGGCTGTTCTTCCCCGTGATGCTGCTGGCCGACACGCTCGAGGCGCTGGAGGGGCGCGCCCGGGCCTGGTTCCTGGGGGCGGTGGGGGTGGCCCTGTGCACCGCCCAGTCCTTCTACTACGGCGCCTTCGCCTGCCTGCTGCTCTGCTGCCTGCTGCTGGGGCCTGAGCCCAGGCGGCGAGCTCGGGTGCTGCTGCCCGCCCTGCTGGTGGGCATCGGGCTGTCCGCCCCCATCCTGTGGGTCGCGGCCGGCACCATCTTCGGCACCGACGGCGCGGTGGACGCCGCCAGCGCCCCCGGCTGGACCCAGCCCCTGCTGCCCGCCAACGACCTGTCCCTGTTCCTGCGGCCCGGAGACCACTACTTCCCGGACACCCCGGCGCTGGGAAACCCGGGCATCCTGCACGTGCACTACCTGGGCTGGATCGCGCTGCTGTTGGCGGTGTGGGGCTATCTGCGGCACCCGGGCCTGCGCCCCCATCGCTGGGCGGCGCTGCTGTTCCTGGTGTTCGCGCTGGGGCCGGCGCTGGTCTGGTGGGGCCAGCCCGTCGCCGTGGGCAGCGAGCCCCTGCCCCTGCCGCTGGCCCTGCTGTATCGGGTGCCGGGATCCCCCTGGAAGCTGGTGCACCACCCCTACAGACTCACGGCCTTCCTGGTGCCTCTGCTAGCGTTGGGGGCCGCCGCGGCGCTCAGCCGCTGGCCGCGCTGGAGCGTGGCCGTGGTGGCGCCGCTGGTGCTGGCCGAGAGCCTGCTGGTCTCGCCCGCCGTGTGGCCCCTGCCCGTCACCGATGTGCAGGCCCCCGCTGTCTACGCCAGCCTCGAAGAGCCCGGCGGCGTGCTGGACTGGCCCCCCGACGCCACCCGCTGGAACCGCAGCTACCAGCTGTGGCAGGTGAGCCATGGCCGCGCCGTGCCCTACGGGGTCAACCTGTTCCTCGGAGACGAGCTCATGGCGGATCCCATGGTGGCCGAGCTGCTGCGGGCCCTGGCCGATCCCCGGCAGCGCACCACCAACCGCGACCTGCCGGGCACGCTGAGCTTCCCGCCGTCCGAGCCGGGCGAGCAGAGCCGGCTGCAGCGCTACGACCTGCGCTACCTGGTGCTGCACCCGCAGGCCATGGGCGAGCGCGAGCTGCGCCGCACCCGCCAGAGCCTTGAGCACTGGCTGGGCGAGCCCATCAGCCGCGAGCCCGAGGCCGAGGTCTGGGAGATCCCGCGCTGAGCTGAGCTATGCCCGGCGCTACTCCTCGCAGTCGCCGCCCAGGGCGTATTCCAGCTCGATGACCGCGCCGCCTTCGGGGACATAGTCGCTGTCGAAGACCACGCTGTTGGTGGACTCCTCGTATTCCCAGCCCAGGGTGCGGGTGACGCCGTCCACGCGCACGACGATGGTCTCGGGCACCGGGGTGGCCGCCAGGCTGAAGCTGCTCTGCACCGCCGTGCTAGCCTCGGCGAGCGCGGTGAGGTGCGACGCCCAGTCGCTGGCGCAGATGGACAGGAACTGGCCGCCGGTGGCCACGGTGGCCTCGTACATGCCGGTGTAGGGCTGGTTGTCGCCGCAGCCGGTGGGGTAGTCGCCGCCCACCGCGTGGATCACGACCTGGTCGGGGTCGTCCTTGTAGGACTGGAACAGGCTGACGTAGTGGCTCCAGGGGTTGACGCTCTGCTCGGGCTCATCGCTGACTCCCACGAGGTTGAGGGCGGCGTCGTCGCGCAGGAAGCCCTCGTTGCAGCCCCCGGGACCCATCTCCGACAGGGCGGCCTCCATCAGGGAGAAGCCGCGCTCGGTGAGGGCCCCGTTGGGTCCGGCGATCATGTCGGACACGGCGCTCACCGCCTCGCTCTCGGTGAACGTGTTGTCGATCCACAGGGTGGAGCCGTTGATGCAGCCGTCGTCGGCGGTGACGAAGGCCACGTGGAAGTCGGAGTCCAGGCTGACCATGGTGGAGACGAACACGCCGAAGTTGTCGATGACGCTCTGCAGGTCGCGGTCCATGGAGCCGGACTTGTCCACGGCGAACAAGATGTCGGTCATGCCCTGGATGGGCTGCTCGAAGACATCCAGCCCCGTGCCGTAGATCTGCGCGCTGCCTTCCTGGCTCACCTGCACCTGGGGATCGTAGGGGTCGCTGGAGTCCACCTTGAGGTAGCCGATGTCCGCGATCTCGTCGGTGGGTGCGTAGGAGACCAGCACCTGCTGGTGCTCGCCGGGCTCCAGGGACAGCAGACCCTCCGCGTCGCCGTTCAGGTCCTCGAGGCCCTGGAAGCTCAGCTCCTTGGAGCCGGTGAAGTACTCGAAGCCGTAGATGGTGAGATCGGCGTTGCCCAGGTTGCTGATGGTCAGCTCCAGGTCGGACTCGCAGCCCACCCAGGGCTCACCGAAGTCGTAGCTCACCGGGTCGATGTCGATGATGGGGGCGATGCCCTCGCCCAGCAGGTGCACCTGGGCGCTGGCCTGGTCGGGATCGTTGCTGTCGATGCGCAGCCAGGTCTCGGAGGTCACGGCGGTGGCCGGCTCGAAGAAGACCTCCAGCTGGGTGTGCTCTCCCGGCTGCACCAGCACCGACTGGATGGCGCTGATGGAGAAGGGCCCGGTGGCGTCTTCGAGGGTGACGTCCTGGATCAGCAGATCCGCGTCCCCCTCGTTGAAGACCTGCACGATCTCCACCCGCTCCAGGCCCTGGGCCACCTCCAGGGGCTCGAAGCCGATCTCGGCCGGGGTGACGAAGATGTCGGGTTCACCGATCCGGTCCAGGGGGTTGAAGAGCTCGCCCTGCAGGCCGAGGCCGTACTCGGACTCGCAGCCGATCAGGGGCGAGGTGGCGAGGAGGAACAGCAATTCATTGCGCGTCATCGACGGTTCTCCGGGGGCATTCGTACGGAGCGGAGATGGCACGCGCTACACCTGAGCAGTGACCGGGGTCGCCGGATCCGATCACTCGATCACCAGAAAAAAGCGGGACGCTCCACGGAGCGTCCTGGCTGCACAGGAGGGGAGGCCCAGTGCACGCGCTCGGGAGTTTCCAACCATCCCCACAAGCCGCCCTCGCGTGCACTATGCGACCGCGCAGCGGTCGCCTGGGGGG
>CAZEJJ010000131.1:0-21106 GCA_964512185.1 uncultured Enterobacterales bacterium | reverse complement strand
GGGGGGGGGGGGGGGGGGGGGGGGGGGGGGGGGGGGGGGGCGGGCCCCCCCCCCCGCGGGGGGGGGGGGGGGGGGGGGGGGGGGGGGCCCCCCCCCCCCCCGCCAGCCAGATCCCGAGCCCCATCAGGAAGGCCAGCAGCCCGTACAGCACGTAGAAGTGCACCGCGAGCGCGCCCGCCAGCCCCGCCAGCAGCGCCCCGAGGGCTGCCTTCCAGCCCTTGAGACGGGTGGCCGTGAGCAGCGCCGCCAGGAACAGGGGCAGCACGAACAGCAGGCCGAGGGTGGGTCGCCCCGCGGCGAGGTGGAAGATGCTGTAGGCGTTGAAGCCGAAGAGCCAGCCGCCGAGCAGGGACACCCAGGGACGGCAGGCGGCGGCGCGCAGGGCCAGGTAGGCAGCCAGCGCGCCCAGCACGGGCACCATGGCCAGCCAGAGGTTGTAGGAGCCGGGGAAGGGCAGCCCCATGAGGGGGGAGGCCATGATGGCGTCGATGCTGTTGGGGAAGTTGGTGCCCAGGCTGGTGCCCATGGGTGCGCAGACCGTGTCGGGGTACAGCAGGTCGAGATCCTGCCGCAGCGCTCTGCGGACCCAGGCGAAGAACCACACGGTGCCGTTGTAGTCCTCGGGCTGGGTGGAGTAGTAGGCCGCGCTCACCCGCGAGAAGGGCAGCCTGGCCAGCTCACCGCCCAGGATCAGGGTGCTGGCACCATAGGCCACCAGCGCCACCAGCAGCTCCAGGGCGCCGCTGCGCAGCTGGCGATGCCAGGCCCGCGGCGGCGGGGAGGGGGTCGCGTCGGGCCTGGAGCTGGGTGGGGTCATGGGCGCTGGCCGTGGAGCCGGAGCTGGGGAAGGAGGCCAGATCCGACGCGACGCGCGAGCTGGGCGTCGGTTGCCACGGCCACGGCCCCTGGTGTATCAAGTCGGTTCCGGCCGGGCCCGCAGAGCCCCGCTCGGCTGCACAGCGGTGCCCCCATGTCCCACCCTCGCCTGCGAGCGCTGGCCAGCCGCCATCTGGGTGGAGCGCTGGTGCTGATCCAGCCGCTGGTGGTCTTCTGGTGGCTGCTGCCGGGCGTGGGCGATCTCACCCTGGGCAACGACTACGGCGACTACGCTATCGACTTCCAGCTGGAGCTGTTGTTCTCGGTGTTCAACGGCACGTATCCGCTGTTCGTGCCGGGCTTCCACCACGGGCAGACCGCGGCGGCCCTGAGCCTGGGAGAGCTGCAGCATCCCCTGGCCTGGATCGCCTCCATGATGCCCGGCTACTGGGCGGGGCATGCCCTGAGCTGGAACACGGCGCTGCGGCTGCTCAGCCTGGGCTGCGCTCACCTGGCGCTGTTGAAGCTGCTGCAGCGCCTGGGGCTGGCAGGCCTGCTGGCCTGGGTCCTGTCCACCGCCGTGGTCTACAACCTGCGCATGCTCGACCACTTCCGCTTCGCCGCGGGGCTGGAGGCCTACACGGGCATGCTGCTGCTGGTGGCGGCCCTGGGTTGGTACTTCTACGACCGTCGCCAGCCCCTGGCCCCCCTGGCCGTGGCGGCCGCCGGTTGGTGGATGGCGGCCAGCGGGCACCCCCAGCTGGCGCTCTTCGGTCTGCTGGGGGCGGCCACCGCGGCTCTGGCCCTCCCGGCGCTGGTCCGCGGTGGCTGGCGCGCCCCGGCGCTGGGCTGGCCCGGCAGCTGGCGCTTCCACCTGCGGTGGGCTGGCTGGCTGGCGCTGGGCCTGGGGGTCTGCGCCGCCCTCGCGCTGCCCTTCGCCTTCGAGTACCTGGCCCAGAACAGCTCCCGGGTGGGGCAGGACTACCGCTGGGCCATCGGCTACAGCGACAGCCTCGCCGGTCTGCTGGCCAACTTCTTCCTGCCCCTGCGCTCGGAGGTGCACGGCGCCTTCGGGGGGCCGGCCATCCTGCTGGTGCCAGCCCTGCTGCCTGTGGTGGTCCTGGTGGGCGTGAGGCTGTCCCGGGCCAGCTGGCTGCTGTGGGGCTCCAGCCTGCTGGTGTTCCTGTATACCATGGGTCCGCTCACCCCCGTGCATCGGCTGGTGTGGCTGATCCTGCCCTTCGCGTCCTCGTTCCGTGTGCCCGGGCGCTTGAGCTCGCTGCTGCCCCTGCTGCTGGTGCTGCTGCTGCTGACCGGCGTCAAGGACATGCAGCGAGCGGCGGCCTCGCGCAGCGGCGGCCTGCGCTCGCGGCCCACCAGCCTGCTCTGCGGGCTCGCCCTGGTCCTGTACGCGGTCTTCCCCCTGGCCTGGTGGCTGTCGGAGCCGCTGGCCATGGTGCTCACGCCGCTGCGCATCAACCAGGTGGGTCTGCCCTACGAAGCCGCGGTGTACCTGCTCGGCCTGCTGGGCATCGCCTGCCTGGCGCCGGTGCTGCGGGGTGTGTCCGCCCGCTGGCCGGGCCTGCTGCTGGCGGCCAGCCTGCTGCTGCAGGTGGGGCTGGTGATGGCCAGGGGCACCTGGCTGGAGCAGCGCAGCCCCACCGTCACCTGGGAGATCAAGGCCGAGCGCAAGCGTTCTGAGCTGGAGTACTTCTACGGCGATCACGGCCAGGGCGACGGGCTGGAGAGCGACGCTGTCCGACAGCACTCCCGGCGCGGCGCGCCGTTTCACCGGGAGCTGGCGCGCCTGTGCACAAGCCCCACCGCGGTGGCCAGCCTCGACGACGCCTACGAGCTGGTGCTGGCCGACCGCCGCCCCCGGGGGGCCTGCGCCGTGGAGGCGGAGATCCCACCCTCCGACGCTGCGCCGCGCCGCGAGAGCGGCCTGGTGGAGCTGCGGTGGGCCAGCTTCAACCGGCAGCTGTTCTCGGTCCACAGCGACCAGCCGTCGTGGCTGGTGGTGCATCATCCCTTCACTCCCCACTGGCGCGCCAGCGTCGATGGCCGGCCGGTGTCCCTGGCCCGGGTGGACGGCCTGGAGCTGGGCATCCCGGTGCCAGCGGGCGAGGTCTCCGTGGATCTGCGCTACTGGAGCTGGGCCACGCTGGTGGGGGTGCTGCTGGCTTCCGGCAGTCTCGCGGGGCTCGCGCTGCTGCTGCTGCCGCGCCTGCTGCCGGGCCAACGGCGCGGCCTGCTGCTGGCCCTGGCACTGCTCGCGGGGTCCCTGCCCAGCGCGGGCTGGGCCATCAGCCTGTACTCCGGGCGCCCCCTGGGTACGCGTTACACTTGGCGGGACGGGCACGCCCAGATCCCGCAGCTCCCGCCGGATCTGGTCCCCGAGCCGCAGATCTGTCGCTCCCAGGAAGGTTTCGAGGTCCCATGCTCCTACTGAGCATCATCGTGCCGGCGCTGGACGAAGAGGCGGTGCTGCCGCGGCTCTTCGCTGAGCTGGATGCGGTCTTCTCGCCGGTGGAGGGCCTGGAATTCGAGGTCATCGTGGTGGACGACGGCTCCAGCGACGGCACCTGGCAGCTCGTGGAGCAGCAGCACCAGCGCGATCCCCGCTTCGGCGGCCTGCGCCTGTCGCGCAACTTCGGCCACCAGCTTGCGCTCACCGCGGGGCTCGATCGGGCTCGGGGCGACGCCGCCGTGGTCCTCGACGCCGACCTGCAGGACCCTCCCGCCGTGGTCCTGCAAATGTTGGAGTGCCTGCGCGAGGGCTACGACGTGGTCTACGGCCAGCGCTCGGTGCGCCGCGGCGAGGGCCTGTTCAAGCTGGGCAGCGCCCGGCTGTTCTACTGGCTGATGCAGCACCTGTCGTCGGATCCCACCCCCAGGAACGTGGGCGACTTCTACCTGCTCAATCGCCGCGCCCTCCAGCAGCTGCGGGCCATGCGGGAGCGCCACCGCTACCTGCGCGGCATGGTCTTCTGGCTGGGCTTGAGGCGCCGCGGCGTCACCTACGAGCGCGACGCGCGCCAGGCCGGCAGCACCAAGTTCCGGCTGCTCCGCATGCTGCGCTTCGCGCTGGACGCCGCGCTGTCCAGCAGCTCCGTGCCCCTCACCCTGGCCTCCTACGTGGGCCTGGCCAGCGCGGCCCTGGGAGCGATCCTGGGCGCCTGGACGGTGGTGCAGAAGCTCACCGAGCCCCTGGCGGTGCTGGGCTGGGCCTCCACCCTGGTCACCATCCTCTTCCTGGGGGGAGTGCAGCTCGCCACCATCGGCATCCTCGGGCTGTACGTGGGGCGCGTCTACGACGAAGCCAAGAAGCGACCGCTGTACGTGGTGGGCCACTCCCTGGAGCCCCGCAGCCCCGCGGCCCCGGCGGCGGAGGATGCCCACCATGAACCCGGCTGAGTCCCAGGAGCGGGACTTCCACGACCAGCAGGCCGCCGGTATCGACCCGGCGGACGAGCTCGTGGGGCCGTCCTTCGCCCCGGTGGGCGCTCCGGAGAACGCCCAGGTGCTGGAGCGCCTGGGATCGCTGCAGGGCCGGCGTGTGCTGGACCTGGGCTGCGGCACGGGCACCGCCGGGGCCCACCTGGCCGCGCTGGGTGCGCGGGTGATCTGCGTGGACGTCTCTGCCGGCATGCTGGGGGTGGCGCGGCGGGTGGCCCAGGGCCAGGGCGGCCGCGTGCAGCCCGTGGTGGGCTCGGCCCACCGGCTCCCCTTCGCCAGCTCCAGCATGGACGTGGTGTACGGCTACGGCCTGCTGCACCACGTGGACATCGAGCAGGCCCTGGCCGAGGTGGCGCGGGTGCTGCGCCCAGCAGGTCGGGCCCTGTTCATCGATCCGCTCGCCTACAACCCCCTCATCAAGGCCTACCGCCGGATGTCCCGCGCTGTGCACTCGCGGCACGAGCGGCCCCTGCGGCGGGCTGATCTGCGGGCCGCGCGGCGCCACTTCCGGAGCGTGCGGCACGACGAGTACTGGCTCGCGGCCCAGGCGGTCTTCCTCTGGTACTACCTGGTGGAGCGGCGAGACCCTGGGCGAGAGCGCTACTGGAAGCTTGTGATCCGCGATGGCGAGCGGCTCTCCTGGCTGGTGGAGCCCCTGCACCGGCTGGATCGGCGCCTGCTGGCGCGCCTGCCCGGGCTGGGCCTGCTGTGCTGGAACGTGCTGCTGGACCTGAGCGAGCCTATCAAGGCTGGTTAGCGACACTGCCGGGGAGGCTGCGCCTGCGGCGCAGCGCCAGCAGACCCAGCGCCAGCAGCGCCGCCAGGGACAGGAGATTGCCCAGCCAGTCCAGGGGCCTGCGCCGGTAGCGCAGCTCCAGCAGCCCGTCGCCGGCGTCGATCTGCATCAAGAACGGTGGATCTCCGGGCCGCAGGGCCCAGCGGTCGATCTCCAGGGGCTCGCCGTCCAGGCTGGCGGACCAGCGGGGGTAGTGCGCCACGTGCAGCAGTAGGCGCGCCGCTCCGCCGGTGTCGCTCAGGCGCAGCTGGATGTGCTCGGGCTCGAAGGCCAGCACCTGCACCTGTCCGGCGCCCCGCAGGGTGTAGCGCAGGGGCTGCCAGGCCAGGAAGCGGAACAGGTGGAGATCGGAGAAGCTGCTGATCCGCTCCAGGCCGGGCCGGTCCGCCGGGCCCTGGGTGACCACGTAGCGGATGTTGAGGGCCTGGTAGAGCTGCTGGGAGCGGCCCTCGGGGATGCCCGCGAAGATGCGGCAGCAGGTGAAGCCAGGCTTGTAGCCCGGCAGGCCGTTGTAGACGGGGGCGGCCCAGAAGAGCTGGCTGTGCTCGGGGCCCTCGTAGGCCACCCGCCAGTGGCCCTCGCGCCGCTGGCGCTCCTGGTCGAGCCACGCGCTGACCTGCTGCAGGGACTGCCAGCCCGGATCCTGCTTGTCGGTGGGCAGGTCGTAGGCGGCCAGGCTGCCCCCCGCCTGGTGGGTCAGCATCAGGGCCAGCGCCAGGCCCGCCAGGACCGCGGCGACGCCGGGCAGCAAATGAGCCGCGCGCGAGGGGACCCGCGGCGATCGCGCCAGCGCTCGCAGGCCGTCCCAGGCGCTCTGCAGGCTGAAGCCCGCCAGCAGGAACAGGCAGGCCTTGGTGGGCATGGTGAAGCGGCGGAACTGGAAGCGCGCGAAGGCCTCGGAGAGCCTGTCGAGGCCGAGATCGCTGGCGGCGAGCAGCAGCAGGCTGGTGGCCAGGAGCGCCAGCAGGATGGCGCCGGCGCGGCGGCGCGCGAAGCCCAGCGCTCCTCCCAGGAGCCCCAGGTAGACCACCCCGCGAGGGACGTTGCCGAAGAGATCGCCGCGCCACAGCCCCGCGCCGATCTCGGCCAGCGAGAGCCACGGGTAGCCGACGGCCTCGGTCCAGGAGCTGCGGGCCGCCAGCGGCAGCCACCAGGTGGCCGCCGCGCCCAGCGCCAGCAGCAGCACCGCCGGCAGGCCCACCCAGGCCGCGCGGCTCATGCCGCGCCTCCCCAGCCAGCGGGCCAGCGGCAGCAGGGGCACCAGCAGCGCCACCAGGACCAGGTTCATGGGATGGGCCAGGATGCCCAGCCCCAGCAGGGCGGCCGCCAGGGCGTGGTCGACGGAGCGGCGCTGGTCCAGCGCGCGGCCCAGGCGCTGCAGGCCAAAGAAGAACAGGGCCAGCCCCAGCCCCTGCGGCCAGACCCCCGCGCGCACCATGTAGAGCCAGCCGCCCTGCTCGTAGTCCCCGCGATCCAGCAGCCAGAGGCAGGCGCCCGTCAGGGCGGCCAGCCAGCCCAGCTCGCGCAGCCCGTAGCGGTACAGGGCCAGCCCGCCGAAGACGAAGAAGGCCAGGAAGGCCAGGCCATAGGTGGGGCCCCAGTCCAGCAGGCCCAGGCTCAGGGCCCGCCAGCCCGCCACCCACAGGTCGGCGCCCGGGTGGTAGAGATCGCCGGCCGGGTAGCCGAACCACCAGCTGTCGCTCCAGGCGCTCAGCCGGCCATGGGAGAGGCGCCGCTCCCACAGGTCCCAGGCCTGGAACAGGTGGGCGGCGTGGTCGGAGGAGACGGGGAAGGCGCCGCCCAGGAGGGGCCGCAGCAGGAACGCGGCCAGCCCCGCCACCCCTGCGGCACCCAGGACGTGCAGGAGCCGCTGTCTGCGCCCGCTGCTCGCGGAGGCGCGGGCAGCGCTCGTGGCCGGTGTCCGCGGTTTCACGTGATGGAGGCCATCCTTGGCGAGGTGCCCCCCACGGCATAACCTGACCTCCCGTCACACAGGCGCTCGGGTGGACCGAGGCGGCGGGGAGGACGTAGAGGCGTCCCGGGCGGTGACGCGGGATCGCTGCTCGGGAGGGGGTGAACCACTCCCTTACAGGAGACGCTGAGTCATTCGTCGAGAGCTGGCCCCAGCTCCGCAAGAATCACTCGATATTCGAGTCATTCGTCGAGAGCTGGAGTCAGCCCCGCGAGAATCACTCGATATTCGAGTCATTCGTCGAGAGCTGGAGCCAGCCTCGCTAGAATCACTCAGAGCGTAGCGCGCACGAACATACTCCCCCCGGTGCGCCTGCCACGCCACGAACCGGGGACCACCTGCGCGCCGCCCAGGATGGGCCGCAGCAGGAACACGGCCAGCCTCGCCACCCCGCCGCCGGCCAGGACGTGCAGGAGCCGCTGTCTGCGCCCGCTGCTCTCGGCGGCGCGTAGGGCGTGTGGTCCGCGATCTGCCCGGGAGCGGGTCGTCTGCCCGCTGCGGCGGTCGACGTTGTGGCGACAGGTCACCCGAGCTACGGGCAGCGCTGTCGCAGCTCGAGGAGCGCTGTTGTTCCCCACGCAGGATCTCGCTGCCATCGCTTGTCGCATGGAAGCGTTCGAGGCGTCGCCCCGCCGCTCGCAGACAGGCACCGGCTCTCGCCGCGGAGGCGATCGCCTCGTTCGGTGGATCACGCGCGGTGAGCAGGCATGATCAAGTACATCGGCTCGAAGCGGACCCTCGTCCCCACCATCGTCGAGGTCGTCAAGGCGTTTCCTGAGGTGAGCTCGGTCATCGACCTGTTCTCCGGTACATCGCGCGTGGGGCACGCGCTCAAGCGCGCTGGGTTCCAGGTCTTCGCGAACGACCACAACGCCTACGCCGCGACCCTCGCCCGGTGCTACGTACAGGCAGATCGCGAGGAGCACCTCGACAGCGTCCAGCTGCTCCTTCGGGAGCTCGAGCGCCTCCCGGGCAGGCCGGGCTACTTCACCGAGTCGTTCTGCGTCCGCAGTCGCTTCTTCCAGCCCAGGAATGGCGAGCGGGTCGACGCGATTCGAGAGCGCATCGCGGCGCTCGCACTCGATCCGGAGCTCGAGGCCGTCGTCCTGGTGTCGCTGATGGAAGCTGCGGACCGCGTCGACTCGACCACCGGCGTCCAGATGGCGTACCTCAAGCAGTGGGCACCACGGGCGTTCAACGAGCTCCAGCTGCGAGTTCCAGACCTCCTTTCGCAGGCCCGGTGCGGCAAGGGCGCGGCCTTCCAGCTCGATGGGTTCGCCGCCGCCGCCGAGCTCGAGGCTGACGTCGCCTACATCGATCCCCCGTACAACCAGCACAAGTATCTCGGCAACTACCATATCTGGGAGTCGCTCGTCCGGTGGGACAAGCCCGAGATCTACGGGGTCGCCTGCAAGCGGATCGACTGTCGGGAACGGAAGAGCGTGTTCAACTCCAAGCCCAGGGCGCACACAGCGCTGCGCCGGATCGTCGAGTCGGTACGGGCCAAGCACCTCATCGTCTCCTTCAACGATGAGGGGTACATCTCGCGTGACGACATGGAGCGGATGCTCGCAGCACGTGGCCATGTGCTGGTCATCGAGAAGGACCGCAAGCGCTACGTCGGCGCGCAGATCGGGATCCACAACCCCTCCGGGGACAAGGTCGGGCGGGTGAGCCACCTGCGGAACCGCGAGTACATCTACGTGGTCAGCGAGGACGCCTCCCGCCTGGACCTGCCGTATCACCTGGGCGATGCCGTGCAGCAGCCCCTCGCCGCGGCCGATCTGGCAGCGCGGACACCAGAAGACCGGCTCTCCGCTGCCAGCGCGGGACGCTGCCGCGCTCCACGAGTCTCCGACGACGATCTTCGCTGTGCCGTCAAGGAAGCGCTCGCCGGGGGCGGGTGGATGGGCATGGGCCAGCTCCACCAGCTCACGGGCGCGTCGAAGCCGCATCTTCGCTCAGCGCTGGTGGGGCTGGTGTCCGAAGGGCAGGTCGAACGCAGGGGTAGGAAACGGGGAACGAAGTACTCGTTGGCGCAACAGGACACGGCCAGCGGCGATGGACACGAGTCGACCGCTGCGGGCATCGACGACGCTGATCGACCCGCTCGGGAGGAGGACGGACCTTCGCAGCTCGCGCGGTTCCAGGAGCCCTCGTGAAAGCTCATGTCTACTGCGACCCACCAGTGCCTACTGCTGCGACACACGTGACGTGTCCTGCTTGCAGCGAACGACACGGACGTAGTTGTCAGCGTCACAGCGTACGCGTTGCAAACACGCCTCCGCCGGTCGCTACTGCGCAGAACCCGTCCGTACGGTCCACCGCCTGCGGCGGCGGCTTTCGCCCCAATGCTTCGCATTGTCGCTACGGCCCTGGAGGCTCTCGCTACGACATGAACCGGCGGCAGGCTTGCCGCCTCTTTCCCGAGCGCTCATAGCAGCCCGCAGGACACGTTGTCCGTCCGGTCGCTTGCAGGGCTAGGGCCCCAGGGGCGCCAGGGCGTCGGCCAGCGCCTGGCCCAGCAGGGCGTGCCCCTCGGAGCTGGGGTGCACCTGGTCGATGAAGTGGTCGAGATCCGCCCCGTGCTGGCGGAACCAGCGCGGCCCGTCCACCAGGGGGAGCCCGCCATCGGAGGCCACCTGCGCCATGGCCTGGCGGTAGAGCAGCACGGTCTCGGGGGGCGGGGCGCGGTCCAGGTCCACCGGGGCGGGGAGCACCAGCAGCGCGCAGCGCGCGCCCATGGCCTGCGCCTGCTCGGCGATGGAGGCCAGGTTGCGGGCGTACCGCGGCAGGGGCACGCGGGCGTCCAGGCTGTGGGCCGCGGCCAGGTCCTGGCCCGAGGTGATCCAGCGCACCTGGCGGCTGCGCAGCCAGGGGGCGAGGGCGCGCCGCAGCAGCCGGTAGCTGGCCAGCAGGCGCAGCGGTCCGCGCAGGCCCTGGGCCGCCGCTGGCTGGGCGCGGCCATCGTTGCGGTACAGGTCGCTCCACAGGGTGGCCACCACCACCCAGTCTGGCCGCACCTGGGGGGCCAGCTGCCTGAAGGTCTGCACCGCCTGCTGGCTGGTATGTCCGGGCGTGGCGCCGTTGACCGGGGTGACCGGTCGCCGCCAGCTGGCGCCCAGGGCCTGGGCGGCCACCGAGGAGAAGATCTCGGCTTCGCCCACGGCGGTGCCGAAGACCGAGGAGTCGCCCAGGGTGAGCAGCCGGATCTCGTCGGGCCGCTTGGGAGCGAGCTCGGGGCCCCGCAGGCCCAGGCTGTTGGTGCGGTAGACGAAGTCGCCGTCGCGCACCAGCTGCGAGGGGGCCAGGGACCAGCCCCGCGCCTCGTCCTCCAGCATGGCGATGTCTACCAGGCCGCGCTGCTCGGGGCTGCCGTAGCGAGTGTAGAAGTCCTGGGTGTTGCCCGGATCCGGGGTGGGCAGGCTGCGCTCGGCGGGGGCCACGGCCAGCTCCACCAGTCGGCTGACGGCTTCCACCACCAGCAGGCCCAGGCCCAGGGCCAGCAGCGTGTACAGGAGCTTTCGGCGGGTTGCAGGCAAGGAGCTTCGAGCGTGGCTATGGTGGGAGCGGTGGTGGTCTGTTGATAACCCCGGCCTCCCCACCGTGGTCTCCATGCGCTCGATCCCCCTGTTGCTCTTGCTGGCAGGCTGCGGCCAGTGCGGCCTGGGCCCCGGCGACTCTGGCCTGCCCGCCTTCCCCGGCGACTGGTCCCCGCCGGCTGGGTTCTGGTCCTACGAGGGTCCGGAGCGGCTCATCGTGGCCGAGACCGACTTCGAGGTGGGGGTCTACAGCGTGCTGGATCCCGCCACGGGCGCCTGGGTGAGCCAGGGCGGCTCCACCCACTCCGACGCGGTCACCGCCTGCGCGGGTAGCTGGCTGCTGCTCATCAACCGCTACTTCGGCGACAACCTGCAGTTCGTGGATCCCGCCACCGGCGCCACCGTGGCCCAGTACTCCACCGGCAACGGCACCAACCCCAACGCGGTGGTCTTCCACGGCGAGCGGGCCTTCGTGAGCCTGTACGAGGTGGACTACCTGCTGGTGCTCCGCTGGGACACGGGCGAGGAGCTCGGGCGGGTGGATCTGTCCCCCTGGGCCGACGACGACGGGGTGCCCGAGGCCAGCCAGCTGTTCGTGGCCGACGACCGGATCTGGCTCACCTTGCAGCGGATGGATCGAGAGGCAGCGTGGGTCCCGGCCGACAGCGGCCTGCTGCTGGGCATCGATCCCGGGTCCCTGGAGGTGGTCCAGGAGATCGACCTGCAGCTCGGCAATCCCTCAGGCAGCTGGAACGTGGTGGAGAGCGTCGCCACGGTCTCGGCGCTGGGCGCCTACCAGGACGAAGACGAGCTCCCCATCCTCGACGGGGGCCTGCTCCGGGTGGACCTCAACGCGGGCAGCGTCGAGCTGCTGGACCTGGACGAGGCCAGCGTGGGGGCCAACATCTACGACGCGCTGGTGTACGGGGACGATGCCTGGCTCAACATCTACGGCGCGAGCCTGGAGCCCCTGGTGGAGCACTGGAACGTGGCGGATCTCCAACAGCGAGCGGAGCTGCTGGAGGGCTACACCTCGGGCTGGACCTGGGCGGGCGGAGCCGGCGGCCAGGTGTGGGTGGCGCGCCACACCGACGCCGCCGTCGAGCTGCGCTCCTGGCCCGGCGGCGAGCTGCAGGGCAGCCAGGCCACCGCCCTGCACCCGGCGGCGCTCAGCTCCTGCAGCCCCTGAGCGCGGCTACTCCAGGCAGAACTGCAGGTTGTCCACAGCGCCGCTGCCCTGCAGCACGATCCGCAGCGAGGAGATGCCGCAGACCTCTGCTGCCACCGTCTCGTGTGAGTTGTCGCCGTGCAGGCTGGTGGACAGGCTGGCCAGCTCGCTGCCGTCGGCGGCCAGCAGCGAGACGGTGGCGGCTTCCTCGTCGATGTCCACGAAGTCCAGCGACCGCAGGCACAGGGGAGCGTCCAGGCTGTAGACGAAGGTGGCGCCGCTCGCGTGGTCGTTGGGCACATCGATGAGCCCGTCGCCGTCGGCGTCGTTGGTGTCTTGGGCCCGGATCAGCAGGTTGTGCATGGGGATGTCGTTGCTGGCGCCACCGTCACCTGTGCCGGGTCCGCCGTAGGCCTCGTTGGGCGTGCCCAGATCGTAGTCGGTGCCCGGCGGCGCGTCGGAGTCGAAGGCGATGCCCAGGGCCTCGGTGGTCCCCGCCCGATCCCAGGTGCCCAGGTGGATGCCCCACAGGGCGTAGGCCTCGGCCAGGTTCTGGCCCGCCTGGATGGCGGCGCCGCCCGGGTCGCGCTCGAAGTCTACCCGGTAGTAGCAGTCGAGCCCGGTGTCCTCGGCTGGTTCTGTGTCCTCCGGGGGCGCTGTGTCCTCCGGGGGCGCCGTGTCCTCCGGGGGCGCCGTGTCCTCCGGGGGCGCTGTGTCCTCCGGCTCGGCGGTGTCGCAGGTGAAGGGGCAGTCGTCTCCGATGACGATCTTCTCATCATCGGCGCACTCGGAGACCAGCAGCGCGGAAAAGGCGAGTGGGTACAGCTTCATGGCTTGCTGATCGGTTGGCTCCGCGGAGGTTTTAGCGCGGGTCCTCTCTGCGCTAGGCGCCCACCCCCGCGACAGCCAGCAGCGCGGCTGGCCGGTGCGGCGCGGCATGAAGCCATACCCCACGATCTGCTCGCGGATCGAGGCCATGCCCCTCAAAGTGAACGTTTTTGGCGTTTCATGGGGCCATCGTCGCGCTGGCTCACGATGGAAAGCCGATTATCGAGTGCTCGCATCCGCTCAGCGAGCAAATTCGGGGGCTTGGCTCCAGACAGCGAGCAGATCAGTGGGCTTGGCTCTGGCGCCTACATCCCCACGCCGATCAGCCAGGCGTCCTTGAAGTCCTCAGGGCCGGCGTCGGGGCCCAGCAGGAATTCGAGCTCGGTGTAGCGGGAGTCTCGGGCGGCGCTGACCTGCGCGGCCCAGGCTGCGATGAGGCTGCGGGCCTCGGGTGAGGCGTCGGCGAGGTCGGCCAGCTGGGCCAGAGGGCCTTCGCGGCGGTCCTCGGCATCGGAGAGCATGGTGGCCAGCTGGCGCAGCAGCATGCGCTGCTGGTCCAGGCTCCAGATGTCGTCCTCGCCGGGCATGGTCACCACCACCTCGTCGTGCACACCGCCGGTGACCTCGGCCGGGGGCCCGCGGCCGAAGCTGCCGTCATCGCCCTCGATGAAACCCATGGGGTGGCAGGTGACGCCGCGCGGCAGGTGGAAGCTGAACTCCCCGTGCTCGTCCGCGGTGCGGATCTCACCCGGGCAGGTGACCACCGACTCGCCGGTGGCGGGGCTGCCGTCGGCCCGCAGCAGCGCTCCGTCAACGGTGAGCATCTCCAGGGCCGAGAGCTCGCATTCGCCCCACTGGCCGTCCTGGGCGCCTGCCCAGCGGATCTTCACCAGGGGCTGGTGGTGGCGATCCTGGAGGATAGTCTCGCCTTCGGGCTGCTCCACCGAGGCCAGCAGCTCGTCGCCTGTCAGCTCCACGAAGTACACCCGCTGGGCGGCTGGCCCCGACGGGAGGGTCCGCCCGGCGAGGGAGTCGGCGCTGACGATGCCTTGGTGAGCGCAGCGCACGTGACCCAGGCCGGGGACCGCCAGCTCGTGGGCCTCCGCTGCGACGGTGGGTGCGGAGGGGGGGCTCGGTGGGGCAGGTGCCGGTGAGGTCTCGCCGGCTGATCTGGAGGCGCGCGGGCCTGCAGCGGACCGCGGAAGCTCGGTGCCTTGCGGGGGCGCCTGGCTGCCCATCCGCCATGCCATGACCGCCAGGAGCAGGCCGAGCAGGGCGGCGATGAGCGCCTGGCGTCTTCTTCCGGGTAGCTCCATGGCTCGATCCTAGTCCCGTCCCGGCGGCCTGGTGTTCGCGCCGTGCTTCCGTCCAGCGCCGAAGCCCTCGGGCAGCTCCAGCACCACCGCGCGCCCCTCCACGCAGAGCGCGCCTCCAGCGTGCAGGGTGGAGCTGACCACCACCTTGCGGCCCTTGACCTGCTCGATGCGCCCGCGGATCTCCAGCTCGGGCCCCAGGGGCGTGGGAGCGCGGTAGCGGATCTCCAGCGTCCCGGTCACGCAGCGGGGTGAGCCGTCACGCTCCATGTCCAGGCCGCGCTCGCGGGCCAGGGCCGCGGCCCCGGTGCCCGTGCTGTGGCAGTCGATGAGCGACGCCAGCAGGCCACCGTAGACTAAGCCGGGCATGGCAGTGTGCCGGGCCTCGGGGGTGTAGCGCGTGACCGTCTCGTCGCCGTCCCAGAAGGTGCGGATGCGGTGGCCCTGCTCGTTGTTGCGCCCGCAGCCGAAGCAGTGGGACAGCTCGTCGGGGTAGCAGTCCTGGAAGGCCTTGTCGCTCATGGCGGCTCCGCTCACTGGGCCCGGTGGGTGGGGGCCCCCGAGACGCTCCAGCTAACAGGCGTGCGCTGGGGGCGCCGGAGGTGTTACCCGGGGCCGGCCCCGGACACCCCGAGCCCTCCATGAGCATCCACATCTCCGCCGCGGCGGGAGACATCGCCCCCACCGTCCTCCTCCCGGGAGATCCCCTGCGCGCCCGCCACGTGGCGGAGACCTACTTCCGGGACCCGGTCTGCGTGAACCAGGTGCGCGGCATGCTGGGCTTCACCGGCACCTACGACGGCAAGCCCGTGAGCATCCAGGGCAGCGGCATGGGGGTGCCCTCCATCGCCATCTACGCCACCGAGCTGGTGCGTGAGTACGGCGTTCAGACCCTGATCCGCGTGGGCACCTGCGGCGCATTCCAGCCTGAGATGGCCATCGGCGACGTGGTGCTGGCCCAGGCGGCCTGCACCGACTCCAAGGTGAACCAGCTGCGCTTCGGGGGTCGCGACTTCGCACCCTGCGCGGACTTCGGGCTGCTGCAGGCTGCCTGGCAGGCGGCCCGCGATCGCGGGCTGCAGGTGCGCGTGGGCCCCATCCTGACCAGCGACAGCTTCTACCAGGACGGTGCGGATCCCTGGGCCATCTGGTCGGACCACGGCGTGCTGGCCATCGAGATGGAGAGCGCGGCGCTGTACACCATCGCCGCGGCCCACGGCGTCCGCGCCCTGTCCATCCTGACCGTCAGCGACCAGATCTGCAGCGGAGAGAAGGCCAGCGCCGAGCAGCGCCAGACGGCGTTCATGCAGATGGTGGAGATCGCCCTGTCGCTGGCTTGAGGGCCGACGCGCTGGCGGCCTAGTCCTCCCAGTCACCCTCCGGGCCCTTGTCGCTGTCGATCAGGGCCGCGCGCTGGCGGATGAGCTCGGGGGTCCACTCGGCGGGGTCTTCGATGCGCGTGGCCACCGCACCCAGGTCGTGGGAGCCGGCGGCCAGGATGGCCTGGACGGCCAGGTCGGCGGTGCCGGTGGCGTTGAAGACCTTGGCCAGCAGGTGGTAGACGAAGTCTTCTACGTCCTTGGCCATGCGCTGGCGCAGCTCAGGGGCCTGGCCCAGGATCCTGTTCTCGAAGGGCAGGTTGAGCTTCTTGACGCTGCCGCCCGCGAGGCCCTTGTCGGCGGCGTGGGCCATCATGCTGGCCCAGAGCTCCTGGGAGACACCCTTGCCCTGCACCTTGGCGAAGCCGCCGTCGGCGTCGAGCACGGCGTTGCCGTAGTCGTTGACCTTGACGCCCCAGGAGATCATCTGCAGGGCGGTGGCCACGTTGGCCTTGGTGGTGGCGGTGGTGCGGGCGATGGTGCGCAGCCGGTCCGACGAGTTGCCCGAGGTGCCGTGCTGGGCGCCGGAGATCTCGTAGGGCTCCAGGGCCCGGTGGATCTCCTGGGTCAGGTCGATCTGGATGCCGTGATCCGAGGTCTGGATGCCGTGGGCGGTGCCGTTGTTCAGCGCGATCCAGTCTGGGAAGACGCCGTGGGCGTTGAGCCCCTTGATGAGGAACAGGGCCTCTTCGGCGGTGGACATGCCTTGCTTGCCCTTGATCTCGCCCACCTCGGTCTCGAGTCCGGCCCAGCCGGGCACGTACCGGGCGAGCTCGAGGCTGGCCAGCAGGTTCTCGTCGTCGGGCATGTGCGAGGCGTCGATGGCGATGCTGGTGACGCCAGCGTCGAACAGCGAGGGGATCTCCACCCGCGCCGCTTCCACGTCGGCCTGCTTCTTGATGCCGTAGTGATCAGCGTGGATGGCGATGGGCACGCTGATGCCCAGCTCGTTGGCGACGGCGTCCACCTGGCGGGCCAGGTTCCAGAAGTTCACCGCGCAGTAGGCGGTGGCGCCGCCTTCGGACCTGGCGATCTCGATGATGATGGCCGCGTTGGCCCGCTGGGCGGCCTGCAGGGCACCGCGGATCACCTGCTGGTTGCGGCCGTTGGCCGCGATGGTCATGCACTCGCCCTTGGCCCGGCAGGCGCGATCGATGACCTTGCCGCTGACGATCAGGGCTCGGCTGTTGGGGAACAGGCGCTTGATGTTGGGGGGACGACCAAGCTCGAGGGCCTTCTCGAAATCGGCGGGAGTGGACATGGATGACCTCGCTCGACACGGTGGGCTGGGATTTTTCTGGACGCTGGCCGGCCAAGCTATTGCAGGGCTGGAGGGGGGGCAAGGCTCGCTCGGAGTCGGGCCTGCGCTCGCTGGCGCTGGGCCTGGAGGCAGCAGCGTAGCGGCGGATCCCGGGACCCGTCACCGGCTGCGGCTCGGTGCGTGGTGCGGGCTACAGCGCCTCTTGCGTGTCCACCCGCACGCAGCGCACCAGGTAGCGCTCGGTGATGTCGCCGTGGCTGACGCTGGCGTCGCGGAAGTTGATGAGCCAGGCGCGCTCGTCGCCCTGGGTCGAGCCGGACCAGTGGGGCTCGTCGCAGCCGCCGACGAGGTCCGGGGGCAGGTAGCAGCCCTCGGTTCCGCCGGCGTCGAGCTCGCAGCCTTCGCAGTGGGTGGTGAGGCAGCCGATGACATCGCAGTCGTCGTCCACCTCGCAGTCGCCATCCAGAGCTGTGGCCTCGCAGCCGTCCACCAGGCAGCGCAGCTCGCCGATGGTGGGCAGGCGCCAGCTGTAGCCGCCCAGATCGAGGGCTTCGCAGTCGATGACGGCGGCCTCCCAGTAGGTGGTGGCGCCGGCGTCTTCCACCCAGGTGAGCCCGCAGACATCGTCGGTCCAGGCGCCTTCTGGCGCGGGCTCGCCGGCGCTGTCTGCGCCCTTGCCGCAGGCCAGCGCCAGCAGCAGGAGCAGGCCGAGGGCCGCCAGCAGGCGCGCGCAGCGAGGGATGGTGCACATGGTGGCCTCCTTGCTCACAGCCGGGCGAGGTCCAGCAGCAGGATGTCGTTGTCGTGGCCTTCGTCGGTCCAGCCGGCCAGGTCCTCGAAGAGGTGGCCGTCGCTCGCCAGCACCAGCCAGCCAAGGCCGTGGGGGCTGGCGCCCAGCACGCAGTCCCACTCGCTGGCCACCAGGCAGGTCTGTTCGAGGGAGTCGAGGGGGCCGGCCACGTCGAAGCCCACGCTGTCGACCCCTGCGGTGAGCGCAGTGTCGGCGATGTTGTCGCCGGTCCCTTCGAGGGTGCCCTCGCCCACGTACATCCCGCCGCCCAGGTCCCATACCAGGTCGTTCAACAGATCCACGTTCATGGCGCCGCCGTGCTCTGACTCCACCAGCACCACCCCGCCGCGGGACATGAGCCCCTGCAGGGCGGCCCTCTGCAGCGTGGTGAACTCGGCGCCGCTGTCGTTGGCCCCGGGGCCCGGCAGGATGACCAGGCGATAGGCGTCGAAGGACTCGGGCCAGCTCCCGCTGCGGCTCACGGTCAGGCCCGCGTCTTCGAGCAGGGCTGTGCTCTGCTGGTGGGTCATGCCTCCGTCGAGGCCAGCGGAGGAGACGCCCCCGTGACCCGTGTAGATGAGCACGCCGTCGGGCAGATCGGGGTCGCTGTCGTCGGGGAGGGCGCTCTCGAGGCCGCTGTCGGGCACACCGCGGCTGCCGCCCGCGGCGGCCAGGGCCAGGGCCAGGGCGACGGTGCTGGCGAGGGAGCGGCGCAAGCTGGGTTCCGGGCTGGGGAGCAAGGAACGTAGCACGACAGCTGTCCGGCCAGCGGTCCCAGACCCGGCCCCTGGTCTGGGTTAGCCTGATCGCGGAGGTCCCCATGCGCTCTCTCTCTCTGATTCCCGTGTTCGCTCCTGCCATCCTGGCGCTGGCCTGCGATCCCGCCGGCGCCAGGCTTGACAGCCAAGGCGACAGCCAGCCCGACAGCGACGCCGACAGCGACGCCGACAGCGACACCGACACCGACAGCGACAGCGACAGCGACGCGGACACGGACGCCGATGCCGATCCGGATCCATGCGCGGCCATCCTGCCCGCCGACACCCAGCTGGTCACCGATGGCTTCAACCTGGGCGAGGCCTCGCTGAGCCTGTGGATCTGCGGGGGCGCCAGCGGCAGCGCCAGCAGCAGCCAGGGGAGCTTCTACGTGGAGAGCGATGCCCAGGTGACCCTCAACGGGTCCCTGCTCACAGCCTGGGCGAAGACGGGCAGCACGGTGGTCATCAACGGCAGCGATCTCACCCTGTACCAGGAGCCGGGCGCCGACGTCACCGTCAACAGCTCCTCCGCCGTGGTCACCGACTGCCCCGCCATCAGCTTCGACACCTCGGCTGTGGCCGGGGCCTGTCCCTGAGCTCTCCCCGCATGCGCGCCAGCCTGTTGCCGGTGCTGATCCTGCTCCCCGGCTGCAGCTGCGAGCGGCTGGACATCCGGCGCCACCCCGGCGACGCGGACGCGGACGCGGACAGCGACAGCGACGCGGACAGCGACAGCGACGCGGACAGCGACCCCTGGCCCGGCCCGCAGATCGAGTGCGCGGCGGCCGACGCCAGCATGAGCATCACGCCCGCCCGCCCCGAACCCGGCGAGCGCGTGGACGTCTCGGTCACCGCCGACAGCGGCTACGTCTACGTGGGCTACGCGGTCTCCGGGGGCAGCTTCCAGCAGCTGGGCGACCTGCTCATCAGCGGCGGCGGCCCCTACACCTGGGCGCAGTCCTGGCAGCTGGACGACCAGGGCTGGTACAGCTTCGACTTCACCGCCGACGACGGCGCCACCCCCATCTGCAGCGGCCAGGTGCTGGTGCGCGGCGATCTGCCCGACGACAGCGGGGGTGACGATACCGGCACCAGCTCGGCGGCTCCGCGCAACCCCTTCGGCATCGGCCTGGTGAGCGCCGGCGACAGCGACCAGTGGGACTGGGCGGCCGAGCTCGCCGGCCCTGGTGGGCACGTCAAGCTGATCTTCGCCGGGATCACGCCGGGCATGTCGGCGCCCCAGAGTGACTGGATCAGCGCCGTGGAGCAGGTGTACGCCCGCGACCTGGTGCCGGTGATCCGCATGAACCCGCCCTGGGGCGAGATGAACATCCGCCAGCACTCCGACGACGGCGCACATCTGGACTACGAGAGCTACGCCGCGGCCTTCGCGGCGGTGGCGGGTGGCCTGCCCCTGCGCGAGGGCTGGCCCATCTGGTTCGAGATCCACAACGAGCCCAACCTCTGCTACGAGTGGGAGTGCGAGGCCTCCCAGGGCTGGATCCTGCAGGAGACCATGGCCGCCGAGTACGCCTCGCTGCTGCGGGATGTCACCGCGGCCCTGCGCACCCTCGACGACGATCGCATCAAGGTGATCAACGGCGGGCTCGCCCCTGGCGGTGTGGGCGCCTGCGAGTGTGGCAGCGACAGCTACAGCGGCGGGTACACCAGCGAGACCTTCATCGCCTCCATGCTGGCCGCGGTGCCCACGGTGTTCTCGGACCTCGACGGCTTCGCCAGCCACGCCTACCCCTCCCAGGGGGCGGGCTGGGGCTTCTTCGAGGCCTACGAGGACTGCGCCGTGGGGTTGGCCTACTGGCAGCAGGAGCTGGCCGCGGCGGGCGTGCCCGGCGCCCCGGTGCTGATCACCGAGACCGGCTGGAGCGTGGAGGCCGGCGCCTACGGCTCGCGCGAGGACGTGGCCGGCTGGACGCTCTCGGCCTGGCAGAACGACTGGTTCCCCGAGGATCGTATCGAAGCGGTGATGCCCTTTCAGCTACAGGACGCCTCGTGGGACGCTTTTTCCTGGAAGACCACCACAGGCGCCTCCTACCCGGTGTTCGACACCATCCGCGACTGGCGCTGCGGGCAGGGCTTCCCCGAACCCTGCTGATCTCCGCCTGGAGGTGGGCGGCTTGCGGTATCATGTTCCGCGTCGAGCCATCCCGCGGGCCCGCCGATCCGGCGGTGCAGCCGCGAGCGATGGCCAGCACCCAGGATGGACGCATGATCCGCACCCCCAGCCCCTCCTGCTGCATCGCCGCGCTCTGCGCAGCCCTCACGCTCCCGCAGCTGGCTCGGGCCGAAGGCTCCACGGAGCTGGGCGCCTACCAGTACGTGGTGGGAGGCACCGAAGCCTACGTGGACATCCTGGATGCCACGGTCGAAGAGCTGGAGTGGAACGGCACCGGCACCCTGGCGGTCTACGACACTTCCGGCGGCTTCCTGGACCTGCTCTACAGCGGTGACAGCTTCACGCCACCCGCCGATGACACCTACGTGGTCAGCTTCAGCGACGACCAGACCTCGACGGGCTGGGACATCGACGTCACCAACGCCATCGACGGCGGCGGGCGAGTGTGGAGCTACGTGTGGGAGATCGACGCCCAGAACTTCACCGCGGCCTACGCCAACGACGGCGCGCTCTACGCCGTGCCCGAGGGCGGTGACTTTGGCTACTACCCGGTGATCGAGGTGGATCTCGAGGGCTGGGCGGCCTTCAACCACTACCTGGTGGGCAACTCCGCCGGCGTGGACGACCACGCCCGCGCCCAGCTGGCCCCCAGCTACAGCGTGCTGGTGGACACGCCGGTGTACCTGAACCCGCCCTCCATCGGCAGCTACTCCTACCGCACGCCCACCCTCATCGACGCCCAGTTCTACGGGGGCAGCTCCACCACCACCAGCACCGATCCCTGCGAGTCCTACGATCCCTCCAGCGGCCACGAGGCGGGCTTCGAGCTCACCACCGACGGCTACGGCACCGCCCACATCGTCTGCGATCTCGACGGCGACGGCACCTTC
>CAZEJJ010000130.1:0-21187 GCA_964512185.1 uncultured Enterobacterales bacterium | reverse complement strand
ACACGCCTCCGCCGGTCGCTACTGCGCAGAACCCGTCTCGCTACGGCCCTGGAGGGTCTCGCTACGACATGAACCGGCGGCAGGCTTGCCGCCTCTTTCCCGAGCGCTCCTAGCGCGCCGAAGGGCCTCCCGGTGCCTCCGCGAGGCCGCCCTGCCCTGGCGGCAGGGTGAAGTCGATCTTCTGGTTGGAGGTGCCCAATCGGAAGCTGCGTTCAACGCCGAGAGTGCGGACTGCGCCCTCTGTTCCCACCGGGAGGGGCAAGGCGTATCCGCCTCCCCGGGTGGTGGTGGTGTGCAGGCCCTGCCCTGGGAACTCCACAGCGATCTCGGGCAGCCCCTCGCCCGCCGAGTAGCGGCCGTCGCCGTCGACATCCTCGTACACGACCCCCAGCAGGTACGGATCGCCGTCGGTGTAGGCCAGGGTCAGCACGGTCAGCTCGAGCTCGTAGCCGGACCAGCCGGGGCGCTCACGGTCCGGTCCCTCGTAGAGGGCGTAGCCGATGCCCACCTCACGATCCCTGGCGTTCAAGGGGCCCGTACCCAGCAGGTGCTCGCGATGGCCCAGGCTCGGGACGCAGCGATCGATGACGAGGCTGTCGATGCCGTCCGAGAAGAGGCTGTCTTCGGCGGTTGGTCGTGGGCCCGTGCGCCGGTAGCGCAGCTGGTAGATGGACTCCAGCTGGTTGTCGCCGGGATCGTTCCCGTACAGGTGGATGGTGTCTCCCAGCACCACCCGGGTCTCCAACGAGATGCCCGCAGCCCGCACGCGGTCGTTGGAGCCCACGCCGTCAGGGTTGGTGTGGTCGAAGAAGCGCCGCTCCAGCATGTCATGGGAGTGGCTGCGCGCCACCTCGGCCAGGGTGGCCAGGGGTGCCAGGGGCGGTCTGGCCTCGGCGCTGCGGACCGAGTCCAGCCAGGTCGTCGGAGTGCCGCAGCGGTCGGGCTGCTCGCGGATCATCTCCGCCAGGATGTCCTCGAGCTCGGGCGCCAGCCCGGCGGGGTCGGCCCGGATGGTGTTGAGGCGCTCCAGGGCCAGCTGCTGCCGCGGATCCGTCTCGGGTGACGCCACGAACCGGAGGGGTCGCCCAGCGGCCTCTTCGGTGGGGGCGTCTTCGACGCTGGGCTCCGTGCCCTCCCCGGAGCCGCGGGGCCGGATGGTGACCTGGTAGCCCGGCTGCACATCGTCGCCTGGGGCCTCGTGCCCAGTGGGAGGGGCACCCTCATGGTGTTCCTGGTCCGGGCCGCAGGCCGCGACGACGCAGAGCGCACCCGTCGTGGCAAGCCAGCGCCCTGCTCGTCCCACGCTACTCGCCGCGGTTCATGATGCGCTCGAAGATGGCGCTGAAGAAGAACAGCTGGACGGTCCAGCTCAGGATGGCCCAGGGGAAGACGATCAGCGTGGGTCCGCCAGGAAGGACGCTCACCGGGATGTGGGGTGGTATCAGGTGCCCCAGCCAGGAGGCCACGGGATCGGCCTGCTGTGCCAGGGCGGCTGCCAGCTCGGCGCGGCCCGGCCCGGACATCACGCCGCCCATGAGCAGGGAGTAGACCGTGATGAACAGGAAGGAGAGCCAGAAACCCATGGCGAGCAGGGACAGGGCGCGGCGCCGCAGCACCTGGCTGGTGGAGATGGCCTTGGCGCCTGTGCGGTGCGCGCGAGCCTTGGGTCGCTGCTGGTGGATCATGACGTGTCGCACGAAGAAGTAGGAGGCTCCGAGGAAGATGGCGAGGTTCACCCCGCGGATGATCGGGCTCCCGAGCACGGCGAGGGACCAGGTCTCGTCGGCGGCGAAGCGCTCCATGATGCCCAGGAACAGGGCCCCCACCATGTGCGGGAGCAGCAGGGTGGCGCGGTCCCTCCGCTCGTGGTGGTCGTCGGGGAGGGCCAGGTACAGCGCCACCAGGGCGAGCCCGGCCACGGGTGCGAGCAGGAAGGGGAGGCCGCGGAGCCAGTCCAGCCTAGGGCCCGCCCCGGCGATGCCCAGCGAGACCACGAGGAGGAAGCAGAGCAGGTAGGGAGCCGCGATCCAGCTGGCGACGAACCCGAGGCTGGTCAGGCGCCCCAGGATGGCTGATCGCCCAGCCAGCTCTCGCAGCATGTGCCGCTTGACCATCCAGCGGGTGAGCAGGCGCCGGTCCTTCTTGGATGGACTGTAGGCGTCTGGCGTGGGCTGGTACGCAGCCCAGTCGGGGTCCTTCAGCCCCATGGCGGCCAGCGCGCGCGCCTCGTCCTCCGTCTCCAGGACCGACGACAGCAGGGTGAAGCGGCGCTCCAGGATCGTGCCCCGGTGCTCCAGGTGCAGGTCCACCACGCTGCGCTCGACGATGGGTAGCTGCTCGCGGCAGAGCTGGCGCAGCTCCCTGAGGCTGCCGATGGCGGCGCGGATGGTCTCTAGTACGTCCAGGGCTTCGCCTGGATCCGCCAGGGTGTACTCCAGCCTGGCGGCTTCCATCACCAGCGCATCGAAGGCAGCCAGGCTGGCGCCGGCCCGCGCGCCCACCTCCGCCTTCATCTCGTCCAGGAAGCCCTTGCTCGCCAGGCGCGAGCCGCCAGCTTCTGCCTGGACGCGCGCGTTCTCGCGCACCAGCAGCATCCACTCGAGGGCGCTCTGCCAGCGACCATCGGACTCGTCTCGGGCTCGGTCGCGGTTGCCCGATGGGTTGCGCAGCACCGCGGCGAGCTCGTCCACGTCGCGGTGGCGTGGGAGGCGGTCGGAGCCGCCATCGCGGGTAGGGAGGCTCCAGAGCAGCTCGCCGTATCGAGCCCAGCTGTCATCGAGCTCGTCGCGCTCTCCAGCGAGGAGGACATCTTTGATGGCCTCCAGGTGTCGCTGCACCTCGGGGGAGGCCGCGGCGTACAGCGCCATCTCCCGGAGCATCTGCTGCTCGGGCAGCGCGTGCAGCAGGCTGTAGAGCAACACCAGGTACTCGTCGTAGCGCGGCTCGGTGCGGCTGGAGCACGACAGGTAGCAGCGACAGAGGGCCCGGGCGGCGATGGTGGCCAGGTCCTTGAGCACGATGCTGCGCAGGTTCCAGCGGGCCACCAGGGGTTCGATCCACTGCACCTGGCGCAGGCAGACGCCGAGCACCTGGTCAGGGCTGGATGTGGCCTCGAGCTGCTGGTTCAGCAGCAGCTTCCACGCGCGCACCAGGACCGCCAGGATCGCTGGGTTGCGGGCCTGCCAGTCGTGGATGGCCCGGCGCACCAGCTCCAGGCGGTGGGCCAGGTCGAAGCGATGGGTGCGCCCACCCTTGGCGAGGGGGAACAGCACCACGAGGAAGAAGGTCGGGAGGGCCAGGCGTTCCCGCTCGGATTTCTCCCTCCAGCGCAGGTCGTCGTCGAAGGTGGCTTCGCAGGCTCGAGCCAGCTCGATGGCTGCCTGTTCGCTTCCGCCCTTGAGCCAGTCGCCGTAGCCCCTGGCCAGCTCCGCTGGCTCCAGCGCATCCAGCCCTCGGCCCTGGGGCACCGCCAGGTCGAGCCTCCAACGCTGGGCGACCTCGCGCAGGGCGATGAGGTGCTCCACCCAGTGCACGGGGCTCTTGAGTGGGCTCGGCAGGTGCTCGGACAACGTGGCCAGCACCTCCTGCACCAGCGCTGTGAGCCGCTCGTCTCGCGGGTCCACCTCGGGGTCCACGAGCAGCCGAGGCAGGTTCTTGGCGTAGGCGATGCGGTCGCCGCCCTCGGCCGAGAGCCGCGCCAGGGCGACGGCCAGGAGAGGGAGGGGGACGCCGAGTCGCTGGAGAAGCGGCAGGCTTAGGCCGGCCACCAGGGACCCGAAGCACCACTCCTGGATGCGGCGAGCACGGGGCAGGCGGGCCTCGGCGCTGCCGATCGCGGCGATGGACGCGAAGGTCGAACGGTCATCCTGCCAGGCTGTCAAGGCCGCGTCGATGCGCTTGATGTTGCCCTGGAGGCCCGCTCGCGCCTTGGGGTTGCTCATGGCCTCCAGCCGCGCCGCCTTGTCCCGGCGCGCTGCCTCCAGCTCCTCGATCTTGAGCCGGCGCTGCTGCTCGAAACCGGTCAGATCTGCCGCCCGCGCCAGGGCGACATCGCTGCCCGCGAGCCCCTCCACGACCGCGCCGGCCAGGACCTCACGGACCATGCTGCGCACGGGCGCCTCGATCTGTTCCAGCTGGCCTCTGCCCTTCCTGCTGGGCAGGACCGCGACGCGGAAGACCGTGTCCACGTCGTCGGCGACCGCCTCCAGGTACGCTCCCAGCACGCACCAGGAGTGGCGGCGAGCGTGGATGTCGTCAGGGTGGGCCAGGAACTCGGCCAGCAGCGGCTCGGCGGCCTGGCCCAGGGCCCCGATGGCGCGGGAGGCCTGCACCCAGGTGTCGGTGTCCTCGTCATGGAACAGGGGCTTGAGGGTGTCGATGTCGCGCGTCATATTGCCTCCGCGGGGAGGGCCCGTCCCGCTGCTGGCAGGATTCTACAGGAAGCGGAAGAGGTCCGGCGTTGTCCGGCGCTGGTGCTCGAGGCAGCGCCGGTGGCTCCGGCCATGGTCGGACAGGTCGTGGGCTTCGGTCTGCTCGAAGATCTCGCGCATACGCTCGGCCGCCAGCGCGTCGGACTGGATCACGTAGGCCGCGCCGGCCTCGTATAGCTCGAGGGCCTCTGCGCTGGAATCTGTGGCGGCGATGAAGGGCACCTGGATGTCATGCTCCTTCATCCATCGGAGCACCGCCAGCTCGGCGAGCTGGCTCCCTGCCCGGCAGGAGATCACCAGCTCGGCATCGCGGAATCCGGCCTCCTCCCAGGTGTCGGGGTCGTAGATGTCGGCGTAGAGAGGGTGCAGGCGGTCCGCGCGGCCCGCGAGGCTGTGGTGCACCTCGGGATCGCAGTCGATGAGCACCACGGAGCGATCCCTGCTGTGCAGGTGCTCGGTGAGCGCCTGGGACAGCTCGTTGTGCCCGATGAGCACGGCGAAGGGCCCTTCGCGGCGCTCGCTCGCTCCCGCGGGGCGCCGGGCGTGCGCGTCCAGGAACTCCAGCAGGCCCGCTGCTGCGCTGTACAGGGGCTGCAGGACCTGGTGACCGGCGGTGGACAGGACGATGCTGACCACGCAAGCCAGCGTGATGATCATGAAGTGATCCTGCTCGAACACGCCTGCCTGCAGGCAGAGTGTGGCCAGGATCAGGGAGAACTCGGAGATCTGGTTGATGATCCCGCCGATGATGAAGGCCGGGCGGCTCTTGAGCCGGCCGAGCCAGCCCAGCCCCAGCACCAGCGGCAGGGTGCCGAAGACGGCCAGGGCGGCCACGGCGAGCACCGGGGGAAGGTAGCCGAGGGTCTGCGGGCCCAGCTCGAGGCCGTAGCCCAGGGAGACGAAGAACAGCACCACGCCGAAGCTCTTGAGGGGATCGACCTTGTCCTCGATCTCCAGCTTGTAGGGCAGGATGGCCATGGCCACGCCTGCCAGGAAGGCGGAGATCTCGGGTGAGAAGTGGAAGGCCTCGCCCAGCGCCGCCACACCCAGGGCCCAGCCCAGCGCGCCCACGAAGAGCAGCTCGGCGCTGCGCGCCAGGTAGCGGAACAGGGGCCTCAACAGGAAGCGGCCCGCGGCCACCAGCAGCGCCGTCATGGCCAGGAGCTTGAGCAGGAGCATACCCAGGGCCGGCCCCAACGCCGCGCCTGTGGAGATGGCCTTGAGCGCCGCCAGGGCGAGCACAGCGGTCACGTCCTGGATGACCATCAGCCCCAGGATGACCTGCCCGTGCAGCGTGTCCAGCTCTCGGCGCGTCTTGAGCAGGCCCAGCACGATGATCGTGGAGGAGAAGGTCAGGCACAGGCCGAAGTAGATGAGCGTGGTGACCTGCTCGATGTCCAACGCTGCCCAGCCCAGCAACGCCCCCAGCGCGGTGTTCACCAGCACCTGGCCCAGCCCGATGATCAGCAGGAGCCGCCAGCGTCGCCGCAGGCTTCGCAGCTCCACCTCGAGCCCGGCCATGAACAGCAGCAGGATGATGCCGATCTCGCTGACGGCGTGGACCACCTCTTCGGGGATGTGCAGGCCCAGCAGCGATGCCGCGAGCCCGGCGACGATGTAGGCCAGGATGGACGACTGCCGGGCCACCCGGAACAGGACCACCAGGGCGGCCACAGCGGCCATGAGGGCGCCGATCTGTACGATGAAGTGCTCCACGAGGACGACTCCGGTGGCGGGGGCGGCGCCTGCGAGGCGCGCCGGACAGCAGAGGGTACACCATTCGAGGACGGCCGACAGACGGCCCCGAGCACGACGAGCAGGGGGGATATCCATCTGTTGGCAGGACAGCTGGAGGCGAAGCCCTGTGGGGCATGCCTCGCCTTTCCAGAGGGCTGCTAGGGCTGGCCTTCGCCGGTAGCGCGTCTCCAGTGGTCCACCACGATGCCGCCTACGTAGGTCATGGCGGCCGCGGTCACCTGGACATCGATCGCCGCGACGGTGACGCGCTGGTCGAGGCGTGGGCTACCGCGCTCGGCGAACAGGCGGCACCAGGTCGAGCAGTGCCACGTGTCGCGCGTCTTCTCAACGAAGGGCTTGCCCACGCGGGAGAAGCTGTGCTCGATAGCGTGCCGCACCTGGAACGCGGTCTTGACTTGGGCGATGGGGTCCACCTGGCACCCGGTATCCGCTGGGATGCGCGCCAGAAATGGCGAGTGGTCAAGGGCCTCGAGATCCTGCATGACGGTCCAGCCGGCGCGCTCCAGGGCTCGGATCATGCGCATCAGGCCATAGGACGGGATGGCCCGCTCGACGAAGAGGGGACGAGCATCCTGGAAGCCGGACATGACGAAGGCGTCGAAGAACCCGCGCTTGTCATTCACCAAGCTCAAGAGCCCCCGATGCTCTTCACCGAGGCTTCCTGCCTGCTCTGCTTGCCGGATGATGTGGTCGATGACGAAGTGACAGTAGATGAAGAAGAACAGCTCGAACTCGGCCTTCAGCCCGACCAGGCAGGCCTTCTCCAGGTGGTCTTTGGTCTCCATGTTCGCGACGCGGCGGCGGTCGATTCCGAGCAGCTCGATGAGGTCGCCAGAGTGCTCGAGCGATTCGTGCTCGAAGTGGCGTGCAAGCACCTGGTACTCGAAGAGCCTCCGGTAGATGCGCCGCTCGAACTTGGGCACGTAGTAGGAGAGGTGCTTGTCGGTGAAGCGGGGCGTCGTGGTGGGCATGGGGTCCCCCGGGGCTGTCACAGCCCTGGTGATCCGGGTGGCTCGAACTGGCAGCATCGCACCCAGATCCGCATCACCACCACCAGCACCGACTCCACCAGCCAGAAGGTGGGGTGGACGAACAGGAACCCTGCCAGCAGCAGGAAGACCAGCGTAGCCTTGAACAGGGCGAAGCCGCTGATGGCGCCGCGCCTCGAGCGTCGCACCTGGTCCTGGATGAACCGGGCGAAGGTGCTGTAGTCGGCGATGGCGTAGCCGATGACCTTGGCTCCCAGGTACACCAGGAAGACGAGGATCAGCGTGGAAGGCGGGTCGCTGGCCGACCAGGCACGGAGTGCGCAGACGGCCGCGGTGGCCGCCAACAGGCCGAGGTCCGTGGCGAGCAGCCTCGGATTGGAGCGGATATCGGCGAGTCTTCGATTCACGGCAGTCCTCTGTGTCACCGGCGCGAGCGGCGCAGCAGCCAGATCGCCCAGGCCATGAGGATCAGGGCCAGCAGCACCCACGGAAGCGTCCACGCCGCCAGCTCCCAGCGATGGAACTTGGTGGTCTCCATGGCGTGCAGCGCGACGCCGATCTGGATCATATCCGCCAGGCCGATGATGCCCAGCAGGACAGCCATCGCGCGATCCACCTGCGAGCGGCGCAGGCCCTCCGCCCGCTCCTCCACCTGGTGCAGTCGATCCAGCTCGGACTGGACCTCGGCGTAGTGCTCTGCGAAGCCCTGGCGCCCCAGCAGCGCGCGCAGCAGGTGGCGGCCCTGGGGGCAGGTGGAGGTGTCGAGCTGGTAGTAGCGGGTCTGGAATTCCAGGAAGTCCTGTCGGAGGTGCGCGGCGAGGGCTCTGGTGGCCGGTGTGAGGCGGAGCTCCCGCTCGCGCCCGTCGTGTCGGCTCCTGGCCAGGGCGTGGCTGATCCGTCGGGAATAGCTGGCTGCGGACTCGTTCACGAAGGCCGCGTAGGTGACCAACTCCAGGTCCAGCTCCGCGCGCCCCTGAGCCGGGCCTCGGCTCTGCGAGGTGCGCCGGAGCACGACGTTCCGGCTGTTGAGCAGCCCGGACTCGGATTCGTCACCGCCTCGGTCGATGTCGGCGCAGTCGCCCGCGGCCAGCTCGTGGAGGAGGTGGCGGCAGTAGCCCTCCGAGGCGAGGGAGGATCCCACGCGGAGCTGCGCGAACATGTAGTGGGGGCCAGCGATGTCGGCCGAGGCGCGCAGGGCCTTGCACCAGCCCGCCAGCTGCTCCAACGTCGCCTGTTCTCGATCGGCGCCCTCGATCCCAGCCTCGATCTCCACGAGGGTCATGGGCGGACAGGTCCCTGGGGGGAACTGCCGCTGGTGGATGGACGCAGTCGAGAAGCCGGCTGGGGCAGCCGGCAGGCCGGGGGGAGCTGGAGCCTCGCTGTCGCGGCTGGCTGCGAAGTAGGCCCGGAGGGTGGTCGATGTGCCGGCGGGCGCCGGGACGGGTGCGCCCCAGGTGGGGCTGGGGCCCTCGGCGTCGAGATCCAGGGGGTGGACGAAGAACAGCACCACGTGAGCCTGCACCAGCGGCACATCGGCGAAGCTGCCGGTGGCGACGGTGCACACGCGCTCGTAGCTCAGTCTGGTCCCAGAGCGGGGCGTCGACACGATGGTGAAGTCGTCTCCGCGGCCGTCGTACCAGGGATCGTCGTTGTCGCAGGAGCCGTCGGCCCATCGCGGCTTGCTGCCCCTCTCGTCCCTGCCGCCGCCAGCTGTGCGGGTGGCCACCTCGGCCTGTTCCAGCCGGTAGCCCAGGCCGTGCAGGCTCAGCCTCCTGCCTGTGGCTGGTTGTGTCCACTCCGGATCTACCGAGATGATCACCTGGGGATACCGGGGCTTGCCGTCCACCTCGTCGGCCCGGAGCCTGCCGGCCTGTGGGTAGGGGCAGACGAAGTAGGGGATGCCGTCGGCGCGCACCCAGTACTTGTTCAGGTACGAGCTGGGTGGCTCTCGGCAGACGAAGCCATGGACCCGGATGGTGCCCTCGCCGTCCGCTGCCGGCAGGTCCACCATGGGCAGATCGGCCACGGCCCGGTCGGCGAGGTAGCGCTCCGCGTCTGTGTCGAGCAGCTCGCAGGCGTCTGCGAAGTCGGGGTCGTCACGCCATGCCGCCACCCCGGGTTCGCCAGGGTGGAGATGGAGCTGGGAGTGCAGGGGGCCGTCCTCGGGCGTCCGGGCGCTGGCGATGGCGCCCATGCTGCGGCGCAGCAGCGTCAGCCCGCGGCGCAGATGCCAGCGGTCGGCCCCGGCCTGGTCGCACCCAGGAGTAGGCGGGACGAGGTTCTGGATCGCCAGGTAGGCCATGTGGATGGCCTCGGTGGCCGTCGCTCTGCGCGCCGGATCGATGCGGTAGCGACCCTGGTCCACCTCGGAGGTGTAGGCCACCAGCGCGCGGCTGTAGGAGGGTAGCTGGCCGTGCTCCACCAGCTCCATCACCAGGTGGGCGGACACCAGCGCGTCGAAATCCGGCTGGCGGTGGGTGACGATGACAGGTGACCAGCGCACTCCGCGCAGGTCCCTGCCATCCTTCTGTCGATCCAGCCAGGGGCCCACGAGGTGGTTGTAGGCCAGCTCCGGGAAGCGGAGCACCAGCTCCGCGCAGCTGCCCGCCTCTACCCCCGCGCCGTGCTCGTCCAGCACGCCTGGCGCCACCGCGCCGCCCAGGTCCAGGAAGATGGCGTCGGGGGTGGTGGCGGCTTGGGAACCGGGCCCCAGGAAGGCAAAGCGCCAGTGCAGTTGAAGCCCCAGCTCACTGGCTCCGATGCGTATCTCGCCCACGGCTTCCCCTTTGAAGGCTATCGTTGCTCTGCTGCCTGGAGCCTGGACAGCAGATCAGGCAGGTCCGGCAGCACGTACCAGTGGTAGCTGTGCTCGTCTGAGGTCCACAGGCGACGGCCATCGGTGGCCATGTCCTCCACCATCTTGCCCGGCGCCGTGAAGCTGCCCAGGTTGCGCACCAGGGCGCTGTCGCCCTGGACCAGCGCCTGGGTGACGTCGTAGACCTCGATGCGATCGGTGCTGCGGTTGCCGATGGCCTCGTACAGGTACCGCCCGTCCCAGGTGAGGCCCTGGGAGAAGGCGCCGTTGCGGTAGCAGATGGTGGCCAGCTCCGGCAGGCTGGACTGGTTCAGCTGCGGGACCTTGTCGCGGTGGATCAGGTAGGTGCGGTGGGTGTTCAGGAAGTCGGAGATGGCCAGATAGACGTCGCTACCGATGGTGACCACGGTGATCGCCGAGGGCCCCTGCAGGCCCGTGGGCCAGGACTCATCGATCTCTGCGACCGGCTGCTGGAAGGTGGCTTCCAGGTCGAGGGCGTAGAGCCGGTTGGAGGTGTAGTCGATGGCCCACAGGGTGGCGCCGTCCCAGGCCAGCCCGCTGGTGTGGGTGGCCTCGTCGGGCATCATGGCCTGGGCCCGGATCTGCATGGTGTCGCGGTCCACCAGGTACAGGCCGCTCTTGTCGTCCTTCCAGTGGTTGCTGAACACCAGGTGCTCGTCCACCAGGGTCATGCCCTGGGGGGGGTAGCGGTGCTCGCCTTCGGGTGCCATGCCCAGGTCGTGCCAGTCGGTGGGATCGCCGTGGCGGGGCCGCTTGAGGAACTCGAGATAGCCGCCAGCGTGGGAGGGCTGGGCGTGGAGCGCCAGCAGGATGGTGAGCGCGCAGGTGGTCATCAGGGCGCCTCGAGTGGGGGGAGGTCGGAGAGGGAGAACTTGGCGTAGCCCGCCAGGGCCCTGGATCGCGAGGCCAACCGAAAAGCTGCGGGGGTCGTGAGGCCGCCCAGCAGCAGGACCTTGCCCGCCGCCAGGATCCCCGAGCAGCTGCCGTCGATGGTCGCGCCCAGGCCCGAGAACAGGCGAGCGGTGGAGGTCTTGTAGGTGAGAGTGATGGCGTCGGCGCAGGACAGCCCCGCCATGGCGTGCAGGGACAGGGGGAAGAACTCCGGCGCAGATCGCAGCACCAGGCCCCCAGCCACCAGCTTGGTGTGCAGCGAGACGGGCACTGCCGGGTCGGCCTGCTTGACCGCCCTGGCCAGGCGCAGGGAGAACAGGTCGAGCCAGTAGCGACCCGCCAGTGCGCTCCGCTGGAGCTCGCCCGCCAGCGCCGCCATGGCCTGGTCCGTGGGCCCGGAGCCCACCTTGAGTTCGATGATGTAGCGCAGGTGTGGGTGGGGCCTTTCCAGAACCTGGTCAAGGGTGAGCAGGTCACCTCGTTCGCGCGCCTGTTCCAGCTGGGCCCGGTCGAGCCTGTCGGTCAGGAAATCCGGATGACGGAAGTAGAAGGTCCAGTCGCCCTCGTGCAGGTTCCAGCACAGATCGCCCTCGACGATGTGCTCCAGGTCGGGGCGCGTCCTGGCCTGCAGCGCGGCCTGCTCCAGGGTGTCGGCCGAGTTGAGCGCTCGGTGGTGCACGAAGCCGAAGCTCTCGAGGCCTTGGAATACTCTCGGGATCAACGCGAGGCCTCCTGCTCGGTCTCGTGCGAGGTGAAGATCCCGGAATCGACGCTCCCTTCGCCGCGGAGCTGGCCAGCCAGCCAGTGGACATGCTGCTGAAGCGCGGCGGAGCCGTGACCTGCGAGCGGATTCTCACCGCCGCTCTCGTGGACCTCGACGATCAGGTCTTCTTCCCGCTGGGTTGCCTGGATGTAGGCTACGTACTCCAGGGCCCAGGTGTTGGTCCGGATGAAGCGGACCGTGTTCAACAGCGACCTGCCCCCGGTGCGCACCATGATGTCGTAGGAGACCTTGCCGCCCCCCATCCAGAAGTAGCCGCGGTAGATGCGGTTGTACGCCAGGAGCAACAAGTGCAGCTGGTCGCCTTGGGGGACGGACAGGGACAGCTGGCCGTGGTTGGCTTGCGCCCAGTCGCAGCGGGCACAGCCGGCTGAGCCCAGCGCAGGGACCATCGTGGGGGAGTCCTTCTGAGGGTAGAGGGCGCGATCCAGCAGGTCGGTCAGGGTGGGCGCCCAGCAGACCATCACCGTGTCGTCCACCCCCTTGATCTTCACCTCGGTGGACGCGACCGAGCTCGCCGGGGCGGCTCCGGTCAGGGTGAGCTCACGCCTGCCTGCGTTGTGCGTGTTGGCGGCCTGGGAGATGTCGGGCATGACCTTGCGGGTCATCAGGTTGGAGATGCCGATGGGGGTCAGGAAGAGCACGCCCACGAAGAACAGCGAGGTGCCGACCAGCACGGAGCGTCGCTCCGCCCACACATCCATGGAGTCGAAGAAGTCCCGGATCTCCAGCAGGTGCTTGATCTGTTGTAGATCGCTGCGGTCTGCGCGCTCCACCAGGCGCTCGAAGGGGACGTGGAAGTGCACGGAGAACACCGAGATGATCCGCCATTTCTCTCGCGTGATCACGCTTCGTACAAGGAATATGGTGCGGTAGTAGCTCCAGCAGACCAGCAGCACCATGGACGCCATGGCGGCCACGAAGCGCAGGTTGGCCAGGAACGGGCCCAGGTACAGGGTCGCGGTCGCCAGCACGAAGATCAGCAGCAGCGGATAGCTCAGGCGCCGGCTCAGGTAGGACAGGTAGCGGATGCTGTGCTTGGGATGCTGGACGAGGGAGAAGTGGACGCGCTGCCCGGTCAGCTTGCCCAGCATGCCCTGGAAGGACAGCTGGCAAGCCACCAGGTGGGCTGTGGAGAGGGCGACCAGGTAGACGTAGGCTGCGTAGAGCAGGTCGATCGCCAGCCCAAACGGGGCGTACTTCGTGTTGTCCAGCGCCAGGCCGGCCACGGCGATGGCCAGGACGGAGACGCCTATGGATCGCACCGGCCGCTGGCCCATGGAGCCCCACAGGTCCCGGAGCCGGGCGGGACTGTGGACCTGTGTGCCGAAGGCCTCGAGCAGGAGCGAGTCGTAGACATCGGCCGGATCCTTGCCCCGTGAAGGCCGCAGGAACGAGGCGAAGTTGCTGCGGCTCTCGTTGAGGATCCGCCGGAAGCGGAAGGTGGCCCAATGGGTGGCGGTCCAGAGCAGGCCCATGGAGGCGATGGTCAGCGCCATCACCAGGTCGCCGAGCGCCGAGAAGAGCACCGCGATGGAGGCGGATCCGATGATTCCCACCGCCCCGAGGATCCAGTAGGCTCGGCGCCGGCTGCCCACCAGAGCCTCCACGAGCAGCTCCTGGGGCAGGACGAACTCTGGCTGGGTGCCCGTGGCCTTCAGGCAAGGCTCCTGCTCCTCCCGCTGGGCGTCCGCGCGCAGGAGCACCAGCTCAGGGTGGTCCGGGCTGGCGCGTTCCAGGTCACCGAGCCTGGCTTCGGCCTTCGCGAACCACTTGAGCTCCAGCAGCACCCTGGCGTCCAACAGCAGGGCGTCGGGATCATCCGGGCGGAGGTCGAGGTACTCGTCCAGCACTCCGTGGGCCTGCTCGACCTCGCCGCGCTCGTAGAGGCCGAGGGCCAGCTGTGAGACGGCTGTGCTGAAGCCGGGGCTGTCGCTGATGGCCATGCGGAGCATGTCGAGGCTGGCGTCGGTGTCGCCATCCCGGTCGAGCACCTGTGCCTGGCTGAAGATGCGCTGGGCGCGTGAGCTGACGTCCAGCAGGTGTCTCATGTGGGCGGGGAGCCCAGGCCGGCCCTCGGTCGCGATGCCATCGAGGGCCGCGGCCAGGGTGGCAGAGGCCGCGTCGTCCTTGTCCAACACGACGCGAGAGCCGGAGGCGTACGAGAGATATTCCGCCTTGTTCTTGCGGAACTCGCCCAGAAACAGGACCTCCCTGGCCATGCCTTCGCCCTGCGCGATGCAGAACGGGAAGAGATCCAGGTGCCGGGTCTGCCCGCCGGGTAGCGGCACCACCAGCATCGGATGGCCATGGGGCAGGTCGGGCTCCGCGCTCCTCCAGGCCTTGGTGGGTGCCTGGCCGTTGTGGATCCAGAGCCCGGCGATCGGGACGCTGCCCTCGGTGCGAGTGCTGTGGATCTCGATCAGCTCGAGCTCTCCCACGAACCGGAGGCGCTCCACCAGCGCTGCGATGACGCCCGCCAGGGCCGGAATGCGCTGCTCGCGAGACTCCGCCTCCTCGGCGGTGGCCCCGTGGGCGGCCCCCTTGTTGCGGAAGTGCACGACGGCGTCCAGCAGGTGCTTGTAGCTGCGGGCGTTTCGCGGGAGCGTGTGGTCTGTCAGCCGGGCCAGCGCGCGGACATGGACGAAGGTCTCGTCTCCCACGTCATCGTCATAGAAGTCGCGCAGTCCCGTCAGCAGGGGATCCTGGCTCTGCCGGTACAGGCGGATGAGCTCTCGGAGCAGGGCGCTGTAGGTGCCGAGCGAGGGGCGGCACAGCTTGGCGATCAGCGTCTCGACGCGTTGCAGCTCGAGCAGGTCGAGGCGGTACTGGGCGATCATCACGACCGCGAGGTACTTGATCACCGCTTCGGCGGCGTCCAGCAGGAGCTTCTCGATGCCGCCCAGGTTCGCCGCTTCGGTGTTGCGCAGGCGGAAGAGGACCCCGAGCAGGACTGAGGGGTAGCGGGCGAAGCTCAGCTCCGCTTCGGCCAGTGAAGGGGGCAGCAGTTGGCGGGTGGTCATAGCGCTACGGGCTTCGCGTCGGCGCGGTCGCTCTACGGTCCGGCGCCTGCGCGAGCTGTTCGTAGTCTCCCAGCTCGGTCTGCGTGTAGTACTGCCGCACCCAGTTGGCCCCGCCGAAGTGGGGCGGGATGCCGAAGTCACCCTGGTTCCAGCGCTGGTTCCAGGCGCACTGGCCGCCCCCGGTGGGATCCCGCAGGGCGCGGCGCCTCGGCGGGCAGAGCCGGCACACCAGGAAGGTGTGTTCCAGAGCGTTGGCCTTGAGCCCCCAGGCGCGGCCGCGTCCACCGAAGGGCGTGCCGGCCGCGCGAAAGACCGCGCCGGGCACCGAGAGCAGGTCGAGCATGACCCAGTCCACCTTGCACCAGCCCAGCCCCAGGTTGAGCAGGCGCATGGGCAGCCAGCAGGCGAGGTAGTTGGCGGTCAGCAGGGTGACCAGCAGCCTGTCGCCGGCGCTGGCCGGCTTCCAGCTGGGTCTGACGCCGTAGGAACCGTCGGGCATGGCCACCCTTCGCGGCTTCGTCGGGGCACCCGTGGTGGGGGCACCTTGAGGTTCGGGGGCCCGCCATCATACCAGACCTGGAGACCCCGCCCGACAGGGTCGAGCGGGGCCCAGGATGGCAGGGGTGGAGGGACTCGAACCCCCGGCCGCCTGATTTGGAATCAGGTGCTCTGCCAACTGAGCTACACCCCTGCAGAGCCGGCGCAGCATATCGCCGGTACACCCTTGGGGCAACAGGGCTCCTGGATGCTGGGCTACTCGGAGGGCTTGAAGCTCTCGAGATAGGCGAGCAGGTCGTTGAGCTCCTGGGTGCTGAGCCCCGGGAACGCCCGCATGCTGGTGCCCGGCACGCCAGCCTTGATGGCGGCCTTGATGCTGGCGTCGCTGCGGCCTTGCCACCAGGCCGCGCTGGTGAAGTCGTTGGGCTTGGGGTCCAGCGCCGCGCCCGCCGGCCCCTGGCCATCGCCAGTCTTCCCGTGGCAGATCAGGCACTTGGTGGCGTAGGCGGTCTTGCCGGCGACCTGGTCGCCGCTCGCGTCGGCCGCGGCCACGGCTGCGCTGAGGCCCAGGGCCAGGATCGCGGTCGAGAGGAGGATGCTGCGCTTCATGACGGACTCCCACCAAGGGCACCAGGCACATGCATAGCCTGAGCTGCGGGTGCCGGGAAGCGCGCCGCCGAGCTGGTGGGCTGGGCTACCTTCCCGAGCCACGCTGTGGCGGGGGGTTGGCGGGTCGATCTCGCGGTCGTGTCGGTGTGTCGTGCAGGCCGGCGCTGGGGTCGGGGCGCTGCGCTGGGGTATAGTCTCGGCGCATCCCTCCCAGGGCGGCAGTGATGGGTCAGAGGAGCAGGGCGCCTTCGCCGACCGGGGGCAGAAGGTGGATGAAGGCACAGCGGCGCCTCGCTGGGCACTGGGATGAGCTCACGAGGGAGATCCGCGCCTCGGGGATCTGGCCTCTGATCGTGGCCTCGGTAGACGATCTGACAGGCACCCCCAACGAGGCCGACGAGCTCGCCCTGGCAGCCTACTGCGAGCTCACGCAGCGCTTGGGTGTGCCGAGGGCTGCCGAGAAGATCAGCGGGGCACATATGGCCATCTCCACCGGCACCGCTGGAGAGCGATGGAGCGCGCTGCAGCAGTTCGCCAACGAGCAGGAGGCTTTCCTGCGCTCAGGCCTCTCGGCTGCGGGGTTTCAGGTGCAGTCCGCCGCTGGCCTGGGGGCGATGCTGGGGGTAGCCCACAGCACCGGTCTGTTGCCGCTCACCCCCGAGCACCGCGGAGCCCTCGCTGCCATCGAACGGCAGGTGGAGGAGGAGGCAGGGGCGGTCGAGGTGGGTAGGCGCCGCTTCCGGAGGGAGCGCCTGGAGGAGCTGCAGCTGGAGTTCATCCGGAGCACCGAGGGTAGCGACGGCCCCTACGACAGCCTCTGCCGATCGATGATGGTGCTGCGCATCAGCAGAAACGCTGCTGCTCACGCGCGGATCGCCCAGGCGTTGCAGGGGCGCGTGGACCTGCGCACCGCGTTCCGGGACCAGGTAGCGCTGGTATGCCTGGTGGCCTTGCGCCTGTACGAACGGGGCGTCCCCCACCCGGTCCCGAGGCTGCAGCCTGCCGCCCGTCGGGCCGCGGGCCGGCCGTCGCCGCTCGGCATGGCGGCGGTTCTTCTAGCTGCCCTGGTGGTGTTTCTGCTGCTGGGCTGGTGGCTGACCAGCGGCCGCCCGGGCAAGGTGAACGCCGCCATCGAGCAGGATCGCAGCATCGGTGGCTGTGCCGCTGCCCATGATCGCTTCCTGCTCGATCGGGCTGCCGGGCTGATACGGCCCTTCACCTTGACCTATCGCCGGGGGATGCCCTTCTCGCCGCCGGAGAGGGCAGAGGGGGTGCACGAGGAGAGGCTGCTCGAGCTGATCCGCGATGGGGCGCTGGGAGACGTGGTGGTCCTCGGAGGGGCTGGTATCGGAAAGAGCACCTTCGCCCGCAAGGTGGTCTATGGGCAGCTGTGTCAGGCCATGCCGGCCTTCTACCTGGAGCTGGGCTCGGTCTACCCCGCAGACCCGGTGCGAGAGCCTGGTGGCAACGCGCTCCTGATCACCATCGCACGCAGCCTGGGCCTGGGCGGGCCCGAGGGCGAAGCGGACCTCGAGGAGGGGCTGCGTGAGAAGCCCTTCACGGTCGTTCTGGACGGTCTGGACGAAGTGGTGGTGGCGCGCAGGCCGGCCTTCATCGCCGACGTGAAGGCTCTCCAACAGCGCTTTCCCGGCCGCATGCATCTGGTCAGCTTCGGACGGCGACCGCTGCTGGAGGACTACGACTACGGACTAAGGGTGGACAACATCCTGGAGATCCCGCCCCTCACCTGTGAAGAGACCCGACAGGACCTGCAGGTGCGCATGACCGATGAGGAGAGGGGGCGGTTCTGGAAGTTTCTGGCCGACAACGGCCTGGAGGTCACCGAGCCCGAGCCGCGCGGGTGCCACTACACCTTCATCCACAACTTCCGAGACATGGTCGTCTTGACCGGGATGTTCAGGGGGACCGATCGCATCGGCTCCCTCGTGGGAGCGCCACGAGAGGATGTCTTGCGCACCTATGTTGAGATGCGGCTGATCGAGGACTCACCAGACCTCGAGGGCCGGCAGCTGGAGCGGCTCCTCGATCTCGTCCGCGCACAGATGGTGCCCGGCACGGCCGCACACGGAGGGAACCCCCTGACCTTCGATGCGTCGACCTGTCGCGACCAGGATCCGCGGCTCAGCTGCCTGCTGGAGTCCGATCTGTTCAAGCCCGCTGGCGCCTCGGGAGCGTACCGCCTGAAACACAGCTCTCTGGAGGCCTTCGTCGCGGCGTTGATCCTGGAGGAGCAGGTCCAGGGAGCGACGGTGGATTGCGACGAGCTCTCCGCGCAGCTCGGCAGCAGCCAGGACCTTCGTACCTTTGTCGGAGCCACCACGGCGGCCGCCCGGTGCCCCGAGCTCTTCGTGGAGGATCCGGAAGAGGGCTGATCTCGCGCGGGGCCCTACTCCCCCCCAGCCTCAGGCTCTTCGTCGGCCGGGGCGTCGCCCTCTTCGTCGGCCGGGGCGTCGCCCTCTTCGTCGGCCGGGGCGTCGTTCTCCGGTACTTCGTCGCCGTCCTCTTCTTCTTCTTCTTCTTCGGGCTCAGGCGGCCTGTCGAGGCTCTCGATGTACACGAAGATCCGGCGCAGGTCCTGCCGCGAGATGGAGTCGTGGTAGCCGGGCATGGGGCCCTGGCCCTGGCGCGCCAGGCTGACCAGCTCGGATCGGCTGTCGTGGTTGGAGCGGCCCCGCAGCGAGGGCACCGCGGCCTTCATGGCGGCCGCTGAGGGGCCGTCGCCTTCGGCCTGGCGGCCGTGGCACTGCCAGCAGTGCTTCTGGTAGAGGCCTTCGCCCCACTCAGGGTCGGGGCTGCGCTTGGTGGGCCACTTGGCCCAGGCCGTCGGCGCCAGGAGGTAGCTGGCGGCGACTACGATCAGGACCGTGAGAGGGCGCTTCATGGGGAGCACGCTGGTGGCAGGCGCGAGAAAGGCCCGCTGAGCTTAACCCAGCGGGCCTTTGAGATGGCGGCCCCTGGTGGACGCAGCTAGAACTATCTTCTTGGCGCCGACTAGTGAAGTGAAGGCTCAGATGGAGTTGATGAGGGGACTTCCGCGGGGGTGGGCGGAGACGCGATAGAGTGCCGGGCGGGCCCCTTTTTATCACTGCGCGAGCTGGAGCAACCATGACCGAGCCTTTCCTTCCCGATGAGCTTCTCGGATGGTGGCGTATCGTGGACACGGAGACCTGGGTGAACGACGGGCTGGACATCCTCGGTCCGGCGCTGATCTCCTTCACCGGCGATGATGATCGCCTGCGGATGCACTGCCTGCTGGCGTCGGTGAGCGTGAGGCCGACCAAGGCGGGCGTCTCCTTCAGCTGGAGTGGTGCCTGGGAGTACGACCCGATGACCGGGACCGGCAGCGCCAAGCTCGGCAGAGACGGTCGGCTGACGGGCATGATCAGGATCAAGGACGGGGACAGCAGCGCCTTCACCGCCGTAAGGGCAGAGGCCCCCACCTCGCCGATCCCCGACCCGCCCTCGTACCGAGACAAGTGGCGTCGCTGGTAGCACACGCGCGGCTGAGCAGAGGGGGCCGTGAGCATTCCTTCGCGGTGCCTCTGCGATGGCCGAAAAGATCCAGGAACTACCCATCTATACAGTGGCGGTAGATATGGATAGTCTGTAGGTGACGAGAGGAGCCACCCATGGACAATCAGGTCATCGCAGCAAACTTGATCAGGCTCAGGAAGCACCACCGCAAGACTCAGGTCGAGATCGCCGAGGCTTCGGGTCTGTCCAGGGCCGCCTACCGCGCCGTGGAGAAGGGGCGGTCCTTGCCTCGCACCGAGAACCTCCGGGCCATCGCCCGCGCCCTGCAGGTGCCAGTGCGCGAGCTGGTCACCCCTGTCCCGCGTCTCCAGCACGTCCGCTTCCGCTCACTCAAGAAGCTCAAGAGCCGCGACCAGATCATGGTCGAAGTGGCGCGCTGGCTACAGGACTTCGGCGAACTCGAGGAGCTCCTCGGTGAGAGGGGGGCGCACGACCTCGAGGGCATCTGGCTCGCGCTGGACGGTGTCGAGGCCGACCGCCCTCTGGTGGCAGCGGCGCTGGTGCGAGAGCGGCTCGGGTTGTCGCCCGACCAGCCGGTCTTCCACGTGTGCGGGCTCCTGGAGGCGCACGGGATCAAGGTCCACGCCATCGAGGTGGCCAGCGATGCCTTCCTGGGCCTGTCCGTGGCTCCGGAGGATGGAGGACCGGCCGTCGTCGTCAACAACTGGGCAAGGCTCGCGGTCGAGCACTGGATCTACAGTGCGGTCCACGAGCTGGGCCACTTGCTCTTGCATCGTCCCACCTACGACATCGAGGTCGAAGCCGAGGACGACGATCAAGAGAAGGAGGCCGAGGCCTTCGCCTCCCACTTCCTGATGCCCAACAACGCATTCCAACGGGAGTGGCGCGACGCTCGGGGGCTCTCATTCCTGGATCGGGTCATCAAGGTCAAGAGGATCTTCCGGGTGAGTTGGCGCGTGGTCATCTACCGGGTCTGCGAGCCGCTCTCGAAGGCCAGACGAGCCCAGGTGTGGAAACGCATCGCGTGGGAGTACAAGGCCCGCACCGGCCGGCCGCTGCTCAGGCTCACCGAGCCAGATGGTGTACCCAGCGGGGTCTTCGGGGCGCCGCGTATCATCGCCCGTTCCGGGAGCGAGGTGTCGCGGATCGACTCCTTCGACTTCAAAGTTGACCGGCTGGCCTGGCTGGTGCGGCGTGCCTTCGAGCAGGGGGAGATCTCGCTCTCCCGGGCGGCGGAGATCCTGGACGTGAGCCTCGAGACCATGCGAGAGCGGGCGGTGTCCTGGGCAGAGGCGGGGGTTGACGGATGTTCTTCGTCGTCGATGCCAATGTCCTGATCGACTTCATCGAGGTTGACGAAGCGTTCTTGACGCTCACCGTGCGCCACCTCGGGCCGATCCATGTCCCGCGCGACGTGCTCGACGAGGTCTCCAGGCTGGACGAGGCCCGCTGTGACCGGCTCGGGCTCACCATCGCCGAGGGCACGGTCGAGCAGCTCCTCGAGGCTGGTGCCACGCATGGGCCGCTCTCCTACTACGACCGGCTCTGCTTCATCCTGGCCCGCGACCAGGGGTGGACCTGCGTCACCAACGATCGGCGGCTACGCCGGGAGTGCGAGGCCTTCGACATCGACGTGATGTGGGGCTTGCAGATGATCCTCGGGGTGCTCGACGCGGGCGGGATCGATGCCGCCTCTGCGCTCGAGCTGGGCGAGGCCGTGGTCGCCAACAACGCCTGGATCGCTGGGGCTGTCCTGCGGCGGTTCCGCGAGAAGGTTGCGGGGCGGTAGGCGGCGACGATGGTTGTAGGGCCCCACTGCACCTCGTCCCCGCCCCCAGCTGCCTGACCGGACTCCG
>CAZEJJ010000129.1:0-21363 GCA_964512185.1 uncultured Enterobacterales bacterium | reverse complement strand
TACGGCCGAAGTATCTGGCCGCCCAGCAGGGTGGGCAGGTACTTCTGGGCACGGGGACTAGCTACAGCCCGCGGCCGCCGCGTCGTTGAAGGACACCATCAGGTAGCCGCCGTCACTCTCATCGTGGTAGCGCCCGGTGCGGGGATCGAAGGTGTAGGGGCACTCGGTGCCCGAGCTGGTGCGCGAGGGGGTGGCGGCGTTGCCCTCGCCCCCCAGCAGCACCTGCACGTCGTCGCCCAGCTCGCGGACACCCTGGTTGAAGCCGCCCCTCATGAGGTAGGCGCAGGCCACGATGGCGACGATGAGCACCGCCACCAGCAGGGCATACTCCGTTGTGGAAACACCGCGCCGAGACATGGTGGACCTCCGTGGGGATCAGCCCTGGGTTGGTGCAAGAATCGTGCCTGAATTGGCGGCGCTTTCCACCGCCTGAGCCTTCGATCGGCCGCCTCTGGAGACGGCGTCGCCCCCTTTCCGTCGCGATCCATTCTGGTCTGGGGCGAGCGCGCCCCAGACCCGGTTCCTCGTCAGCGGGGCCCGACGACGCTCTCCACGTAGCGCTCGCGGTCTGCGATGAAGACACGCATGGAGGACTGGTAGTAGGAGACGTAGTCGTTGCCGTAGGGCTTGTTGGTGTCCTGCTCGACCCAGGGCTCGATCTGGGCGAGCACCTCGTCGAAGTAGTCCAGCCAGCCCCACTCCACTGCTTCGTCGTGGGCCTGCCACACGCGGTCCTTCCAGGACTGGTAGCACAGCGCACTGGACTTGCAGCGGGCGGCGATGATCCCGTTGACCGAGGAGAAGTCGCTGTCCGGGTAGTAGAAGGCCTCGTCCATGCCGTGGGGGATGAACCACAGCGCGCCGGAGGTGGGATCGTCGTAGACGTGGCAGTCATCGCCGGGGGAGGTGTAGGGGTAGGCGTCGAACTGGGCCACCAGCCCGCCCACGGCCCAGTAGGCCAGGAAGTCGTCCAGGTGGAGGTGGTCCTCAGCGGCTTCGATGGCGGAGGCCCCCGAGAGCTCCATGGCGTCGGCCACGCCCTGGATGTTTGTACGCAGGTCATCGCCGGTCTCCAGCTGGAAGCAGCCCGCGGTGCCGTAGAGGTTGGGGCAGGGCACGTAGCCGTCGTAGAAATCCACGTCCCAGATCTCGAACAGGCTGCCTTCGTCGGACTCGAACCAGCGGCTCAGCATGTCTTTGTTGGCGTTCTCGAGCAGGGCGTACAAGCCGTAGAAGCGCTCGGACACCACCTCGTCGTCGACGGTCTCGTGCACGTACACCAGGGCGTGGTTGGCTCGATAGGCTGGCACGCCCGCTTCGCGGTAGACCCGGTAGGCGACGCGCTCGTGCATCATCGAGTAGTCGTTGTCCATGTTGTTGAGCGTGATGCCGTTGAGCTGCAGGAAGCGCAGATCTGGATCGTAGCGATTGAAGTCCACCTTGAGAGAAGGCTTCTCGCGGAAGGACTCGAAGGAGTTCTCACCCTTGAGCCGCAGGCCCACCGGGCCGTACTCCTGGTCTTCGTAGGTGAAGGTGGCCTCCACCCATTCGTGGTCGCCGCCGGCGTACTCGGCCTGGAGCGTGTCGGCGTTTTCCCTGGTGATCGCGATGGTGAAGACGGGGAGCTCTTCGCCCGAGAAGATGGCGTCGGCCGGCTCCGGAGCATCGGGGATGGTGTCGGGGCCGGCGGTGTCGCGCGGATCCTCGGTGTCGGTGTCTGTGATGGGGCCCGTGTCGCCGCTGTCGAGGGGCGTGCCGATCACTCCCGGCGGCCGGCAGGCTGTGAGGGCCGCCACCAGAATGAAGGAGAGACCGCGCTGGGTCACAGCGTGTTGGCCTCCCCCGGGGTGGGGGTGTCGTCGAAGTCCCATGTGGTGGAGGCGTCGGGGATGCGGGCAGCCGAGTAGTCGGTGACCTGCTCGCCGTACTCGAGCTTGGTGAGCGGTGTGCCGTCGGGCCGGCACAGGCCGATCTGTTCTCCGGCGCGGTTGAGGGCGAAGTTCAGGTGGTCCGGGCCCTCTTCGTCGTCGTTGTCCGCCCACAGGACCAGGTAGCCCCCCGACTCGATGGAGAGGCCCTCGGGAAGCTCGTACGCGTCGCACTCCCGCAGGTTGTCCGTGATCGTGTAGCCGGTGAGATCCAGCGTGCCGTCGCTGAGGTTGATCAGCTCGATCCAGTCGGGGAAGCTGTCGGGATAGGCGGTGTCTTCAAGGGTGGTGCTGTTGGACGCCATGAACTCGTTGACGATGACCTCGGGGTCCTCCGCCACCGGCTCGTTGGTGATGTCGGGGTCGGTAGGGGGATCGGTGGTGTCGGTGGTGTCGCCCGTGTCGCCGCCGCAGCTGGCGTAGGTCATGCACCCTGCGTCCATGCAGTCGATGGCCCCGTCTTCGTCGTTGTCGAGCCCGTCGGTGCACTCTTCGGCGGACTTGCCCTCGCCGATGGTGGGTGTACAGGCCACGACTGTGTGGGCAGCAGGGATCGCCAGGACCAGCATCAGGGCAGTACGCATCATCGTTCTCCTCGACCAGCGTCATCCGTCCGCACATTATAGCGGCGGGTCCACTAAGGTCGACACGCAATACGGCGGGAGTGGAAAACAAGCCCTGCTTCGCCTCGGCGAGGCATCCTGGGGTAGACTATCGTCCCCTCGCCGCGCGTCCGGACGCCGTTCATGCCGAAGCCGCCCCTGTTCCTGTCGCTCTGCTCGCTCTTCGCCTGTGCCGAAGAACGGCCGGAGCTGGTGATCAACGAGTTCATGGCCGACAACGCCACCACGGTCTCCGAGGGTGACGGCGCTGGCTACGCCGACTGGATCGAGCTCTACAACGCGGGCAGCGAGCTGCTCCTGCTGGAGCGCCTCTACATCACCGACGATCTCCAGCAGCCCACGGCGCACAACCTGGGCGCAGAGCTGAGCATCGACGCCGGGGGCTTCCTGCTGCTCTGGGCGGTGGGTGAGGCCGGTGGTGATCCCACCCACCTGGGCTTCAAGCTCGCCGCGGGTGGCGAGGAGCTCGGGCTCTACGTGCAGGACTTCGACACGGGCAACCTGGCGCAGCTGGACGCCATCGCCTTCGATCAGCAGAACCCCGATGTGTCCATGGCGCGCCAGGTGGACGGCGTCGGGGCCTGGGAGCTGTCCCACGACCCCACACCGGGCACGAGCAACCGGTGAAGCCCTCCCCCTCCGCCCGACGCTCGGCTGCGCTGCGCCAGGTGCTGGGTCTGGGCTCGCTGGGGTTGCTTGTGCTCATGGCCTTGTTCATCCCCCGCTGGGGTGGGCTGCGGCAGAAAGCCATCGTAGAAGCGGAGCACACCTTCCGCCTGGGGGCGCTGTCTGAAGGCCAGCACCAGTGGAGCCTGCGATCTGGCTGGGCCGCCGAGGGCGAGGCCCTGGTGCGCGAACAGCTGCTGCAGATGGAGCGCAGCGACCTGGTGGAGCTGGAGATCAACCCCGCGCTGTCTCCCGGCGACGCGGTGGAGAAAGGCCAGGTGGTGGCGTGGCTGCGGTCGCCGCGCGATCGCCGGCGCCTGCAGGAGGTGCAGGCCCTGCGCGATGAGCTGGTAGCCCAGCAGGCCCTGCTACAGGCCGGCCAGAGCGCCGAGGAGGTCGCAGAGGCGCGCCAGCGGCTGGAGCTGGCCCGGGCGACCTGGGAGGGTCACCAGCCCCAGCTGGAGCGAGCCCGGCGGCTCGCCCAGGAAGACGCCCTCTCCACCGCTGAGCTCGAGACCGCGGAGGTCCAGGACGAGCTGCTGCGCCTCGAGGTGGACGTGGCCCGAGCTGCGCTCGACGTGGCCCGCGCCTCCGCTCGCCCCGAGGCCATCGACGCGGTGAGCGCCCGCATCGCTGCGGCGGAGGCCCGCATGGGGGAGCTGGAAGACCGACTCTACGGGCAGACCATCCGCAGTCCCATCGCGGGCATGCTCGAGATGGGCGGCAGGCGCGTGGTGCTCCGGGTCTACGATCTCGATCCGGTCTACCTGCGCATGGCGATCCCCGAAGCGGATCGGCACCGGGTGCGCGTGGGCGCGCCCTTGCGTTTCCACTCACCGGCGGTGACCGACACCGAGTTCCAGGGCCAGGTGGTGGACATCAGCGAAGATGCCGCCGGGCTGAACGGCGCCCAGGTCTTCTGGGTGAGCGCCGAGGTGCCCAACCCCGATCTGGCGCTCCGCTCGGGCATGTCCGGCGTGGTCCGGGTGGATCTCGAAGGCTCCCGTCGCGGGTTTTTGAGCAGCGTCTGGAGCGAGATCATGGGGTACGGGCCATGACGCAGCCTGTGGACCTCGGCCGCTTCGAGCTGAAGTACGCCATCCCCGCGCAGCTGAGGGATCGGGTGCTGGAGCTCGCACGGGGGCACGTGAGGCCCGATCGCCATGCGCTGGATCTGCCTGGGGGGCTCAAGGGCTACGAGGTGCACAGCCTGTACCTCGACAGCCCCCGCCTGTCGGACTACCGCGAGCGGCTGGCGGAGCACAAGGTGCGCAACCGCCTGCGCCTGCGCACCTACGGCCCCCGCGCCAGCGGGCCTTTCCCGGTCTTTCTCGAGAACAAGCGCAAGCTGGAGAACTGGGTGATCAAGCACCGCGTCGCGCTGCCCGACGACTCCGAGGCTTATCTCGCCCGCGCCGGTACCGAGCCCTGGCTGCGGTCAGTGGAAGGCATCGTGGGTGCGGGGCGCTGGGCGGCCGAGCACTTCGTGCGGCTCACCAGCAGCGGACAGCGTGTGCCCGTCTCGGTGGTGCACTACACCCGCGAGGTCTTCGTGAGCCCCGATCCGGATCGCCCGAGGGTTCGCCTCACCCTGGACCACCGGGTGAGCGCCAGCACCAGGAACCTCGCGTACAACAGCCTCTACCAGGAGCGTGACGTGGCGCTGATCCCCCCGGACTGGGTGGTGATGGAGATGAAGTTCGGTGGCACCAAGCCCGGCTGGATGCGCCGCATCTGTCGCGAGCTGGGGCTGCGAGCGGTGCCGGTCTCGAAGTTCGGCTTGAGCGTCGCCATGGGCGTGGCGGGCAATCGCTACCACGAGGTCCGCTACCTCACCCCCCGCCCTCTGCGCCGCCTCGGCCTGCCCCCGCGAACGTCTGGGCAGCGCTCTCTGCGCAGCCCGCTGGGGGTGCACCCATGACCGAGCTGGCGCTGGCCTTCGGGCAACCTCTCAACCTCGGAGTGAACGAGATCTTCCAGGGCCTCTTCCTGGCCCTGGTGTTGGGCGTGGTCATCGCGCTGGTGTACCAGGCCAGCGTGCCTGGCCGGGCTCTCAATCCATCGCTGCAGGCCGCGCTGGTGCTGCTGGCCATCATCGGCGCGATGGTCATGATGGTCATCGGAAACAACCTCGCCCGGGCCTTCACCCTGGTGGGTGCGCTGGCCATCATCCGCTTCCGAACGCGGCTGCGGAGTCCCTACGACATCACCTTCATCTTCTTCTCCCTGGCCACCTCCATCGCCTGTGGTGTCTTCGCGTTCCGGGTGGCGATCCTGGGTGTGCTGGTGGCCAGCCTGGCGGTCTTCGCCCTGCAGGTCACCCTGCTGCGTCGCCGCGATGAAGCCGTCCGCCTGCTGCGCTGTGATCTGGCGGCCTATGAGGCGCGCGAGGAGGCCATCTCTCCGGTCCTGCACGCGCACACCTCGGACTGCTGGCTGGTGGAGGCGCGCTCCCTGCGCTTCGGCGAGACGCTCTCCTACCGCTACCGTGTGGTGTTGCGACAGCCCGACAGGGTCGAGGAGCTGTTGCAGGCTCTCTCCGACGTGGAAGGTGTGGAACGAGTGGTCATCTACGCCGAGGCCGACGGGACGGGGCAGACTACCTGAGCCCCATGCGCGAGGCTCACCTGGCTGCCCTGCGCCTGGCCTGGCCGCTGGCCGTGGCGACGGCGCTCTGCGGCTGCTGGGGCAACAAGGAGATGGAGTTTCCACCGGGGCTCGAACCGCTGGAGACCAACCGGGCCCCGTGGCCCGAGGGCACCGACAGCGATCCCTACCCCGAAGAGCTCGAGGTGGTGGGGGGCGAGGAGGACTGGATCTGGGGCCACAGCCGGGGCTACGTGCACGCCTCTCTGGCCACCACCTGGGAGGCCATGCGCGACCTGGAGGTCGACGTGGACCGCCGCCGGGTGGACGAGTACTCCTGGGACTGGGACGTCCCCCAGGGCTACGACTACACCTACCGCATCCACCTGCTGGTGGACGACATCGTCACGGTGGAGTGGGACGTGGACTGGAACCACGGCGTGGTCACCGGCACGCTGGACGAACCTGAAGCCGTGGCGGTCCGGTTCTTCAAGAGCGACGGCACCTCGTTCATCGACATGCTGGCGGGCTCCATCGCGGCCTACAAGCTCGAGGACGAGGTGACGGCCATCGAGATGATCGAGCAGCTGGACGCCGCCGCCACCAGCGTCGAGGACGTGACCCAGTTCCTCGAGGACTTCTACGTGGACGTGGTGGCCTACAGCCACGGTGAGCCCCTGCCGGAGTATCCCGTCGATTGACAGGCCCCGACGGGTGCGACAGGATGGTGCGGCTGCGGCGCGAAGATCCGATGGACCATCCACACGAGCTGATCACCGTCTGCATCGACGACACCGACATGTCGGGCTCGCGGGGTACCGACCGCTTGGCCCTGAGCATGGTCGAGACCCTCAGTCGGCGCTACCGCTGCCGCTCGGTCACCCTGCACCCCCACCTGCTGCATCCTTCCATTCCGTCCAGCGGGGGCAACCGCTCCTGCTGCATTCGCCTGGAGATGGATCCAGGCATCGACCTGGCCGAGGTGATCCACGACTTTCGCTGCATGATCTTCGAGGACATGGTGGCCGGCAGCGAGCCGGGGCTCTGCGTGGCCGGCTCGGTGTCGGCTCGGGTGGTCGCCTTCGGTGAGCGCAGCACCCGCGAGCTGCTCACGACCGAACAGGCCCTGGCGCTGGCCGCCGCGGAGGGCGTCTATCTCGAAGGGCTGGCCGGCTCGGGCCGTGGCGTCATCGGTGCGCTGGCGGGCGCGGGCCTGGCCCAGCGCGGCGGGCCTGGTCTCTTCCTGCAGATCGGGCCCCGGCCGCTGGAGATCAGCGGCCTGATCAGCCCCTCGAAGATGGCCGCGCTGGGGGTGGCGCGCTTCTTCGACGCTCACAGCGGCCAGGAGCGCGCGCCCGCTCCGGTGTGGGTGCCGAAGCTGCTGCGGCCTGCCATGCTGGCCGGCGAGGCCGTGGTGTTCGTCGAACCCTGGGGGGCAGGCCTGCTGGCCATGGTGGAGCGCTGCTGAAACTACCAGGCGGCAGATAGTCCTATCCCGAGATCTCCAGCGCCCAGGTCTCCAGGGCCTTGATGCGATCGCGCAGCGCGGCGGCTTGCTCGAATTCAAGCTCGCGGGCGTGGTCCTTCATCTGGCGACGCAGGCGCTCGATGGCCTCGGGCAGGCGCTCGAGGGTGAGCTCGTGGGCCTCCTCGGGCGCGTCGTCCCTCTCGACGGGCACGGTGACATAGTCGCCGTCGAGCAGCCGGGCGAGGGGCGAGTCGATCTCCTTGACGATGCTCTCCGGCGTGATGCCGTGCTCCTTGTTGTAGGCTCGCTGCTTGCGCCGGCGGCGCTCGGTCTCGTCCATGGCCAGCCGCATGGAGGGGGTGAGCTTGTCGGCGTAGAGGATGCAGCGGCCGTTCACATTGCGCGCCGCGCGGCCCATGGTCTGGATCAGAGCCGTGCCCGAGCGGAGGAAGCCTTCTTTGTCGGCGTCGAGCACCGCCACCAGGGAGACCTCGGGCAGGTCCAGGCCCTCGCGTAGCAGGTTGATGCCCACCAACACGTCGAATTCACCCAGCCGCAGGTCGCGCAGGATCTCCATGCGCTCGAGGGTGTCGATGTCGGAGTGCAGGTAGCGGGCTCGCACCCCCAGCTCCTGGTAGTAATCGGTGAGCTCCTGGGCGAAGCGCTTGGTGAGCACCGTGACCAGGACCCGCTCCTGCCGCTCCGCGGTGGCGCGGATCTCGTGCAGCAGGTCATCCACCTGGATCCCCGCTGGCCGCACCAGGATCTCGGGATCCAGCAGGCCGGTGGGGCGGATGATCTGCTCGGCAGCGACACCCCCCGCCTGCTCCTTTTCCCAGTCCGCCGGTGTGGCGGAGATGTAGATGACCTGGTGCAGGCGATCCTCGAACTCCTCGAAGGTGAGCGGCCGGTTGTCCAGGGCGGAGGGCAGCCTGAACCCGTGTCGCACCAGGGTCTCCTTGCGCGCGCGGTCGCCGCGGAACATGCCGCGGACCTGGGAGACGGCCACGTGGGACTCGTCCACCACCAGCAGGAAGTCCTTGGGGAAGTACTCCAGCAGGGTGGGAGGAGGGGTCCCCGCCGCGCGACCCTCCAGCTGGCGGCTGTAGTTCTCGATGCCCTTGCAGTGGCCGATCTCTTCGATCATCTCGAGGTCGAACAGGGTGCGCTGTTCGAGGCGCTGGGCCTCCAACAGGTCACCGCGGGCGCCCAGCTCCGCCAGGCGTTCCTGCAGCTCGGCTCGGATGGCCGCCACCGAGCGCTGCATACGCTCGGGGGGGAGCACGTAGTGCGTGGCGGGGAAGATGGTGAGCCACTGCAGGGCCTCGATGCGGGAGCCTCGCAGCGGGTCGATGAGGCTGAGCGCCTCCACCTCGTCGCCCCAGAGCTCGATGCGCAGGGCCCGCTCCGACTCGTGGGCCGGAAAGACCTCGATCACGTCGCCCCGGACCCGGAAGGTGCCTCGATGGAAGTCCAGGTCGTTGCGCTGGTACTGGATCTCCACCAGCTTGGAGAGGATGGCCTCGCGGGTGATCTGCTGGCCGCGCTCCAGCCGCAGCAACATCTGGTCGTAGACCTCCGGTGAGCCGATGCCGTAGATGCAGCTGACAGAGGCCACGATGATCACGTCGCGGCGAGTGAGCAGCGAGCGCGTCGCGGCATGCCGCAGCTTGTCGATGCGCTCGTTGATCAGCGAGTCCTTCTCGATGTAGGTGTCCGTGGCGGGGACATAGGCTTCGGGTTGGTAGTAGTCGTAGTAGGAGACGAAGTACTCGACGGCGTTGTCGGGGAACAGCCTGCGGAATTCTCCGTAGAGCTGGGCCGCGAGGGTTTTGTTGTGGGCCAGCACCAGGGTGGGGCGTTGGGCCTCGGCGATGACCTTGGCCACGGTGAAGGTCTTGCCGGTGCCGGTGGCGCCCAGCAGGACCTGGTGGGCCCTGCCGGCCTCCAGCCCCGCGCAGAGCGCGGCGATGGCCTCGGGCTGATCGCCACAGGGCAGCATGTCGGTGCTCAGCAGGAATTGGGGCACGACGCCTCCTGGACCCCGGTCCGTACAGCCGGTGCGGGGTATCGGAGGATCCTAGTGCGCGCGGCTGCTGGCCACCAGCCCGGGGGCTCGGGGGCAGGCGGGCGCTTGCCATGTGGGCGCTTGGAAGCTACCTGTGCGGCGGTCGAGCTCCCTCGGAGGAATGCTTGTCGGCTCGCCATCGGCATGCGCCTGGAAAGCGGCGCTTCGCCCCTACGGGATCCAGCCTGCTGGCCAGCGCCCTGCTGCTGTTGGGCTTGCTGGTCACCGGTCTGGCGGGACCCTGGTCGCCCTTCGCCCTCGATCGCGTGGATCTGGCTCTGGCGCAGGGTGACGTGACGGGCGCCGTGAGCGGTTGCGACCGCGTCGCGCGGCTCGGCCTGCTGCCGCGGCTGCGGGCCCGGGCGCTGTACCGGTCGGCCCTGCTGCGCACCACCGAGCTGCAGCAGCACGAGCGCGCGGTGGGTGATCTGAAGCTGCTCCTGCGCAGCCGCGGAGCCGATCCCGCTCTCCGTGAGCGGGCCAAGCTGCTGCTGGCGGAGATCCTCGCCGGGCCTGTGGCACAGCCCTCCCGAGCCGCCAGGCACTACCAGCGCCTGGCGCACGCGGCCGTCAGCGCTGAAGAGGCTGCCGGGTACTGGCTCACCGCCGCCCGCGCCTGGGAGCAGGCCGGCGACGCGCAGCGCGCCAGCCTCTGCTACGCCTTCGTGGCCACCAACAATGGTGCCCGCGCCCCAGAGGGCTGGCTGGCCCTGGGGCGCATTCGTCTCGGCCAGGGTCAGCTCGCGCCCGCCTACGATCACTACAGCCGCGCCCTGCAACAGGCGGGCTCTCCAGAAGAACGGCGTCTCGCCCGGCTCGGCCTGGCGCTGGCCCTCGATGCCATGGGCCGGGTGGACCAGGCTCTCGCAGAGCTAGACGAGGCTGGCCAGGACGACCAGCCGCTGCACATCACCCGCGAGCGGGTCCGACGCCGCGCCGAGGGCCAGGGCACGCCGTGAAGCTGCTCCTGGCCGCGCTGCTCGTGGCCTGCGGTGGTCCCGACAGCGACGGGTCCTCGGTCGAGCCCGCTCCCGGGGATCGCAACCCGGCGCTGGCCGCGCTCACACCCGATCTGCGCTCCGCCTCGCTGCTGCAGCTGCGGGCGGAGCAGGAGGCGCTGCAGGGGCGCGACGATCTGTTGGCGGTGGATCGGCGTCGAGCCGTGGATCTCGCCTGGCGCAACCGCTCGCCCGCCCAGGTCTCCGACGAGCTGATCCATGTGCCCCTGGAGCTGCGGGACCAGACCCTCGCGCTGCGTCGCGCCTGGCGAGGCGAGCACCTGGCCTTCAGCTGGGACTCCCTGGATCCGGACGGCCAGCTGGAGCCCAGGCCCCAGGAGCTCTCCTTGAGCTGGCTGGTGCTGGCCTGGTACCTGCCCCTGGCGCGCAACCAGCGGCCCTTCGAGAGAGCCTGGGTGGCGGACTTCTTCGAGCGCAAGGCCTGGTACACGCCGCGCGAGGGCCCCCTGTTCCTCTCCTACATCGACAAGGTGCAGATGGAGAGGGTGGAGAAGGAGATCCTGGGGTTGACTCCTGAGCTGCTGCGACGACACGCCGGCTCCCTGCCCGGGCCGGGCATGAGCGAGCGCGAGGCGGCGCTGGAGGCGGCGCTGGTGGAGAGGCTGCTCCAGGGCCAGAGCGTCCTGGAAACGGAGGCTCCTTGAGCCGCAGCCCGCGCCAGGGCGAACGGGGCAGCCCCTTCGAGACGGTGCTGCACAGGGCGCCCCGGCTGGGGTTCAGGGAGCGCCTGGGCAGCCTCGGCCTGGCGGTGGCCGCGTCCGTCCTGCTGGTCTGCCTGGTCTTCCTGCTGTGGTGGGTCTGGCTCACCTGGATGCCTGTGGCCGATCCCTACGATGGAGCCATCCCCGTGCTCATCGGTGTGGAGTAGGCCCCGGGATCACTCCCTGGGCAGGGCGAAGGGCTCGCCCGTGCAGCGGCTGAAGTGGAACAGGCTGTGGTTGAAGCAGTCCACCGGGCAGCCCTTGTTGTGCAGGCGCCTTCGCACGCGCTGGGTGGCCGGTGCGCTCCAGAGCTCGTCCAGCGGCGTCTCGAAGACGTTACCCACCGCCAGCTCCCGCTCGCCCCAGACGCAGCAGGGCAGCAGATCGCCGAGCCAGGTGACGCCGTACTGGTCCACCAGGCCCAGGCAGCGAACGGGACCCAGCTGACCCGCGTGGTAGTCCAGGCCCCGCTCCAGGTAGCCGCGGCGCTGCGCCACCTCCGGGCTGGCTTCGCAGATGTGGTCCAGCGCCGACAGGTAGGCCCGCCGCTGCTCCGGTTCGGTGATGGCCAGCTGCGGCGCGTCGTTCACAGGCCAGAAGTCGAAGCCCGCCCCCAGCCGCTGCGCCAGCTCGAAGACCTCCACCAGCTCGTGCACGTTGCGGTTGGTGACCACGAAGTACACCGAGCAGTGGATGCGCCCGTCGTCGGTGAGGCGCTCCAGAGAGCGCAGGGCGCGCGCGTGGCTGCCTGCGCGACCGCGCAGGGCGTCGTGGGTGGCGGGGCCCCCGTCGATGCTGATGGAGATGGAGTCGAGGCCCGCCTCCTGCAGCTGGCGCCAGCGGCGCTCCACCAGGGTGCCGTTGGTGGTGACATTGGTGCCCAGGCCGCGCTCCCGGGCCATGCGCACCGCCAGGAAGAGATCGCGGTGCAGGAAGGGCTCGCCGCCCGTGAGCACCAGCACCCGGGTGCCGATGCGCACCGCCTGGTCCAGCAACGGCGCCATGCGGTGCTTCACGTCCATGCGCTCCGGCTTGTCGTACAGGTCGCAGAAGCTGCAGCGCAGGTTGCAGCCCCGGTTGAGCATCAGGAGCATGGTGAGTGGTTGTGGGGCGTCCAGTCTGGGTAGATGCGCGGCAGCCTCGGGCGCCTCGACGGGCGCCGCCGCGGCCGCAGACCGCTCGTCGTCGATGCCCTCCAGCAGGCGCTCGTTCCAGTCCTCTCCCCTGCCCTGGCCCTGGTACAGCGCCAGCGTGGCCGCGCCGATGGCCCCCCAGTCGTAGCGGCGGGCGAAGCGCCGGGCCGCGGCCCCCAGGCGCCGGCGCTGCTGGGGCTGGCCCAGCAATCGGTCCACCTCGGTGGAGAAGGCTTCGACGCCGTCGGCGATGCACACCTCCACCCCGTGGCGGCTGCGCAGGCCCTCGGCTCCCTTGGTGGTGCTCACCACCGCCTTGGCTCCGGCGTAGTACTCCAGCAGCTTGAGGCGCGTACCTCCGCCCGTCTCGATGGGGCAGAGGCAGAGGTCGGCGGCGGCGATGTGATCCGCCAGGTCGTCCACCATGCCCGGAAAGCTGACCGCGGGGTGGGCGTAGTAGCGGGGTGGGTTCATGCCTGCGCAGATGATCCGCAGCTCTGGGTGCCGTTCCAGCAGGCGCGGCAGCAACCGGGCGACGATGAACCGCACCGCCTGCGTGTTCGGGTGGTAGTGCAGCACGCCGTGGAAGAAGAGCAGGGGCGCTGTGGCGGGGATCCCGTAGCGCTCGCGAATTCCGCGTCCCGTGGCGGCCTCGAAGGGGGCCAGCGAGACACCGTGCGGGATGACCGTGATCTTCTGGCCCGGGACGCCGTCGCGGATCATGCGCTGGCGGTCATCCAGGCTCACGGCGATGACCTCGTCCACCGCCTTGCAGATGCCGATCTCCATGGCCCGCAGCCGCTGCAGCACCTGGCTCGACAGGCCCGCCATCTCACCCAGGCGATCGTACTCCACGTTGTGCTGTACCAGCACCGAGCGGCGCCCCAGGGCCCTGGCCGCGATCCAGGCGGGCACGCCGTAGCCGGGGAACTCCGCCTGGAACACCTGGGCGCGCTCCAGGACGCCCACCGCCGCAACCCTCAGCCACCAGGCCGGATCGAACATGGGGCGGTACAGAAAGTACTCCTCGGGCGGGTAGCCCAGCCGTCCGCAGAGGCGCTCCGCCAGGTGACCCAGGCGCGGCAGGGGGGGCCACTCCTCGGCGGCGCGCACCCTGGCCGGGTAGGGCTGCTGGACCCACTCGCCTGCCTGGAGGCGCCACCACGCGTCACGGTCGTCGGTGACCACGCTGATGCCCACGCCCTGGGCCGCCAGGCCCTCGGCGCCACGCACGATCTTGGCCGCTGCCCCGTGGTAGGGCGGGAAGAGGTCGGCGCGCGTGACGATGACGACGTTCATGGCTGGTGGCCGGTGGTCAGCCCTGGGTGGCGGCGGCCTCTCCGGCGTATTCCAGCAGCGCCTTGAGGATCAGGGCCTGGTACCAGGCGTCGTAGTCGGCGCGGTGCTTCTGCGACAGGTCTTCTTGCGGCAGGCCCAGCCTGTGGGCCAGCACGCCCTTGTTGCTGTCCAGCCAGTGCAGCCCGAGCACGCCTGTAGCCAGCGCCTTGGTGTCGAGCGCCTTGTAGCCGAAGGGGTTGGGGAGCTCTTCGGCCGCGTAGCACCAGGCCACGAAGGACCAGTCGAAGGGAGCGTTGTGCCCTACGAACACCGGCTCGGTGCCCGAGAGGGTGTGCCGCTCGACCCAGCCACGTAGCTGGAGCAGGGCCTGGCGCCTGGGTGTGCCCTCCAGCCGCAGCCGGTCCACGTCGAGGCCGTGGATCTCCCTGGTGCCCGGTTCCTCTCGCGGGCTGACGGGCATGAGCTCCACGTAGAAGCTCTCGCCCAGCGCCAGGGTGCCCTCGGGGTCGGCGTGGACGACCACGGTGCCCAGCGAGATCATGTCGTAGAGGCCAGGGACCGGCCCTGTGCACTCGATGTCGATGCAGAAGTAGGTCGCGCGCTCCACCTCGGAGATCTCCTTCGCTCGCCACCACCCCCGAGAGGGGAGGACGATATGACTGTGGGTCGGGGTCGACCCGAACGGAAGTAACATGGCGCGCCTTCTCACCCTCCTGGCCGCGATCACCGCGGTCCCGCTGCTCACCCTGGCGGCCCTCGCCCTGGCTGGCGTCGCCGCCGTGCGCCAGCCCGAACCTGCAGTGGTGGCGGTGGCCACCTCCCTGCTGCTGCTGCTGCCGGTGCTGGGCTTCTCCGTGCTGCTGCCCTGGCGGCGGGCAGGGCTGCTGCTGGGGGCCAACGCCTGGCCCCTGCTGTTGCTGGTGGGGCTGCCGCTGTACTTCCCGGGTGAGCGCAGCGGTGCCATCAACACCGGCCTGGCCCTGTTGGGGTTGCCGCTGGGCGAGCCGCTGCCCGCCGAGCAGAGGCAGGCGGTGGCCGAGGCCATCGATGATCTCCTGGTGCAGCCCAGGGCGCGCGCCCCCTCCCCCCAGGCCGCGCCCGCGGAGGAGGCCGCCCCGCCCCCGTCGCGTATGGACGTGGACAGCGACCAGGTGGCGCTGCCCTACGAAGGGCGCGGCCACTCCCTGCTCATCCCGGTGAGCATCGAGGGCCCAGATGGGGAGATCCTCGAGGTGGAGATGCTCTTCGACACCGGAGCCACCTACACCACCCTCGATCCCGTCAACCTGCACCGCGCCGGCTATCGGCTCCCGGCCGACGCGCCGCGCATCAGCTTCCAGACCGCGGCTGGGGAGTCTGAGAGCTCCCTGGTCACCATCGAACGGCTCTGGCTGGGCGGCTTCGAGGTGCCCGGCGTCACCGTGGCCATCTGCGAGTCATGCAGCGCCAGCGGCGATCACGCCGGCCTGCTGGGCCTCAACGTGAGCGGGCGCTTCCTGATCACCCTGGACACCGCTCGCCAGGAGGTGATCCTCGAGCCGCGGACCGACGGTGGTCGGGCCCACCTGGACCTGCGACCCTGGCTGGACATCGAGGGCCGTGGCACCTCCTGGCCCGATGGACGCACCGAGGTGATGGTGCGCGGGCGCAACCTCGCCGATCGGGACATGGCCGCGGCCCTGGTGGAGATCCGCTGCGCCGGGGAGCGCTTCGAGGTGCAGCTGGGGTCCATCCCCGCCCGCGAGCTGCGGGAGGTGCAGGTCACGGTGCCCGCACCCACCGACTGCGATCCCTTCAGCCTCGACCTGGTACACGGCAGCTGGTAGCCCCCCGTCGAGGGCCCTGATACGGGGCGGCCCTCCTGTTGAGGTGATCCATGGCCAACCCCGCCATTCCCAGAGACGAAGTGCACCGCCTGGCCGAGGCCTGCTCCGACGAGCCGCAGCTGTTCGAACCCCAGGCCACCCGGCTCATGCGCGCCCAGCGCCGCGTGGGGCGCTTCGTGGAGGGCAACGCCGCCGAGCTGGGGGCCCAGGAAGCCCAGATCGCGCTGTACATGTGCGCGGTCTGCCTGCGGGTCTTCGAGCAGGTGGGTGGGCGCATGCAGAAGGTCTCGGGTGCGGATCTCGATCGCGCCACCGCCCGCATCGGTGAAGCGGCCGCCGGTCTGTACCCCGCCGATGCCGAGTTTCACCTGCGAGCTCGCCAGGTGGAGTGGCGCGCGCAACCGCACCTGCTGGACGAGGTGCTCTGGGCGCTGTTCGAGAAGGAAGAGCGCGAAGAGGGTGAGATCGAGGTGGAGCACGAGAAGGCAGCGCTGGTCTACTTCACCCTGTGGGCGGTCGTCGAGGCCATGGACGCCCGCTGGCGCGTGCCCGCCGGGTACCAGGGCTCCTAGGAGCCCTCGGTGGTGGGGGTTGCCAGGGAGTCCACCAGCCAGCGGGCGTAGGCCGGCAGGCTCTGGTCCACCTGGAAGCTGATGATCTTGGGGACCTCGTAGGAGTGCAGCGCCTGGATGCGCTGCATGAGCGCCGCGATCCGCTCGCCAGCGGTCTCCATCAGCAGCAGCTCCTCGGCGTCCCGGCAGATCTCGCCCTGCCACCAGTACAGTGAGCGCACGGCGGGGACGATGTTGCCACAGCCCACCAGCCGCTCGCCCAGCAGCTTCTCCAGGAGTCCCTCTGCCTCGCCGGGGGCACAGCTCACCAGCACCATCTGCATCTCGTTTTTCTCCCAATAGTCGTGTTTGTCTTTCCGCTGTGGCGAAGGCGCCCTCGGCGCCGATCGCCCCGGGAGCCGGCTTGACCTATGGGATCCCTCGGCTTGGAGCCAGCCGCACCGGATTGCTAGTCGCTAGAGCCTTCGGCTATGCTCCATGATCGGACCTGTGTCCATCGAGGTTGGCATGGCCCTCGCGCAGAAGACCAAGGCCGCCGGCGGCAAGGCCAAGGGCAAGAAGGAAGGCGGGCTCGGTTCCATCGAGCTCAATATTCCAACGCCTGATTTCCTCAAGCCCAAGGTCAGCACGAAGGACCTGGTCGTGTTCACGCGCCAGTTCGCCACCATGATCGACTCCGGCCTGCCCCTCGTGCAGTGCCTGGAGATCCAGAGCCAGCAGGCCCCGAACCCCACCTTCCGCGACGAGCTCAAGGTCATCAAAGAAGCGGTCGAGTCCGGCAGCACCTTCGCCGACGCGCTGCGCAAGTTCCCCAACACCTTCGACGAGCTCTTCCAGAACCTCGTCGCCGCCGGCGAGGTGGGCGGTATCCTCGACACCATCCTCAACCGCCTGGCCACTCATCTCGAAAAAGCCGACAGGCTCAAGCGCCAGATCAAGGGCGCGCTGACCTACCCCATCGTGGTCACCATCGTCGGTATCGGCTGCATGGTCGTGCTGCTCATGAAGGTGGTGCCCACCTTCGAGACCATGTTCGCCGAGATGGGCGCCACCCTGCCGGCTCCCACCCAGCTGATGGTGGATCTCTCTCGCTGGCTACGCGACAACGGCTTCTACCTCCTGGCGGGGATCTTCGTCACGGTCTTCGCCGTTCGATACTTCTACCGGACCTCCCAGGGGCGGGCGCTGTTCGATCGGATCTTCCTGAAGCTGCCGGTCTTCGGCGATCTGCTCACCAAGAGCGCGGTGGCGCGCTTCACGCGTACCCTGGGCACCATGGTCTCCTCGGGTGTGCCCATCCTCGACGCGCTGGAGATCTGCGGCAAGACCTCCGGCAACAGGGTGATCGAGGGCGCCATCTCCACCGCCCGGGACGCCATCGCTGAGGGCCGCACCATCGCCGAGCCGCTGATGGCCACCAAGGTGTTCCCGGACATGGTGTGCCAGATGATCAGCGTCGGCGAGGCCACCGGCGCCCTGGACGTCATGCTGAACAAGATCGCCGACTTCTACGAAGAAGAAGTGGATCAGGCGGTCGAGAACCTCACGGCCATGCTCGAACCCATGATCATGGTGATCCTGGGTATCGGCGCGGGCTCCTTCGTGGTCTCCATGTACCTGCCCATCTTCAGCATGGCGTCGGGCATCCACTAGATCACAGCGGGCAAGCCCGATGGATGGCAACCCGGGTCGCCCGGAAGCAGTCGGATCGGATCCCGCGCTCTGGCATGACGGCGCCATCGTGCGCAGCCGGGTCACGGCCTACATCTTCCTGCGCCTGGCGCTGGTCACCCTGCTCTTCATCTGGGCGGCCTACGTGGTCTTCCGTGAGCCGGAGAGCCTGCTCTCCCTGAGTCGCCTCTTCCTGCTGTCGGGAGCGACCTTCCTGTTCATGGGGGTCAGCGCGGCCCTGGTGCGGCGCATGGGGAGCCGGAACGGGTTCGTCATCGCCCAGCTGCTGTTCGACACGCTGCTCATCACCCTGCTGGTGCAGCTCACCGGCGGCGTCACCAGCATCTTCTTCTTCCTGTACATCATGAACATCGTGGCGGCGGCCTACCTGGTACCCGGCCGGCTCGCCGGCCTGGTGATCGCCGGCGTCAACGCGCTGGCCTTCGTGGTGTCCACGGTGTTCCTGGCGGTCTTCATCTCCGACGACCCCATCACCGGCAGCGGCTCGCTCTCGCTGTACGCCGACATGCTGCTGCGCGTGTTCGGCTTCATGATCATCGGCTTCCTCACCAACCAGCTCGCCGTGCGCACCCGCCTGGCCGACGCCGCCCTGGCCCAGCAGCAGCAGACCACCCGGGTGCTGGAAGAAGAGCACGGCCTGGTAGTGCAGAGCGTGCTCTCCGGCATCCTCACGGTGGATGCGCAGGGCATCATCCTCACGGCCAACCCCGCGGCCCTGGCCCGGCTGGGCACCTGCGAGGGTCGCCCGCTCGTGGCGGTGCTGCCGGGCCTGCAGCGCTACAGTGATGGACAGGAGATCAGCTTCCAGGGCCCGGATGAGAGCCTGACCCTGCACTGCCACCGCAGCCCCCTGGGCATGTCCGGCGGAGAGGTGGTGGTCTTCGAGGACGTCACCCAGCAGCGGCGCTACGAGGCCGAGCGCAAGCGCGAGGAGCGGCTGGCCGGCGTGGGCCGTATCGCGGCGGCCATCGCCCACGAGATCCGCAACCCCCTGGCGAGCCTGTCGGGCTCCATCCAGCTGCTCAGGGAAGAGACCCCGGGTCCCTTGCTGGACATCGCAGAGCGCGAGGTGTTGCGCCTGAACGACCTGGTGGGTGAATTCCTCGAGTCCGCCCGCCCCATCGAGCTGAAGCTGCGCGAGGTCTCCGTCACGGCGCTGATGGACGAGGTGGTCACCGCTTTCGGCCAGGATCCTCGCTACGGGGAGCTGGTGGACATCGTGGTGGAAGACGAGAGCGACGAGGAGCTGATCACCGTCGATCCGGGCCGGGTGCGGCAGGTGCTGTGGAACCTGCTGCTCAACGCCGCCCAGGCCATGCCCGGTGGCGGGGGCATCCACCTGGGTATCCAGTCCAGCGACGAGCTGATCCGCGTCGAGGTGCGCGATCAAGGCCGCGGCATCTCCCCCGAAGAGCTCCGCAAGGTCTTCGATCCCTTCTACACCACGCGCCAGGGGGGCACCGGGCTGGGACTGGTCAACGTCGAGCGGCTGGTGCGCGCCCACGGCGGACAGGTCTTCGTGCACTCCAGGTTGGGGGAGGGTACCTCTTTCCTCCTGGAATTCCCCCGGCAGCCCCCCCTCGTGGAGCTCGCCTCTCACGCGGTCCTCGGTGAGGACCGGGAGTAGTCGTCATGGCCGTTGAAAGGATCCTGGTGGTGGACGACGAGCGCTCCATGCGCGACTTCCTCGGCATCCTGCTGGAGCGCGAGGGCTACAAGGTGCGCAAGGCGGGCACCGCCGAGCGGGCGCTGGAGCTGCTCGAAGGGAAGCCCGTGGATCTCGTGCTCACCGATCTGAACCTGCCGGGCATGGACGGCCTGGACCTGCTCCGGGAGGTCAAGACCCGCGCGGCCTCCAGCGCCCGGGACCTGCCCGTCATCCTGATCACCGCCTATGGAACCGCGGCGACGGCGGTGGAGGCCATGAAACGAGGGGCCTTCGACTACGTGATGAAGCCCTTCAACAACCTGGAGCTGAAGCTGCTCGTGCGCCGCGCGCTCGAGGCGCGGGCCCTCAAGGAAGAGAACCTGCGCCTCAAGAGCGAGCTGCGGGATCGCTACCATTACGGGACCCTCGTGGGCTCCAGCTCCGCCATGCGCGAGGTCTACTCCCTGATCGAGCGGGTCAAAGACACGCGCATCAACAGCCTGATCGTGGGCGAGAGCGGCACGGGCAAGGAGCTGGTGGCCAGGGCCATCCACTACAGCGGTGTGCGGCGCGACAGCTCCTTCGTGGCGATCAACTGCGGCGCCATCCCCGAGACCCTCATCGAGAGCGAGCTGTTCGGCTACAAGAAGGGCGCCTTCACCGGTGCGGATCGAGACAAGATCGGCCTGTTCGAGGCGGCGCACCTGGGCACGCTCTTCCTGGACGAGATCGGCGAGATGCCGGTGCAGACCCAGGTCAAGCTGCTGCGAGCCATCCAGGAGAGGTGCGTCACGCCGGTGGGAGACACCGAAGAGCGCGAGGTTGACGTGCGCATCCTGGCCGCCACCAACAAGGACCTTGAGCGGGAGGTCAAGCGTGGTGGGTTTCGAGAGGACCTCTTCTACCGGCTCAATGTGATCACCATCCGTGTGCCGCCCCTTCGTGAGCGACGCTCCGACGTGCTGGAGCTGGCTCGACACTTCATCAGCCGCCACGCCACCGAGTACGCCAAGGACATCGAGGGGCTCACTCCAGACGCCGCGCGGCTGCTGCAGCAGCACGACTTTCCGGGCAACGTGCGCGAGCTGGAGAACATCGTCGAGCGCAGCGTGGCGCTGGCCAGCGGTCCGCGCATCGTGGCGGAGATCCTGCCGGAGAAGCTGCGACGCAGCTCCGACCTGTCGCTGGAGAAGGCCTCGGCGGGATTCCCGCACGGTGGGCTCGTTCTGGACGAGCGCATCCGGGACTACGAGTACACCTGGCTCACGCGGGCCCTCGAAGAAGCGGGCGGCAACAAGACCCGGGCCGCGGAGCTGCTGGGCATGAGCTTCCGTTCCTTCCGCTATCGACTGCAGAAGCACGGCATCCAGCCTGACTGAGCTGCCATCCTTCAGGTGACTTCGAGGGGCTCTTTCCCGCCGCTGCTGCGGCGCTGACACGGAGCGTCACACTGACAAAAATGGTCACGTCTCGACTGACCATTTTTGTCACCACATGTCACGACGGGGTCGAAAACCCCGTTGGTATGGTGGCCGCAGAGCTTGGCACGGAAGTTGAGAGAGACAGGCCCGTTCCAACGAGAACTTCACCCCACACGGAGAAATCAAAATGAAGAAGGGCTTCACCCTCGTCGAGCTCATGATCGTCGTCGCCATCATCGGCATCCTCGCGGCCATCGCTATTCCGAACTTCGTCGACATGCAGTACCGTGCCAAGCGCGCCGAGCTGCCCCCCAACATCAACGGCATCAAGACCGCTGAGATCGCCTACGACGCCGCCTTCGACGCCTACCTGGCGCCCGCCTACGCCCCCGCCGCCGTGGGTGGCAAGGTCGCCCAGGCCTGGGTCACCAACGCCGCGTTCACCGCCCTGGGCTGGGAGCCCTCCGGCTCCGTGCGTGGTTCCTACAAGGCCGCCTCCCCCTCGGACAATGACTTCACCGTGACCGGCATCATCGACGTGGACGGCGACGGCACTGCCGCCACCTACACCGCCACCAAGACCATCTCCGCCACCATGGCGACGGGTAACGAGATCTACTAGACTCGACTCCCAGATACACTGGCCGGGGGGGGGCCCGCGGGGGCGCGGGGGGGGGGGGGGGGGGGGGGGGGGGGGGGGGGGGGGGGGGGGG
>CAZEJJ010000128.1:0-21443 GCA_964512185.1 uncultured Enterobacterales bacterium | reverse complement strand
ACCGACTTCGGTCTGGCCAGGGTGGAGGGCGCCCTCGCCCTCAGCCGCACCGGCGACTTCGCGGGCACGCCCTACTACATGTCGCCCGAGCAGGCGATGAGCCGCAGGATCGGCATCGACCATCGGACCGACGTCTACTCCCTCGGTGTCACGCTCTACGAAACGCTGACCCTGGGCCACCCCTTCGAGGGCGAAACATCCCAGGAGGTTCTCAAGAAGATCATCTTCCACGAGCCGCACGATCCCCGCAAGGTGAACGGCCGCGTCCCGAGGGACCTCGCCGTGATCTGCCTCAAGGCGATGGAGAAGGAGCAGTCGCACCGCTACCAGACGATGGCCGAGTTCGCCGGCGACCTGCGCCGCTTTCTCGACGGCGAGGTGATCCTGGCAAAACCGGCGGGCCCCGCGGCAAGGTTCTTCAAGCGCGTCAAGCGGAACCCCGGATTGAGCGCCGCCATCGGCGTGGCGCTCGTGACCGCCATGACACTGCTCATCGTCACCTTCCTCGTCGCGGCGCAGAAGGAAAGGGAGAAGGAGGAAGGGATCAGGCGCCAGGCCTACATCGCCAACATCCGGGCCGCCGCCGCCGCGCCCCCCCCCCCACCCCCCCGCGCCGCCCCCCCCCCGCGCCCCCGGGGCGGGGGCCCGGGGGGGGCGCGAGGGCGACTTGTGGGGGTGGCTATAAACTTCCGAGCGCGTGCACTAGGCGCACCGAATCTACTGCGACCCCAGGCCCTTCAGGCTGCCAGGAGCCTGTAGGGCATAGGCGGCGCGGACCCTGCGAACGCAGGGATCCGTGACGCCGGTGCAGAATCCTGGCGAGCGGCTCGAGGCGACCGTGGATGGGGGTCCGGCGCCTGCGGCGGCGGCTTTCGCCCCAATGCTTCGCATTGTCGCTACGGCCCTGGAGGCTCTCGCTACGGCATGAGCCGGCGGCAGGCTTGCCACCTCTTTCCCGAGCGCTCCTAGAAGAACCGCCGGTACAGCCGCGCTTTCTCGGGCAAGCTGCGCTTCCAGTGGAACAGGTTCATGCAGGTGCGCCCACAGCGAGCGCAGAGGCGGCGGTGCTCGGCGGCCTCGTCGGAGCACCAGATCTGCCGTGGGCTCTGGCTGTGCAGATCGCCGTAGGGGGGGAGCTCCGTGCAAGAGCGCAGCTTGCCGTCGGGCAGGATCACCATGTGCTCCCAGCCGGTGCGGCAACGCCGCGGCACGTGGTAGGCCAGCTCGGAGCTGTGGTAGTAGCCGGCGATGCAGCGCAGGAAGTAGCGCGAGTTGAGGATGGGCCAGCCGCGCGCCTCCAGCTGCAGCAGCTCCTCGATGACCCGGTCCAGCTTGTCCAGGTCGCCCACCCAGTGCCCCTGCATGTTGGCGGGCAGGGCCCCTGGCTCGATGCCGAAGCCGGCCAGGCGCCCGGTGGGCTCTTCGGCCTGGGAGCAGCGATAGCTGGCCTCGGCGGCCTCATCCAGGTTGCGGTACTCCACCGGCTGGAAGCCGATGGCGTGCAAGCCCCGGTCGCGCACCAGGTGGGCCAGGGGCACCAGGTCGTCCAGGTTCTCCGCCAGCACATTGGTGCGGAAGGCCACCCGGGTGTCGGGCAGCCAGCGCTTCAAGAGAGGCAGGGCCGCCATGATCCGCGCGTGCGAGCCCGAAAACCCTCGCAGCCGATCGTGCAGTTCGGGGCGCAGGGCGTCCACCGAGATGGACACGTTGAAGGGCTTCGCGGGCGCGATCTCGCGGATCTTGCGCTCCGTGAGCAGGGAGCCGTTGGTGGTGATGCCAGCCATGATGCGCTGCTGCCGGCAGAAGGCCAGCAGCTCACCGACGTCGGGATAGAGCAGGGGCTCACCCCCCAGAAAGTTGATGCGGAAGACCCCCAGCCAGTCCTTGAGGGACAGCAGGATCTCCTCCCACTGCGACAGGGGCAGCTCGTCCACGCGGGTGAGCCCCGGGTGGTTGCAGAAGGAGCAGTGGAAGTTGCAGCGTGAGGTGAGGATGGTGCAGATCATCTGCGGCCGCGCCAGCCGTGGCACGCCCAGCCTCTCCCCCAGGTGGGACCCTGCCCAGCGACCGAGATAGCGCGCGCCCACCCTCGCTTTCTGGATTCTCGAGCTCCCCATGGACCACCGCTGCAGAGGTGCCCGCGGCAGGGTGCTGCGGACCAGCCGCGCTGTCAACAAGAACCCAGGAAAAACGCTCCTCGCTGCTGGGCGTAGCCCAAGCCACCGCCCCTGCGCCCAGACGCGAACAGCGTGCGCTCATGAAGCCCATGCTCCTGCCGCTCCTGGCCGCCTGCGCCGAACCGGATCCGGAGACCGGAAGCCCCATCGACAGCGAGCCCCCCGTCGAGCAGGTGGAGTCCAGCCAGGCGGAGGCGATCCTGTCCGAGGCCATCCCCACGGTGGTCACCGTGGCCTCCAGCGCCAGCGGCCAGGGGGCGGCGGTCTGCTCGCGCTGGGGGTGCTCACCGGCGTGCGCGCTGCGGTGGTGCTGGACCCGGCTGGCCGGGTGGTGTGGTTGTGGCCCACACTCACCGGTCGCGAGTCGGAGCTGGTCACCCGCGTGCGCCTGGGCCCCGAGGGCGAGCACCTCCTCGAGCTGCCGGAGCGCGCGGGGCGTTGATCCGCGGCGCGGATCAGCCGTCTTGACCCTCGTCCGGGAGCATCCGCTTGATGACCGCCACGGGATCCGGCGATGAGACGGGCTCGCAGAGGCAACGATCCGCACCCAGCGCCGCCCGCACCGGGCGCAGGGAGACAGCTCCTCGGCGGCGACCTTCGAAGCAGGCCAGCTCGGTGAAGCCCAGCTCGGCCAGCAGCTGCGCAGCGCGCCCGAAGTGGCGAGCCAGGTGCCCGGGATGGTGGGCATCGGCGGCCAGCATCACCGGGATCTCCCTCTCTCGGCAGGCCAACAGCAGCTCCCGAGAAGGGTAGGCCTCGGCGCAGGGCATGGTCCAGCCTGCGGTGTTCAGCTCCACCACCAGCCCGTTGTCGGCGATGGCGTCGAGGGTCCGCGCGATGATCGCGCTCAGATCGCAGCGCGGTCGATGCCCGAATTTCTTGGTCAGATCCAGGTGCCCGACGATGTCGAACAGGCCGCTGGTGGCCAGGCCGCGCAGGCAGTCCCAGTACTCGCGGTGCCTCTGCTCCTGGGCCCGGGGCGAGAGCTCGCTCCAGTACGCCGAGCTGGTGTCCACGTGGAGGCGGCCCAGGTGGTGCACCGAGCCGATGAGGAAGTCCCAGGGATAGCCAGCCAGCGCGCGCTCGATGGCGCCACCGTGGCCGGGAAACCAGTCCACCTCCAGACCGAGCCTCAGGCGCGGGCCCGCCCGGCCCTGGTGCCGGCAGATGTCGCGCGCGTACTCGGGCAGGCGCTCGGGGGGCAGGGACCAGGGGGGAGGCTCGCCGCTGGGGGCCAGCACCAGGTGGTCGGAGATGCCCACCTCGTCCAGCCCAAGCTCGCTGGCCGTGGCCAGGATCTCGACCACGTCCGCGGAGCCGTCGCTCCAGGTGCTGTGGTTGTGGTAGCTGGCGATCACGACGAGAGCTCCCAGGGCGACATGAAGATGCATCGTATCCTTCCCGGTGGAGACAGGATCGCGGGATGCCCACCACCCACCATCACGGAGACGAGCCCCAGGTCCTGCGAGCGGATCACGGCCTGGGGCTCTGCCGCACGCTCCGGAGCTGCGCCGTGCGAGGCCGCAGCACCTGCCTGCCCAGCGACGCCCAGGAACAGGACCTGCTCTTCGGGTCGCGCCCCCGGGACAGAGCTCTCCTGGCTGCGCTCGCCGCGCTGAGGTCAGTCCCCCCGCAACAGGCGCCGGCGGAGCTTGCCCAGCTCATCGCGCGGCAAGGCATCGCGCAGCTCCAGGGCTACCAGCCGCTGCACCTTGCCGAGCCGCTGGTTGACCCAGGCCAGCAGCTCCTCGGCCGTGATGGCGCCCGGCTGCCTCAGCACCACCAGCCCCAGGGGGCTCTCTCCCCAGCGCTCGCTGGCGACACCGATGACCGCCGCGTCGGCCACCGCCGGATGCCCCAGCAGCGCCGCCTCCAGGTCCGAGGCGTAGACATTGAATCCACCCGACACGATGCGCTCCCCGCCCCTGCCCACCAGCTCGAGGAAGCCGTCGGCGTCGAGCCGACCCAGATCTCCGGTGCGGTAGAAGCGGCGCCCGCGCTCGTCATACCAGCTCAGGGCCTCGGTGAGATCAGGCCGGCCGTGGTAGCCGATCATCATGCTCACCGCGCGGCCCGCGATCTCACCGGGCTGGTCACCTCCGCCAGGCAGCGACCTGCCCTGGGGATCCAGGAGGCGGATCTCGACGCCCTCCGCCGGCAGCCCCACCGTGTGCAGCTTGTCCGGGTGGGCGCTGGCGTCCAGCAGGGTGGTGCAGCCCCCCTCGGTCTGCCCGTAGATCTCCACCAGCCGCCCCGGCCAGCGGACCAGGATCTCGGCCTTCAGCGCTGGGGGGAGCCGAGCGGCGGTGGAGAACTTCACCCGGTAGCTGCCCAGGTCGAGGTCTTCGAATCCCGGGCAGGCGAGCAGCCTCCGGTACTGGGCGGGCACCAGCATGGCGTGGCTGACCCCGTGGCGCTGCGACAGCTCCAGAAACCCCCGGGCATCGAAGCGCGGCATGAGCACCACCGTGCCCCCGAGAGCGAGCGCCGGCAGCAGGGCCACCAGCGTGGTGTTGGAGCACAGAGGCGTGGACAGCAAGGTCACCGTGCCCGGACCGAAGCCGAAGGCCGCCATGCGCTCCACCTGGAAGCTGCGCATACGGTGCGAATGCACGATGCCCTTGGGCACACCCGTGGTGCCCGAGCTGTAGATGATGTTGAAGGGCTGCTCCGGCTCGTTCGCCACGGGCTCCGGGGCCCCCGCACCCTCCAGCGAAGCGAAGCCGGCTGCCTCGAAGTCCAGCGCGACGAGCGGCGGACAGGCCGCGAGGGCGAGCTCGGCGGCCAGCGCTCGACTGGACTCCGCGACCGCCAGCAGGCGCACATCCGCATCCGCCAGAGCGCGAGCCGTGGCGGCCGCGGTGCCCATGGTGGACAGGGGGACCGCGCAAGCTCCAGCGCGCAGGGCAGCCAGGAAGGCCACCAGGCTCCCGGGCACCAGCGCCCCCAGGATGGCGAGCCGATCTCCACGATGCAGACCCAGCCGCCCCAGCCCCCCCGCGGCCCCCTCGACGCGCGCACCCAGTTCGGCCCAGGACAGGACCTGGTCCCCGTAGATTACCGCCGCCTGGCCAGGATGGTTTCTGGCCGCGGCGGCCACCATGGCCGGCAGGTCCTGGTACGGAGAAGGAGAGATGGCTGAGGGGAGCTTATGGACGCGGCTGGCGGCTCATGGTTCGGGGAGCGGGCTTCCAGGTGCTGCTGAAGACGATGGGGTTGCTGAAGAGCACGGCCACATCGTCGTCGTCGTAGACCTCTACCCGGTAGACGGCGTCGCCGCCGAGCAGATCGGCGTAGCAGGCCGCGAAGCGACCGCTGGCGAGCACGGGCCAGTTCTCGGCGAGATCATCGTTGCGGATCAGGCGCACCTCCCAGCCGCGCTGCAGGGGATCCGCCTGGATGTCCAGCTGGGCTCCATCGGCGGTCTCCTGCACCACCTGCCCCTGCACGGCCTGGTGGCTGGGGGCCGCGAACCACAGGTCGACCCGGGCGCCTGGAAACGCGGCGGGATCACCGAACCAGGCCGAGCCTCGCTGCAGGGCCCACTTGATGTCCTCTTCCTCCATGGAGGCGGACTCGATCCACGTGACGAAGTTGTTCAGGAACCCGAGCCAGTTGACCTGGTTGTGCACATCGCTGGCCCCGATGCCGGTGACGTACACACCCGAGCGCAGCAGGCCGTCCCAGACCTTGACGAAGTCCTCGAGCAGGCCCAGCCGCTCCCGGTAGCCCACCTCGAGCATGTCGCAGCCGTAGACCTCCGAGAGCAGCAGCTCCTCGAGGGTCTCCACCACCAGGGTGGCCCTGGTCTCGTCGGAGGCGTTGTTGCGGGAGACCCCGAACATGTGGGCGTAGGCGGCCACGCCGTCGTTGTTGTGCACCACCTCGACGGCCTCGGCCAGGGTCCAGTCGTCGCGCTGCCAGTAGGGCAGGAAGGGGACATCGGAACCGTAGGCGCCGATGTGTGCACCGGGCACCAGGGTGATCTCCTGGCCCACCAGGTGGCGCGGCCGGAAGGTGAGGCTCTCCAGATGCTCCAGCTGCGCCTGCCGCAGATCCTCGCCCACCAGCTGCTGCCGCCACCAGAAGTCGTCGACGTCGTAGGTGACGCGCTCTCCGCCCCAGGCGTTGACCCTGACCTCCACCAGCTCCGCGTGGGCGTCGAGGCCTACATCGGGAAAGTGGATCTGGGCCAGGCGGCTGAGATCAAACTGCACGTCGGTCCACTCACCCGCCTGGCCTTCGAGCTCGATGTAGGCCCGGGTAGGGTCGGAGTCGGGCGCATAGTCGGTGGCCGAGTGGAAGAAGATGAACTGCCGATTGGCGCCGTGGTTGGTGTTGCTGCTGGAGCCCGTCATGCTCAAGCGCACGCGCACCTCCAGCTCCGAAGCGTCGCCATCGATGTGGGGGTAGAACGAGAAGCCCAGGTGCACGTCCCCGAGCAGCGACAGGTAGTTGGTGAAGCGCTCGTCGTCGACCTCGTAGCCCAGGGAGGTGGCGTATGAGCTCTCGCGACCCGTGCCCCGCAGGCGCAGCCCATAGCTGCCGCTGCGCGCCGCGTCCTGCTGGACCCGGCCCGCTGCGTTGGGCAGGCCACGGCGGGTCTGGTCCCAGTGCACCACGTGGGAGAAGTCCGAGGGCCAGTACTCGCGGCGCTCCTCCATGGCGCCCTCTTCGAAGTTGAAACCTCCGGACTCCAGGAAATGGCGCGGGTAGTACATGTAGTCGTGATCGGTCCACCACAGCAGGTCGACTCCGGCCACCTCGGCCTGATGCTGCCGTGCAGGTGCAGCTGGGCGCTGTAGGTGGTGCCCCGCACGAGACCCACCTCGCGATCGCCTTCCATGTCCCAGCCGGCCACCGACAGCTCGGCGTCACCGGGCCAGGTGCCGGCCTGGAGGGTCGCGGTGGCGACGCCATCAACCGTGACGGACACCTCGAGGACCTCGCCCCGGGTGGACTCCAGAGGGAGGACCACGCCGTCGGGGATGGGATCGCCGCTGCTGGTCCAGGCCCGCAGCTCAACGGTGGTGGTGGACCGTCCATCGGCCACCAGCTTGTCGGTGGCGGTGGACAATTCCAAGCGCCCCGGAACGAAGAGTGGACCGCCGGAGGCGGGCTCCCCGCTGTCGTCGTCGGGTGCGGTGAACACGCGCTGGGGCAAGGAGGCGCTGTCGCCGGCATCGGGCTCGGTGTCGGGCAGCAGCGCGAAGGAGTAGTGGCAGGCGCCCAGCAGCAGGCCGGCCGCCAGCAGGCCGCCCGTACCGAAGGCATGCGCAGCGAGGCTGGCGCGCGCCAGGGGACGGCGAATCCAGTCCGCAGGGGTCCTTTTGTCCAGGCAAGGTCCGGGCATGAGTCTCGCGATGGGAATGGGCCCGGAGATCAGTCTACACAATCAGCCTGCCACGAAAAGTGCCAAGCAAGACTTTTTCTTGACATTCGATCTCGAATGTATGCCTGGCCGGCGCCATAGCACTGCTGGTGGCAATTCCAGGAGGCCCTCATGCGCGGCTGGCTGCGGCGACTGTACATGCGCACCACCTCCCTCTCCAATCCCTGGGCGGGCAGCCGGCTCTATGTGCGGGTGTTCTATTTCTTCTGGTCCCGCTGCTATGACTGGAGCGTGGGTATGGATCCCGCCTATCGGCGCAACGCCCGTCGCATGGTCGACGCCGTCGTGAAGCAGGGCGACCGGGTGCTGGATCTGGGCGTGGGCACGGGGCTGCTCGCGGAGTACGGCGGTGAGCGATCTTCCGAGTACGTGGGCCTCGACTACTCCGGCGCCATGCTGTCCCGCGCGGCCAAGAAGCTGGCCAGGCTGCGGCTGCGCCAGGTCTCGCTGTGCTGGGGCGACGCCAGGCAGCTACGCTACGCCGACGAGGAGTACTCCACGGTGATCAGCTCCTTCGCGCTGCCCCACTTCGCCCGTGACGAGAAGCTCCTGGTCCTGAAGGAGGCGCTGCGGGTGCTGCAGCCGGGGGGAAGGCTGGGCCTGTTCCTGGCCCAGGGCGAGGTGGCGCCCCTCTTCAGCACCCTGCCCGAGCTGCAGGCCCTGCTGACCCAGGCGGGCTTCGAGGCGATCCACATCGAAGACCATGACCACGTCTACCGGGTGATCACCGCGCGCCGGCCAGCTGGCGTGCGGCCCGAGAACCCGCCGGAGGAGCCCGCATGAACGGCCACCGCGCTCTCTGCATCCTGCTCGGCTCGGGGGCCGTGGCCTGCGCGTCGCCGACCCGCGACAGCGCCCCTGCCTTCCAGCCTCCCGCCGTCGCCCCCCGACGGGCTGGTGGCCTGGGACCTGCGCTGGATCGGTGGTGGCGACCTGGGTCACACCACGCCCATCGCAGATCTGTACGCCCTGGCTCCCTGATCAGAGCGGCTCGCCCCACCAGGCAAAGGTGGCCACCAATACCCGCACCACCTCGGTGGTGAAGGGCAGGTACAGGGTATCGATGGTGTCGCTGGTGCGGTGGTAGTGGGGCAGGCTCTCACCCGAACTCGACACGTTGTGCCCCTCCACACAGTCCATGGGCGAGACGGCGGGGAAGCCGGCCTCCTGGAAATTGCTGTGGTCGTCGCCGTAGCAGTAGCCGTGACGGCCGAGGATAGCCGTCGTCACGGGCGTTGAACAGGTCAAAACGGTGCAGCAGCGGGCTCGCGGTGGGCAAGCCGCCCCCTGATACCGTTTGTGACATTCCCGAGTCGATGGCAAGATATGCACGTGCTGCGGGCACCGCGCTCTCGCTACGCTTCCCGCCCGAGGAGTTGATCATGCGCACGATCTTCCTGAGTTCCCTGGCCCTGTCCGCCTGCGCGGTCCCCAGCGTGGAGCTCCCCTTCGACAGCGACCGCGACGGACTTCTGGACGACGAAGAGCTGGACCTGGGCACCGACCCCGACGAGTACGACAGCGACGGCGACGACTGGGGCGACGGCGACGAGCTGGACAACAACACCGATCCTGGCGACCCGGAAGACCACCCCTACACGGGCGGCTGGGCCATCGACTCCTGCCGCTACGACGTGGCCGCCAGCGGCAACTCCGAAGGTCAGGTCACCGAAAACTTCGATCTGGGCGACCAGTTCGGCGACGGCGTCAAGCTGCACGACTTCTGCGGCAAGGTGGTGCTGCTGGAGTCCTCGGCCTTCTGGTGAGGCGGTTGCCAGGCTTCGGCAGCGACGCTGGAAGCGTTGTACCAGGAGTTCGTGGACCGTGGCTTCATCGTTGTGAGCCTGATGTTCAACGACAACGACTACGAGACCCCCGACACCGACGACCTCAAGAGCTGGGCCGACAACTACGGGCTCACCAGCCCGGTGGTGGCCGACGACGGCTCAGCGGTGGGCAACCGCTTCGAGGCCGACGGCTACATCCCCAGCAAGACCCTGCTGGGTCCAGGAGCCGAGGTGGTCGTGGTAGACGGCGACATCTCATCCACCACCATCGACGAGCTGCTCACCGAGCACGGGATGTAGCGGCCAGAATCGCGTCCACGTCCAGGTGGGGGATGGCCTGTGCTGGATCGCCGCTGGTTATCCAGGGCACGCGACCGAGCACCGGCACGCGGGCGATGCGCGCCACCGCGGCGGGGTTGTGGGCCTCGTCGGGTCCAGGGGGATGGAGCGCAGGATCCCGATCTCGGCTGAACACGATGCCCAGCACCCGCAGCCCCTCGGCGCGGGCGCAGGCCACGCTCATGCAGCTGTGGTTGATGGTGCCCAGCCCGGCCCGCGCCACCATGAGCAGCGGCAGGTCCAGGGCGCGCACCAGATCGGGGGTCATGCGGTCACCCTCGAGGGGCACCAGCAGCCCGCCGGCGCCCTCCACCAAGGTGACGTCGTGCTGATCCTGGATGGTGCGGAAACCCTGGGCTGCCCGCTCGATGGAGAACGCACCGCCTTCCAGGGCCGCGGCCTCGGCGGGCGCCATGGGCAGCCGAGAGCGGCTGGGGCAGACCAGGTCCAGGGGCTGGTGACCACCCGCGGCGGCGCGCAACAGCTCGGCGTCCGCGGGAAACAGGGCGCCGTCGCGTTCCTCGCAGCCCGTCTCGCAGGGCTTCATGGCCCCGGTGCGCAGGCCACGCTGGCGGAAGGCCAGCAGCAGGGCCCGGCTGATGAAGGTCTTGCCCACCCCCGTGTCGGTGCCGGTGACGAAGAAGGAGCTCACGCGCCCACCACCGCTTCGATGCTCTCCCGGGTGATCTGCACCAGCCTCCGCAGCTGCTCGCTGGTGATGGACAGCGGTGGCATCAGCACCACCACGTCACCCAGCGGGCGCAGGATGGCGCCACGCTCCCGGGAGGCCACGACCACACGCTGACCCACCCGTTCACCGGGCTCGAAGGCCTGACGGCTGGCGGTGTCCTGCACCAGCTCGATGCCCACCATCAGGCCGCGCTGGCGCACATCGCCCACGTGGGGGAGATCCTGGAGCGGCAGCAGCGACGCCGCGAGCTCTCGTGAAAGGGCGGACACGTGCGCGAGCACGTCGTCCTCACGGAACACCTGCAGGCTACCCAGCGCCGCGGCGCAGGCCAGGGGATTGCCCGTGTAGGTGTGTCCGTGGAAGAAGGTGCGGTAGCTGGTGTAGCTGCCGAGGAATCCCTGGAAGATGCGCTCCGAGGCCAGGGTGGCCGCCAGGGGCAGGGTGCCGGCGCTGATGCCCTTGGCCAGGCACAGCAGATCCGGCTCGACACCCTCGTGCTCGCAGGCGAACATGCGCCCGGTGCGGCCGAAGCCCGTGGCCACCTCGTCGAGGATCAGCAGCACGTCGTGGTCCTTGCAGGCCTGGGCCACGCGGGCGACGAAGCCCGGCGGGTGCACGATCATGCCCGCCGCACCCTGCACCAGGGGCTCCATCACCACCGCCGCCAGCTCGTGGGCGTGCTCACCGATCATGCGGGCGGCCTGCTCGGCGCAGGCGAGCTGGCAGCCGGCGCGCTGCAGGCTCAGGGGGCAGCGGTAGCAGAAGGGAGAGGGCAGCTGCAGGGTCTCGAACAGCAGCGGGCGGTACAGGGCATGGAACAGGCCGATGCCGCCCACCGACACCGAGCCGATGGTGTCGCCGTGGTAGGCCTGGGCCAGGCAGGCGAAGCGGGTGCGCTCGGGGCGCCCCACCTGCTGCCAGTACTGGAAGGCCATCTTGAGGGCCACCTCCACTGCGGTGGAGCCCGAGTCCGAGTAGAACACCCGCTGCAGGCGGTGGGGGGTGAGGGCCACCAGCTCCCGGGCCAGCTCGATGGAGGGCACGTTGCCCAGGCCCAGCAGGGTGGAGTGGGACAGCTTGCCAAGCTGGGCGGCGATGGCGTCATCTAGGCGAGGGTCGCCGTGGCCGTGCACGTTGGTCCACAGGGAGCTGACCCCGTCCAGGTAGCGCCGGCCCTGCAGATCGATGAGCTCCACACCCTCGCCGCGCTCGATGACCAGGGGATCCTCGTCCATCCAGTCCTGCATCTGGGTGAAGGGATGCCAGACGTAGCGCAGGTCGTCCTGCTCGAGCTGCCGGATGCGTTCAGGGTCCAAGGTGGGCTCCTCGCTGCAGTGCCTGGTGCAGGGCGGCCGCCGCCTGCTGCAGCTGCGCATCCGTGTGCTCGGCTGACAGGGAGAAGCGCAGACAGCTGGCTCTGCGCGGAACGGTGGGGGGGCGCAGGGCCTGGCAGAAGATGCCCCGCTCCAGCAGGGCCGCGCAGGCGGCCATGGCCCGCTCGGGGCTGCCGCAGGGCACCGGCACGATGTGGTCGCGCCCAGCAGCGGGCTCGGTCAGGGAGGCCGACACCAGCGAGCGGAAGATCTGCTGGTTTCGACGCAGCGTGTCGCGCAGCGCCTCGCCCTCGCACACCAGCCGCAAGGCACGACGAGCGGACTGGGCCAACAGGGGCATCGGAGCGGTCGTGTAGATGAAGGAGCGGGCCCGGTTGACCAGCAGATCCATCACGGGGGCGCTGCCCGAGACAAAGGCACCGGAGACGCCGAAGGCCTTGCCCAGGGTGCCCAGCAGCAGGTCCACGGAGCCGTTCACACCGGCTTCGGCCACCAGCCCACGTCCCTCGGGACCGCAGGCTCCCAGCGCGTGAGCCTCGTCCACGTAGAGCAGGAAGGGGCGCAGCCGCTTGAGGGCGGCGATCTCCAGCAGCCGGGCGCGGTCGCCCGCCATGGAGAACAGGGACTCGGTGACCACCAGCACCGGGGTGCTCGGCTGGATCTGTCGGAGCAGGGCCGCCAGCGCGTCCACGTCGTTGTGGGGGAAGATCCTCCGCTCGGCCCGCGACAGGCGCATGCCGTCGATGAGGCTGGCGTGGTTCAGGGCGTCGGAGAGGATGACGGTGTCGGGGCCAGCGAGCGCGGGGATCACCCCCGTGTTGGCCTGGAAGCCGCTGGGAAAGAGCAGCGCGCGCTCGCGACCCAGCCAGGTGGCCAGCTCGGCCTCCAGCGCCAGGTGGGGCCCCATGGTTCCGGAGATCAGCCGGCTGGCGCCTGAGCCCAGCCCGTAGCGCTGGATGGCGGCCGTGGCGGCGGCGGCCAGGGCCGGGTGGGTGGCCAGGCCCAGGCAGTTGTTGCTGGAGAAGTTCAGCACCCGCTGCCCGTCCAGCAGGATCTCCACCTGCTGGCTGGAGTCCACCCGCCGCATGGAGCGCGACAGGCCCGCGGCTTCGATCACCCGCAGCGCCTGCAAGGCGAAGGCGTCGCTGTTCACGGCGAGCCTCCGGGAGGCATGACCTCCATGCCCAGGTCGGCGATCATCTGCAGATCCAGGCGGTGATCGCGCCCGCTTGTGGTGAGGTAGCTGCCCACCATCATGCCGTTGGCGCCCGCCATGAAGATCCAGGACTGCAGCTGGCGCAGGTTCACCTCGCGGCCGCCGCAGACGTAGATGTCCTTGGTGGGCATCATCAGCCGGTACACCGCGATGATGCGCAGGCAGTCGCGGGGCGTGAGCTGGTGCTGCCCCTGCAGCGGCGTGCCCTGGATGGGGTTCAAGAAGTTGAGCGGCACCGAGTCCACGTCCAGATCGCGCAGGGTCTGCGCCAGCTCCACCCGCTGGGCCGGGCTCTCCCCCAGGCCGAACACCCCGCCGCAGCACACCTTGAGGCCCAGCTCCCGGGCCGTGCGCACCGTGGCCAGGTCTTCTTCGTAGTCATGGGTGGTGCAGACCTGGGGGAAGAAGGAGCGCGCGGTCTCCAGGTTGTGGTGGTAGTTGGTGAGCCCGGCCTGGGCCAGCTGCTCCAGCTGGTCGCGTGAGAGGTTGCCCAGGGAGGCGCAACGCCACAGCCGACCCTCGTCCCGCAGCTGGGACACCGCCTGGCCGATGACCTCCAGCTCCGCCTGGCTGCGGATGGTGGTGCCCGAGGTGACCAGCGAGTACTCGCGGGCCCCCATGGCCTCCACCTCGCGGGCCCGGGCCAGCATGGCCTGGACGTCCACCAGCGGGTACACCGGCGCGCCGGTGTCGTGGTGGGCAGACTGGGCGCAGAACGAGCAGTCCTCGGCGCAGCGGCCGCTCTTGGCGTTCAGGATGCCGCAGAGCACCACCTGGCGCCCCTTGTGCTCCTCGCGCAGGGCCCCTGCGCGAGCCAGCAGCGCAAAGAAATTGGTGCCCTGGGCATGGATCAGCTCCAGGGCCTCGGCCGCTTCGATGCCATCGGGATGCAGGCTCATCCTGCCCTTCTATCCCGGGCCGATCCGGCTGCGCCTGCCCAGCGGCTGCGCTAACGATCCCCCATGGAACAGCAGCGCCTCTATCGCTCCCACGCGGAGCTCTACGACCTGATCTACGACTACAAGGACTACGAGGCGGAGGCCAGGGAGATCACCGCCCTGCTGCAGCGGCAGGGCGTACCCGAGGGAAGCCGCGTGCTGGAGGCCGCCTGCGGCACCGGGCGCTTCCTTCACGCCCTGAAGCCCAGCTTCGCGGTGGCGGGCTTCGACCTGAACGAAGGGGTGCTGGCCATCGCCCGCCAGCGCCTGCCGGGCGTGCCCCTCTGGCAGGCCGACATGGCCTCGTTCTCGGTGGACAGCCCCTACGACGCCCTGCTCTGCCTGTTCTCCTCAGTCGGCTACCTGCAGACCGAGGAGGCGCTCGTGGCGGCCGCGCGCTGCTTCCACGCAGCGCTGCGCCCCGGGGGCACATTGTTCATCCAGCCCTGGCTGGAGCCCAGGGCCTACGAGCCCGGCACACCCCACATGCAGACCTACGACAGCCCGGACATCAAGGTGGTGCGCTGCTCCAACAACTCCCTCGATGACCAGCTCTCGGTGATCCACTTCCACTGGCTGGTGTCCCGCCGGGGCCAGCAGGTGGAGCACATGGAGGAGATCCACCACCTGCGGCTCACCCCCGCGGAGCAGATGCTCGATCTACTGGACGCCGCCGGCTTCGAGGCGCGGTTCCACGAGGGCGCCGAGGGATCGCGCGGCTCCTACCTGGCGCGCAGGCGCTGAACGCTCACCCGGGGGGCGCTGTGGGTGCCTCAGCCAGGCGCTCACCCAGGTGAGCACGGGGTTGGGGCATGGTCTACCAGCCCGTCACCTGCAGGGCGGCCCCCATGGAGGTGGTCTCGCCATCGCTGACGGCGGCGGGCGAGAGGGCCCACTGGCCGGGCAGGCGGAGGTTGGGTCGAGGAAGCAGCAGCTGAGCCCGGCCCATGCGATCCCGCTCTTCCAGCCGCGCGCCCAGCAGGCCTCCTCCCAGAGCTCCGGCGCCCGCGCCCACCAGCGAGGCGATCAGGATGGGATCCTGCTCACCGGTGCCCAGGGCCACCACCACGGCGCCCATGGTGGCGCCCACCACGCCGCCGGCATCGGCCAGGCCCACCACCACCGGCGAGGCATCCACCACCGGTGACATGAGCAGGATGCCGGTGCCCAGACCCACGTCGGAGGCCACCAGGGTGGCCAGCAGGGTCTGGTCGCCGTCAGCGTCGGCCAGCAGGGAACCCACCCCGCCCACATAGGCGCCCCAGAGCCCCAGCGAGGTGGCGCTAAGGGTGTCGCCCACGCCGATGTCGATGCGGGGAGAGGCGATGGCCGCCGCTGATCCCACCGCCGCCGGGACCAGGGCGTTGACCCCGGCACTTCCCTGGGGTTTGTCGGCGTAGAACCACCAACCCGTGGTCTGCCACTGGGCCCAGCCGGTGCCCAGACCGGTGAAGATGACGTCGTTGGCCTTGATGCCAGCGGGGTTCTTCCACGCCAGGTACGAGCCGAGGCCGGTGCCCGCCGTGCCGCCCAGCAGCGCCGCACCCTTGAGCAGGGACTCGCCGGTGTCCTGTTCGATCTCGATGACCTCACCCAGCAGCAGGCCGCCGCCCAGCCCCACCATTATTCCGTACGTGAGCCCCGCGTAGCCGGTGAACACCGCATCGCCGCCCATCTCCAGCGGCTCCGCCAGGCCGTAGCCAGCCATGGTGCCGAGGCCGAGCCCGGTCCACATGGTCAAGCCCTCGCTGTCGTCGCCGAGAATCAGCGCGCCGGCGAAACCTCCATAGATCCCGCCCAGGGTCATCTGGCCCACGTCGCTGCCCGTCAGGTGCACCCTTGGCGCGACGAAGTGCCCGACGGCCAGGCCGCCAGCCAGCCCCAGGCCCGTCGCCGCGGGCGCTACGTCCTCGTCGGCCCAGCCCAGCTCCCTGGCCATGTAGCCGAAGGCTGTGCCCGCACTCAGGCCGGTGGTGCCCGACAACACCAGGGCTTCCACGCCGTCCACCTGGCTGCCTTGGTATTCATCCATCAGCATGGCTCCCGCGGTGATCCCCGCTGCCTCACCCAGGAGACCGCCGGTCCAGCAGGCGGTGTCGTGGCCAACGCTGCAACCGAGCAGGGTCCCGCTGGCGGTGCCCACCAGGCTGGTGCTGGAGAGGAAGGCGGCGTCCCCGGCCTCCACGGGCCACCGCTTGCCAGCCACGAAGCCCAGGCTGCCGCCTGCCAGCGCGCCGGTGGCCGCGCCCAGACCCTCGAGATCCGCCTGGCCGTAGTGGCCCACGCTGGCCAGGCCGTAGCCCAGGGCACCGGCGCCACCGACCATCAACCAGCCCGTGCCCCGCTGGGCCACCTCGCCCCGCAGCTGGTCCACACGGCCCGGGTAGTAGCGCCGCACCGTGTCCATCACGGTCTCGCGCACCGCCCGCGGCAGGTCCCGGTCCAGCAGGCCCAACAGCGCGTCGGCCGCGGGCTCGCTGCCCTGCAGGCCCAGGGCATCGGCGGCAGCCTGGCGCACCTCGTTCGAAGGCTGGTAGTCCAGCACCAGCATGGTCAGGGCTTCGGTAGCCTCGGGATAGCGAGCCAGGGCCCGACAGGCGGCACTGGCCACCTCCAGCTCGCGGGTGCGGGCGGTGTGCACCAGGGGACCAAGGGCCCTCTCGTCACCCAGGGCGCCCAGGGACTCTGCCCCCAGCACACCCGCGTCGTTGGACAGCAGCAACAGCAGGCTCTGAAGCAGCTCCCGATCCGCCTGGGAGCCGTCGCCCAGAGCCGCCAGCAGCGGACCCAGCAGATCCAGGCGCGCCGAGAGACCGGCCACGCACTCGTCCAGCTGATCGCCCCCCAGGTCGCAGAGCTGCTGCAGCTCGTCCAGGCTCAGCTCAGCCCAGGCGGCGGCCGTATCGCCGGCGGGATCGGGCGCGGGGAAGGAATCCTCGGGCGTGGGCTCTACTGGCGCAGGCTCGGCGACGGGCTCTTCGGCGGGCAGGGTCTGGGCCAGTGCCAGGGACGCGAACAGGAGGGGGGCGAGGGGCATGGGGTCACTCCGGAGCAGGCCCGCAGATCTCTATCGTCAGCGCTGATTGAAGAAAAATGTAACGAAGCTTACGCTCGCTGGCACAGAGGACTCGATCCCCGAGAGCATCCATGAGCCGGCCGCTCTCACCGCAGCTCCGCGGCGTCTCCGCCGTCCTGTCTGCGCTGGGTCTGGTCTCCAACACCTGCCCGCTGGGGCCCGACGACTGGTCCGCATGGGACTGCGGCGACGCGGGCGTCAGCTGCGAGCTGACCATCGACGAGACCTGGCCCTCCCAGGGCACGCCGGAGGGCGGCCAGGCCACCATCACCTTGACCCCCGACCTCCCGCTCCTGCCGTTGACCGAGAGCAGGCGACAGAACAGGTCGCCGTCAGGCGGCCGCCCCGAATCGTAGCGAGGGCCAGCAGGCGCTCAGCGAGGCCGGTTCTGCGCAGTAGTGGGCGAGGGAGGCGTGCTTTCAGCACGTTGACCGAGAGCGCTGCAAGCAGGGACGGCCGCAGTCGCGACTGCTGGGCCGCAGTAGATTCGGGGTTCTGTCGCCTGCTCCGAGTACACGGCGGGCTCGACTGCTGCCACGGAACAGGGGCTGACGCAACCCGGGGAGGCAGCATGACCATGCGATCCGACCATAGCCTGCGCGTCCATGGCGCCAGGATGGTGCAAGAGCGGTCGTGCAAGAGCCCCAGATCGTAGGCACCACCCCGCAGCATGACGCGATGCTCGCCATGCGTGGAGCCCGCGAAACGACAACCGAGGCCGCCTCAGCAGGATGTAGCTTACCCGATGATCTCGTTCCCAAGCGTTGATCACACCATCACCCACCGTCGCGAGGGCGCTACTGGGCCGTCCGAGCCAGCCGGAAGCCGACGAAGTAGCCCCCCTGGGTCTCCGGGTAGCTGACGGCCCGGCTGGCCGAGCGCAAGAAGGCAGACGGGGCGTTCCACGAACCGCTGCGTCGGACCTTGCGGTCGCTGGTGCCGGGGCCCCAGGGATCGATGGCGTCACCGCCGTAGTCCTCCTGGTACCAGTCCTGGCAGTACTCGTAGACGTTGCCGTGCATGTCGTACAGGCCCCACGGGTTGGGGAGCTTGCTGCCCACGGTGGCGCTCTGGCCAGGGGCGGTTCCGACCCAGATGGCGTAGTCGTCCAGGTACGCTCCGTTGTCAAGCAGCACGTCGCCGTCGCGATCGTCTTCGTCGCCCTCGTACAGGTTGCCGCCGCTGCCACCGCCGCATGAGAAGGCCGCGGTGGTGCCAGCCCTCGCCGCGTATTCCCACTCTGCCTCGGTGGGCAGGCGGAAGCCCCCGCACTCGTAGGGGGACGACAAGTCGCTGGCCAGGTCGCAGAGGACCTTGTCGCCGCCGCCCGTGCAGTCGTAGCACTGCTCGACCCCCTCGCGATCGGAGACCTCGTTGGCGAACGCGGCGGCCTCGTGCCAGGTGAGGCAATCGGTGGGGCAGTCCATGCACTGGAAATAGCTGCTGGGGTAGCCCATGTAGTCCTGGAATTCGGCCTCGGTGACCTCGTTCGTGCCCATGCAGAAGTCGTTCGTCAGCTCGACCTGGTGCAGGATCTCGTCGGAGCCGTCGTAGTAGGAGACCTCGTCGGTGGGCTTGCCCATCGTGAAGGTGCCGGCAGGGATCCGCTGCATATCGAGGTGCAAAGAGCAGGCGAAGACCTCGATGCTCACGGTAACGCTGACCTGCACGTCCGCCTCGCCGGTGTTGGTCAGCACCAGAGCCACGGTCTGTCCCTCGACGGTGTCGGTCTCGACCTCCACCAGGGTGGGGAGCGCCTCGTCGACCGAGAGCTCATCCAGGTCATCGAACCGCTCGGCCCAGTCGCCGTCCTGGGTGTGGAGGGCGCGGACGGCCAGGTGCTCGACGGGGCTACCGTGGGACTGGGCCGTTCATCGAGGTTGGACCCCGGTGGCGCCAGCGGGGGGTTGGGCCCCCGCAGGCCGATAGTGGCGTCCTGGTCCCGCAGCACGATGGGCACGTAGACCACCGGGGAGATGCCGGGAAGCTCGAAGAGGATCTCGCCATCGCCCGCCGTGTCGTGCCGTGCGATCTGGGTCTCCCCCGAGCTCTCCTATGGCAGCCTGGCGATCGCCTCTCGAGCTCGTAGGTTTCTGCGGACCACCCACTCCCCGAGGGCGTGCACCTCGAGCCGGAAGTCCTCGGGTGCCTGCAACAGGGAGTAGGGCGGAGATTCCCCTTCGGGCCCGTCGACGTACGGCTCCACGACGGCGGCGAGGGCCTCGATCCGCGCTCGCAGCGGCTCCGGATGGAGGGCTCCGTCCAGCACGTTCAGGAGGTGCCCGCGATACGCAGCGTTGTAGACGGGGTCGGCCAGCAGCCTCCCGATCAGCGGCCAGCGCGGGCCGCGACGGTCGAAGAACGGACGCAGCTTGGGGCCGCGTTGGGTGAAGGCGTTCCCGAGGTCGCTGGGGATGAACGAGAGACGGCCGCCTCGGCTCGGATCGGCGTAGAACCAGAAGTTGTGGGCCTTGTGGCCATAGGTGTCGGTGTTGTGGAGCAGGTAGTTCGCCGCGAGCCATCGCAGGAAGGCGTCTATGTCGAGCTTCGTCTCGAGCAGGCCCCGCCAGGCCTCGCGGGATCGAGGTGGAGCGTGCAGCGCCCGCATCGCCGCCCGCAGCTCCCACAGGTCACCCTCGCCGGGCCCGGCACGCCGGACATAGCCGCTCGGCTCCGTCGTCCGCCACTCGGCACCTCTCCCGGTCGCCTCGTAGAGGTTGCCCCCCGGAGCACCGAACTGGTCGGCCAGGAAGCGGCCGGTGGGAGACTCGAGCAGCGTGTACAGCCCGAGGTAGCGCGGGCCCTCGCCATGATCCAGGAGCAGGCGGCAGAGCGCGGCGCGGAGCGCGGGCACGCCGGCCTCAGCGAACACCTCGAGCGCGAGCTTCTCCCGGAGCAAGGAGGGATCGCGATATCCAGGCACGGCATGCAGCGAGTGGAACCCGTCGATGGGGGTGGCGAGCTCGATCTGCAGCGGTAGCTTCAGGCGCCCAGCGGACCAGGGCCCGCAGAGCGACGAGTGACCAGCGAAGCGGACCTGGGCGTCGTCGCGCTCTTCCCCAGCGACACGGATCGTGGCCGGCACGAAGAGCGGATGCCGCGCCCGGCTGGCCGAGAGCCTCCACAGGCCGCTCCCAGGTGGACCCAGCCGCCTCTCGAGATCGTCCAGACGTGCCTGGTGGTGGGCGGGCGCGGTGACCAGCTCGAGGGTGACGACCTCGTGGCGCGGGAAGAGCGGGGTAGCGGGTAGAGGCACGGACACTCCAGGATGCGGGACAGGGCTCGGTGCTCCTGCCAGTCGCCTGTAGGGCATACCTCATCTGCCGCGCGACCCGATCCGATGGCACCGGCGGGCCGCTCGCCCTACCCGCTCCGATCACCATCGACGCGATCGGGCTGGAGGAGCCGTTCCTGCTGGACCTGCTCCCAGCTGGAATCCCAATACCGCTGGCCTGGTCCGCTCAGCAGCTCGAGGCGATCCGCCGCTGAAGAGCGATCGGGGGGTGCCTCGACGGGTCTGTGACAGAACAGGCGCATCTTGAGTATTGTCTCGTAGGTGGCCCCAGACTCCCAGAGCACCTCGCAGCATGAAAGCAGCTCCCCGGCAGATCGTCCTCCCCGCCACCGCGCTCGGCGCGCAGGGCATGCTCTGCGTGCTGGCCGGTTTCTCCTCCGACTGGGCTCACTGCGTCCTGAGCGTCATCCTGGCTGCCATGTTGGCCATGGGCGTGGGCTGGATCCTCGATCGCGTCCAGCTGTCCCGACTCGACAGGGCCGCGCTCCTGCTGGGCCTGGGCCTGCCCTGGCTGCAGCTGCTCTCCCTGGCATCCGTAGACGGTCAAGCGGCCTGGCTCGTGGGAGCCCCCACGCTCACCTGCCTGTGCCTGCTGTCGTACAAGGCGCTCCTCGCGCCAGGTTCGGCGCTGCGCTGGAGCGCGCCGGCCGCAGCGGGTCTCGCACTGGTGCTGGGGCTGATCTCGATCCCCCCCGCCGCAGGCCCTGGCTGGGTCATGGCGATCGCCCACGCCCAGGACCAGGCGGTACGCAACGGCTGCACGCCGGGTGACGTCGCGGTGCTGCAGGGCATCCAGGAGGCGTCGCCCGTGAGCCTCGAGCGGCAGCTCCGATCCCGGCCCTGCGGGAAGCAGCTCGCACAGCAGCAGCAGCCACCCGCCCCGACAGGCCCGCAGCAGGAGCTGGACATGGCCGAAGTTCTAAGCGACATCGCCGGGTTCTTCATGGTCCACTGAGCGGAGTGCCAGGCGGCACTTCCAGGGAAGGGATCCTCCGGTCACCGCCAGCGTCGGCCGCGCGAACCGCAGGTGGACCACCAACCCTCGGGCTGGGCAGAGCTCGCGGCCCGAGTAGCGACCTGAACGAGTGGAGCAGCCCGCAGCAGGCGCCCCCACAGGCCCCCGCCCCGCGGCCGGCCCGGGTCGGAGCGCCGGCCAGCACGCGCCACGTGGAGCGCGCGCGGCGCCGTGGGGCCCGGG
>CAZEJJ010000127.1:0-21487 GCA_964512185.1 uncultured Enterobacterales bacterium | reverse complement strand
GTCGCATAGTGCACGCGAGGGCGGCTTGTGGGGGTGGCTATGAACTTCCGAGCGCATGCACTGGACACCGCGCCGGTGCGGCCCTCCCGCCCGGTCGTCATCTCCTGAGCCGAACGATGTAGGGGAGGGGTGTATCCCCTCCCGAAGCCCGAGAACATCGAGCGGTGGTAGGCCCTGGCTCTGCATCCGTCCCCGCCAGAACCCCTGTGTTCGGCCACCGTGCCCGACAGGCTCCTCGACACCGCGACCGCACTCTCTGCCGGCGCGCTCTGTGTCCGATAGGATGCGGGCATGGAAGAGGCCGCTCCGCCCCTGGCTCGGGGCTCCCTGAGCCCCCGCAGCTGGATCCTGCTGGGAGCCCTGGCACAGCTGGTCCTGGTGCTGGGTGTGCTGCTGGTGGCCACCGGAGGGGGCAGCTTCCTGCCCGGGCTGCCCACGCGGGACCTCTTCGATCACCTGTGGCTGCACGACTGGCTGGGCGGCCAGCTGCTGCAGGGCGGCGATCTGCTCGGCACGACGCAGATCTCCTGGCCCGAGGGCGGGGCCGTGGTGCACCCCGATCCCCTGGGCCTGCTGCTGTACCTGCCGCTGTCCCTCGTGCTCGGTGGCTTCTGGCCCTACATCGGCCTGCTGGTGCTGCAGCTCTGGCTGGCCTGCCTGGCGGCCTGGCCCCTGGGGGCGCGCCTGTCGGGCTCCCGGCTGGCGGGCTGGTTCGCGGGCCTGGCCTTTGGACTGTCAGCCTTCTCGCTGGGGCAGGCCTGCGGCGGGGAGACCGAGACCGTGGCCGCCTGGCCGCTGGCGCTGGGGCTGTACTTCCTGGAGCGCGCCGCCGAGAGGGGCCGCTGGCGGGACGCCGTGCTGGGCGGTGCCCTGGGCGCGCTAGCGGCGGTGGGTTGCTGGTACTACGGCGCCTTCTTCAGCCTCTACCTGGTGGCCTGGGCCCTGCTGCGCTGCCGGCGGCTGGTGGCTCTGGGGGCGCTGGCGGGCTTCGCTGCGCTGGTGGTGGCGCCCGCCTGGATCTACGCCAGCGTGCTGGCCGGGGGCGAGAACCTCTTCCAGGGGCCCGACATGGCCACCTACCTGGCCCAGCACAGCGCCACGCTCCCCAGCCTGGTGGGCGATCCCGCCGGCTGGCTGGGGTTCTTCCCGGAGCTCGCTGTCCAGGCCGGTTTTCCCAGGGTGCAGTACCTGGGTAGCCTCACCCTGTTGCTGGCGCTGGTGGGGCTGGCGGGGGGCCGCGGCGCGGGCCGGCTGTGGTGGGGCGGCGTGGCGCTGGTGGCGCTGGCGCTCTCGCTGGGTCCGGTGCTGCACTTCGGCGGCGAGCCGCTGACGGTGGGCGGCAGAGCCCTGCCCGGCCCCTACCGGCTGCTGGTGGGCCTGCCCTACCTGGGGCTGATGCGCATCCCCCATCGCTGGACCCTGCTGGCGGCGCTCGCCCTCGCCATGCTCGCGGGGCGCGGGCTGAGCTTCCTCGCCGGAGATGCCGAGCGGGCCTGGGGCGCCGCCCGCCTGCCGGTGCTGGTGGCCCTGGCCACGCTGCTGCTGCTGATGGACCTGCTGCTCTTCGCCCACGCACCGCTGCAGGCCGCCCGGTCCCTGTCCGCCGAGCTGGCGGAGCCGCCGGCGGTGTACGGGCAGCTCGAGGGAGCGGGCGCGGTGCTGGACCTGCCGCCGCGGGTGCTCGGTGACGATGCCCGCGGTCGCTACCTGGTCTGGCAGCGCCAGCACGGCCGCCCGGTGCCCTACTCGCTGCTCATGACCGCCCTCTCGCCCTCCCTGGCCAACGAGCCCCTGGTGGCCGTGGTGGCGGCCATGGACCGCCGCGATCCCATCAGCCAGCGGCCCGAGGACGCCGCCCAGTTCCGACGCGCCGATCTCGCCTTGTTGGCTCGGCAATTCCGCTCCGGGGAGCGCGGCGAGCCCGAGCTGGCGGGGGCCGCCGAGCGCCTGCGAGCGCTGGGCATCGAGGCGGTGGTGTTGCACAGCGGCCTGCTGCACCCGGAGGACGCGGGGGAGGCGGCCAGGGTGCTTCAGGATCAGCTGGGGACGCCTGCGCTGGAGCTCGACGGCTGTCTGGCCTGGGAGCTCGATGCCGCCGAGGTGCGGCCGTGAGCCGGGAGCGTCTGGGTGGCCTGCTGGCCCTGGCCTGGCTGGCCCTGTTGGCCCTGGTGGTCAGCTGGCCCGCCGCGCTGGGCACCGAGCTGCTGGGCCACCCACGCTGCTCGGCTGGCTGCCACGCCTGGCTGCTGTGGATCGCCGGGCTGCAGCTGGATCAGGGCCTGGGCCTCGAGACGGAGCTGCTGTTCCATCCCCAGGGGGCGGATCTGTTGCGGCTGTACGGCTCGGACCTGCTGAGCCCGCTGCTGCTGGGGCCGCTGGCTGGGCAGCTCACGCCCTGGGCGCTGTTCGACATCTGGGTGCTGCTCATGCTGTGGGCCAACGGCGCGGCCGCCTACGCCCTGGCCCGCGGCACGGGGCTGGGGCGGGCCCCGGCGGCCCTGACAGGCACGGTGTTCCTCGCCGCGCCTTTTTTCCTTCACGAGCTGCTCAACGGCACCTCGGAGCTGGTGTCGGCCTGGCCCCTGCCGCTGTTCACCCTGCTGTGGCTGCGCCTGCTGGACCGGCCTGGCTCCCTGCGCGGGCTGCTGGCGGGGCTGGTCTTCGCCCTGGCCGGGCTGGGCAGCGCCTATGCGCCCTTCTTCCTGCTGCTGGTGGCGCTGGTGATGCTCGGTTGGCGCCTGGTGACCCGGCTGGAGCCGGTGCTGCTGCGCGCGCGGGTGGTGGCCATGGGGGTGGCCGGGGCCGTGGGCGCGGCGCTGCTGGTGCCCCTGGCGCTGCTGCACGGCCAGCACGGGGCCGGGGCTCTGCACGCCCGCCGCGTGGGCTGGTCCGCCGACAGCCTGCCCCTGCCCGACTCCGCGGCGGATCTGCTGGGCTTCTTCACCGCCTCCCTCTCCGAGCCGCCGCGGCTGATCCTGCAGGGCGACGGCGCCGCCTACGCCTACTGGACCCTGGGCACCGCCACCCTGGGCTTCGTGGCCCTGGTCCTGGCCGGCCTGGGCTGGTGGCGCAGCAGGCCCCGTGGGCCCTGGCTGGCCTTGCTGTTGGCCGCCGCTGTGCTCGCCCTCGGTCCCTACCTGGTGGTGGCGGGCGAGCTGGTGCAGCTGCGGGGCCAGGCAGTGCCCCTGCCTGCCCTGCTGGTGGAGCGGCTCTTCCCACCCTGGGGCGTCGTCTCGCTGCATCCCTACCGCTTCACCGCGGTGGCCATGCTGGCCCTGGCGGTGCTGGCCGGCCAGGGCGCGGCGGCGCTGCAGGGGCTGCTGGGTGAGCGCGGCTGGAGCGCGCTGCGCTGCTCTTTGACAGTGGCGGGGCTCTGCCTGCTGGTCACGGTGGAGAGCTTGCTGCACCTGCCCCTGGGCTGGCCTCTGCCCACCACGCCACCCCCCGCCGCCGCCGCCTGGGGCTGGCTCGAAGGCCAGGAGTCCGCGGCGCTGGTGCTGCTGCCCTTCGCCGACGACGAGCTGGGCGAGATCTGCCACGGCCTGCTGGTGCAGACCCAGCACGGCCAGCCCTGGTCCGATGGGGGCATGCACTTCCGGGTGGAGCCCGCGACCCTGGCCCTGTACCGCGAGAATCGCCTGCTGGCGCAGCTGGCCTCCAGCCGGCCCGGGCCCCTGCCCGATGCCCTGGACACCCGGGAGGGCATCGAAGGCCTGCGCGCCTCCGGCTTCGGCTGGCTGGTGCTGCAGCGCCAGCGCTACAGCCTGTTCGAGAAGCAGAGGAGCGCCGGCTCCGAGCGCCACGAGCCCGCCGCGGTCGAGGCCTGGCTGCAGGCCCATCTGGGCGATCCCGCCTTCGACGACGGTTCGGTGGCGGTGTTCGCGCTCTAGGATCCGGCGCCGCTGTCAGCCCCTTTCGCGCGGCTGCCGCCTGCTGCAGAGCAAAGCCCTCGACGGTGGACCAGGGCCGGCGTATCTTGCGCTCGCCCGGATCCCGGAGGCACCCCATGCGAAGCCCGGTCCTGCCCGCCTGCGCTCTGCTGCTGGTCGCGGCCTCGGGTTGTCGTCCCGAGTACGATGGCCAGGTAGCCAGCGAGGATCTCCTGGAGCGCTCCGATCTGCTGGTCATCGCTCCCGACGAGACCTACGACGGCTTCGAGGAGTTCGTGGAGTGGAAGCGCTGCCGGGGCATCCCCACTACGCTGGTCTCCCTCGACGAGATCGACGACGAGGAAGAGGGCGAAGACCAGGCCGCCCGCATCCGCTCGCGCATCCAGCGCGGCTGGGAGAGCGAGGGCACGCGCTGGGTGGTCCTGGGCGCCGACGCGGGGCTGTTGCCCGTGCGCCGGGTGGACACCTTCGTGGACGTGAGCTTCGAGGGCGCCTACTACGAGGACTCGGTGGTCAGCGACCTGTACTACTCGGATCTCGACGGCGACTGGGACGGCGACGGCGACGGCGACTACGGCGAGGTGGGCGACGGCATGGACCTGCTGCCCGATCTGGCCATCGCGCGCATCCCCGCTCACCGGGCCGACCAGGTGGTCGATTACACCGAGAAGGTCTACCTCTACGAGCGCTGGCCCGAGACCGACTACCAGCAGACCGCCATGCTGATGGGCGAGTGGGCCGGCGAGGCCAGCGGGCTCACCGTGTACTCCTCCTCGGCGCTGGAGAGCATGCTGCTGCCGCTGTTCCCCGACGAGTTCGACGTCACCCGCATGTACGAGGCCTACGAGGACTACGAGGGCTCGGTTCCCAACACGCGGGACAACCAGTTCGACTACTTCTCGGCCGGGCAGAACCTGATCCTCAACTTCGGCCACGGCCTGTCCAGCTACATCGGCAAGCTGGGGCTGTCGCAGATCTGGGATCTCGAGAACTTCGATCGCCCCTCCATCTTCGCCACCACCGAGTGCTCGGGCTGCGACTTCGACAACGAGTACGTGGACTACTCCGCCTGCGAGGCCTTCGTGCTGGCGCAGGGTGGCGGCGTGGCCTACCTGGGCAACACCCACGTGGGCATCGGCTTTCCGTCCCTCACCAACTTCTATGTGTTGTTCTACGAGACCCTGTTCGAGGACCAGGAACAGCTCACCCTGGGCGAGCGCATGGCCGCGACCCTGCGGGAGTACTCCACGCCCGAGCAGCTCGAGGACGAAGGGGGCCCCGATCGCTGGACCAACCTGGTGATGGTGCTCATGGGGGATCCCACCATCGTGCCCTGGCGCTCCATCCCGGTGGAGCCCGACGTCCAGCGCGTGGACTGGTACCGGCAGGAGGGCTCCAAGGTGGGCTGCTACACCGTAGAGCTCGACGGTGAGCCGGTGCAGGGCGCCGCGGTCACCTGGTACAAGGCCGGCCAGCTGCTGCGCTCGGCCACCACCGGCGCCCAGGGCCAGGCCTGCCTGGCCGTGCCCAAGGACGCACCCAAGAAGGTGCTGCTCACCGTCACCGGCCCCGATCTGCTCCCGGTGGAGAAGGACCAGCGGCTCTGAGCTGATGCGCATCGCCTTCATCTCCGCCAACCGCGAGCGGCTGCCCGATCCAGTGGTGCCGCTGGGCCTGCTGTGGGTCATGCAGTGCACGCCCGCGCCTCACGACAAGGTGCTCTGGGATCTGTGCTTCGAGGCCGATCCCGAGGCATTCCTGGCTCGGAAGCTGGGCGACTGGCAGCCTGACCTGGTGGCCCTGGGTCTGCGCAACATCCAGAACGCCGACTACACCAATATCGAGCGCAACCTGCTGGCCTACGAGCGGCTGGTGGGCGTGATCCGCGAGGGGACCCAGGCTCCGCTGGTGCTCGGAGGCGCGGGTTTTTCTGTGATGCCCCAGGGGCTGATGGAGCGCCTGGGGGCCGACTATGGCATCGCTGGCGAGGGTGAGCGCGCCTTCCCCCAGTTGCTGGATTGCCTGGAGCGGGAAGGGGAGGGGTTGGACGCCGTGCCCCGTCTGCACTGGCGCTCCGGAGGTGAGCTGCGCAGCAACCTGCCGGCGGGCGACTTCCTGGATCTCGACAGCCTGCCTGCCCCCAGCCGCCTGCCCGCCGATCCGCGCTACAGCGAGCTGGCGGGCATCGAATCTGCCCAGACCAAGCGCGGCTGTCCCCTGGGCTGCGAGTACTGTACCTACCCGCTGATCGAGGGCCGGCGGCACCGCGTGCGGGATCCCGTGCGCGTGGCCGATGAGCTGGAGCAGCTGCTCCGGGAGCGGCCTTCCACCCGGCACCTGTTCTTCGTGGACTCGGTGTTCACCCTGCCTGCCGCGCACGCCAAAGCTGTCTGCCGCGAGCTGATCTCCCGCGACTGGCAGCTGCCCTGGACCTGCTACGCCAACCCCATCGGCTTTGACCTGGAGCTGGCCCGGCTGATGCGGGCCGCGGGCTGTGCGGGCATGGAGATCGGCACCGACTCCGGCTGCGCCGAGGTGCTGGAGCGGCAGGGAAAGGGCTTCACGCTCGAGCAGGTGCTGGCCATGCGCGACGCCTGCCGCCAGGCCGAGCTCAAGGACTGCCACACCTTCGTGCTGGGCACCCAGGGCGAGACCCTGGAGCATGTGCGCCAGAGCCTCGACTTCATCGACCAGCTCGACCCCTACGCCGCCATCCTGATGATGTGGATGGACGATCTCGAAGCCCTGGAGCCCGAGCACTCGCGCCAGCGCCGCGGCTTCCGCGAGGACATGCGCGAGCTGCTGCTGCAGCGCTGCGAGCAGCGCCCGCGCTGGATCGCCCCCCAGCTGCAGGTGAACTTCGATCCCCGCCTGTTCCGCATCCTGCGCAGGCGCGGCTTCTCCGGCCCCCTGTGGCAGTACATCCACCTGAACGGCTGAACCGGGCCGGACTCCCCAGGACCACAGGGCCACAGGCCACCAAAGGGCCACAGGTACATGGGTCACCACAGGGGGTCACCACAGGGGGTCACCAGACCACAGGTACCTGGATGGTATGATTAGCATTCGCAGAATGCTAATCATACCATCCAGGTACCTTGCTCCCCATGCTCCGGGCCGGTCTCCTCTCCCTGTGGGGGAAGCCGATCCCCGGCGGTGGGCGCCTGCCCCCGCATGAACCCAACAGGCTAAGTGTTGCAGCCGCGACCTCCACTTCGGCTGCGCGCCCATGTCCCCATTCGCCCTGGTCCTGGCCCTCACCCTGTCATCGCCCACCCAGGCGGAGCAGCCGGCTCTGCCTGCCGAGGCTGAAGCGGTGTGGCAGGCCATGAACCAGGTGGGCAGCCTGCAGGCCCGCTTCACCCAGCGGCGCAGCTCGAGCCTGCTGCAGGCGCCCCTGATCTCCACCGGCCAGCTGCAATTTCAGCGCCCCGACAAGCTGGCCTGGATCGTCGAGACTCCGGGCCGCTCGCTCATGGTGGTGGACGGCTCCACCGTGGGCCTGAGCTACCCCGACCTGGGGGTGCAGGAGACCATGGACCTGGCGGGCGATCCCGACGCCGAGCGCCTGGTGCGCTCCATGATGGTGTGGCTGGCTGGCGATCTGCAGCAGGTGCTGGCGGACTACCAGGTGCACTGGTCCAGTGCCGGGGCCGAAGAGACCGCGCCGGGGACCCTGCACCGCGCCACGCTGCAGCCCCGCGACCCCACCATGGCGGCGCTGGTGTCCAGCCTGGAGCTGTGCATCGGCGGCGATCCGCTGCGGGTGCTGGCGGTGGCCATGCTGGAGCCCGACGGCGATCGTGTGGACATCAAGCTCCACGATGTGCAGCTGGATCCCCAGCTCTCCGCGGGTGCCTTCTCCCTGAGCGGCGGCTCCTAGCCTTGCCTCCCAGGCTGCGCCTGGTCCTGGCCGCCGGGCTCCTGCTGCTGCTGGGCCTGGTGGCCACCCGCCTGCGCTTCACCAGCGATCTGGCGGCCCTGCTGCCCGCCGACGGCGTGCTGCCCAGGGCTCTGGAGCACCTGGATCGCTTCCAGCTGGCGGACACGCTGCTGGTGGAGGTGGACGGCACGGGAGCCTCCCGCGCGGAGCTGCTGGCCGCGGTGGATGCGCTGGGTGAGCGGCTGCAGGCCGATCCCGCTTTTCGCCAGGTGCGCTGGCGTGTGCTCGCCAGGGACGGCCTGGCCCTGCAGCGTGCCGCCGCGCCCCATGCCGTGGAGCTGGTGCCCGCCCATCTGCTGGCGGAGCGGCTCGAGCCCGAGGGCCTGGAGGCCGCCTTGCGGGCGCAATTGCTCAAGCTGGCGGGCCCGGGCGGCGGGCTGTTCGAGCAGTCCTTCCGGCAGGATCCCCTGGACATCGGCGGGCTGACGCTGGAGCAGCTGCGGGCCAGCCAGGGTCCTTTTCGCGTCCAGGTCCAGGCGAGCCACTTCCTGGACAGCAGCGGGCAGCGCGCCGTGCTGCTGGTGGAGCCGGTGGCCAGCACCATGGAGATGGGGCCCGACGCCCCCCTCATCGGCCTGATCGAGCAGCACCTGGCCAGCTGCGCGCTCCCCGCCGATTACCTGGGCGGACACCGCGTGGCCGCCGAGTCCGCCACCTCCATGCGCGACGACGTGCAGCGCGCCGCGCTGCTGGGCACGGGCGCCCTGCTGCTGCTGGCCCTGCTGGGCTTCCGCAGCCTGCGGCCCGCGGTGGGGGCCCTGGGACCCCTGGCCGTCGCCTCGCTGGCCACCCTGGCGGTGGCGGCCCTGTTGAGCCCGGTGCACGGCATCAACATGGGCTTCTCGGCGGCCCTGCTGGGCCTGGCGGTGGACTACTGGATCCACCTCTACGTGGCCTTCCAGGCCCGCGATCCCGAGCCGATCTTCGCTGGCCGGCTGGCCGCGGCGAGGGCTGCCTGGAGCGAGATCCTGCCGGCCCTCGCTCTGGGCGCCGCGTCCACCGCGGGCGCCTTCGCGGTGCTGCTGCTGTCGCGCTACCCGGTGGTTCGCAACCTGGGCGCCATGGGTCTGGCGGCGGTGGCGGGGGCGCTGCTGGGTAGCTGGCTGCTGGGGCCGCTGGCCTGCGCCGCGCTGGGTGGCCGGCGGCTGCCGGGCCTGCGCGTCGAGGCCCTCCCTCGCTGGAGCCGCTTGCTGCTGATGGCCCTGGTGGTCATCTGCCTGGGGTTGGGGGCGCGCAGCAGCTTCGACGGGGATCCGCGCCACCTGCTGCCCCCCTCGCCCCACACCCAGGCCCTCGAACGCCAGCTCACAGCGCGCTACGGTGGCTTCGGCACCGGCGGCATGGTGGTGGTGGAGCGCGCCGAGCTGGATGACGCCCTGGAGGCCGCGGCCCGCGTGGAGCAGGCCCTGGGCGAGCTGCCCGGCGTCGCGAGCTCCGGCCCGGGCACCCTGCTGCCCGCGCCCTCGGTCCGGGCGGGCCGTCGAGCCGCGCTGCCTTCTGTGGATCTCCTGCAGGAGCGCATCGACGCGGCCGCTGCGCGAGTCGGCTTCGCGTCGCTGGCCGTGCAGGGCGCGGCCGCTCGGCTGCGCGCTCCGGCGGGGACCGCCCTCGGGGTGCTCAGCTGGGCGGAGACGCCGGTGGACGAGCTGCTGCAGCGCCACCTTCAGCGGACCGAGCGGGGCTGGTCGGTGATGGTCTCGCTGGTGGCCGGTGAGGACAGCCTGCTCCAGGGCGTCGAGGCGGCCGTGGCGGCGGCCGCACCCCAGGCGGAGCTGGTCATCCCCTCCCAGTTCGCCGCGCGCGGTGTGGAGGAGATCCTGAGCGAGCTGCAGCGCCTGGGGGGGCTGGCCGCGGCCTGGGTGCTGCTGCTGTTGGCGCTGCGCTACCGCCAGCCGCGCCTGGTGTTGGCGGCGTTTGTACCCTGTGTGGCCGCGCTGGCGCTCACGGGCGGCGCCTTCGCCCTGGCGGGCATCCCCTGGAACACCGTGAGCGCCGCCAGCATGGTGCTCATCCTGGGTCTGGGGCTGGACTACGGGGTCTTCATGCTCGAGGGCGAGCGGCGCGGGGCTTCGGTGCACACCGGCTACGCGGTGCTGCTCTCGGCGCTCACCACCATCGCCGGCTTCGGGATCCTGTGCGTGGCGCGTAGCCCGGCCCTGTTCGGGGTGGGCCTGGCGGTGCTGCTGGGCCTCTGCGGTGCCTGCGCCACCTCCCTGGCCCTGGTCCCGGCCCTGGTTCGGGGCGAGCGGCTGCTCCCCCGCAGGCTCGCGCGGGTGCTGGCCTGGAGCGCCTGGCTGGGCCTGTTGCTGGTCAGCCTGGACGTGCTCGGCAGCCAGCTGATCTTCCTGGAGCCCCCCGCGCACCCCGACCCGCCCGCGTACACCCTCACCGAGGACCAGCCCGGCGACCGCCGCTTCGGGCCGCACCGGCTGCTGCACTCCCAGGGCATCTACACCGCCTGGCTGAAGGGGTCCGCCTTTGAGCGGGGCTACGCGGCGGGAGCGCTGTCCGCCGACCTGGATTCGCGGCTCGAGCAGCAGCTGCTGGACAGCTTCGTGCGGGCGGTGCCCAACGCGCTGGCGCGCTTCGGCATCCTGCGCGGCGTGCTGCTCGTGGCCGGCGGCCTGGATCGCTACTTCCTGCCCGAGCAGCGCGAGGAGATCGCCGGCTACGTGGCCGCCACCGGCGAGCACCACGACTGGCTGGCTCCCACCTACTCGCGCAAGGTCTACTACCACGCGGTGCACGACATCGGGCAGGCCCTGGTGGACGCGCCGGTGGTGCACGCCTGCACCGGCTTCATGGCGGGCCCCCCCGCCACCGCCGACGGCCACTGGCTGCTGGCGCGCAACTTCGACTTCGACGGTGGCTCCCTGTTCGACCAGGACAAGCTGGTGGCCTTCGTCACCCCGGACCAGGGCATCCCCTTCGTGGCGGTGTCCTTCGCCAGCTTCTCGGGGGTGCTCACCGGGGTGAACCGCGATGGCCTGGCGCTGGCCCTGCAGGCGGGAGCCTCCGACGCCCCCATCGCGCCCGGCATGCCCATGAGCCTCATCGCCCGCGAGGTGCTGCAGCACGCCAGCTCTCTGGACGAGGCGGAGGCCATCCTGCGCGAGCGGCGGGGTTTTGTCTCGGAGAACGTGCTGGTGGTGGACGGCGACGCCGGCGAAGCGGCGGTCTTCGAGGTCTCCCCGGACCGGGTGGGCCGCCTGCCCGTGCAGGGCTCGCTGGGAGTCTCCAACCACTTCCGCACGGCGGGCTACGCCGACGACGCCACCAACCTGCAGCGGCAGGCGGAGAGCACCACGGTGCCGCGCCTGCAGCGCATGGAAGAGCTGCTGGCGCGCCACGACGGGCGGCTGAGCGAGCGGGTGGCGGTGGAGATCCTCCGCGATCGCCTCGGTGTGGGCGACCGCCCCCTCCCCCGCGGCCACCGCCACGCCCTGGACGCCGACATCGCCACCCACTCGGTGGTCATCGACGCCAGCAGCCGCCAGCTGTGGGTGTCCCGCTACCCCAACACCGCCGGTGGCTACCTGGCCTACGATCTAGATCTCGGACTGGCCGGGCAGATCGAGCCGGTGGAGGTGGTGGCCGCGGTCGAGGTGCAGCGCACCCTGCAGGTGCACCGGGCCCGCCGCCTGCTGCGCCAGGCCGAAGACGCCCCACCGGCCCAGGCCGAGGTGCTGGCGCGCCAGGCCCTGGAGCTCATCCCCGATCATCCCCATGCGCTGCAGCTGCTCGCCGAGGCCCTGCTGGCCCAGGGCCAGCGGGAGCAGGCCCTGCCCCTGGCGCGCCAGGCCCTGCAGACCCCCCCCGAGTACACCCACCAGGCCCGGGCCCTGCGCGCCCTGCTGGGGGAGGGAGGCCAGTGATCGCGGCGCTGCTCATAAGCAGGCGACAGAACCCCGAATCTACTGCGTCCCAGCAGTCGCGACTGCGGCCGTCCCTGCTTGCAGCGCTCTCGGTCAACGTGCTGAAAGCACGCCTCCCTCGCCCGCTACTGCGCAGAACCGGCCTCGCTGAGCGCCTGCTGGCCCTCGCTACGATTCGAGGCGGTCGCCTGGCGGCGACCTGTTCTGTCGCCTGCTCCATGTCCCTGCTGGGCTGTGCCCCCAAGCTGGTGATCGCGCCTCCCGCGCAGCGGCTCGAGGTGGTGCACCAGTTCGCCATCCACACCCGCGGGCGCAGCTTCGCGGGTCTGGGGGTGGCGGTGTTCGAGGGCGAGCGGGTGGACTTCGTGGCCCTGAGTCCGGCGGGTACGGAGATCTTCTCGGTCAGCCACCAGGCCGGCGAGGCGCAGATCACGGCGCCCGATCCGGCCTGGATCCCCTGGCTGGAGCGCCTGCCATTCCACCGGGACCTGGCCCTGGTCTTCGCCTGGAGCTGCCCCGAGGGACGCTGCGCCGTGGCCGGCGGTCGCCTGCGCGAGCGGCGGCTGGCCGATGGCAGCCTGCGGCGCACCTGGCGCGGGCCCGAGGGCCCTGTACGCGCCGAGATCCATGAAGGCCAGGCCATCGTGCTGGATCCGCGTCGCGGCTACCAGGTCACGGTGGCCGGGGAGCAGGTGCATGCCCCCTGAGCGTCCCCCCCACCGCCGATCCTGGCCCGGCTGGGATGGGGCGCTGCTGCTGGCGGTGGCCCTGGCGGCGCTGGCGGTCTACCTGGGGCGCGGCCGGCTGGGCGGCGATCTGCGCCTGCTGATGGTGCTGGCGCTCGATCTCGCCTGGCTGCTGGGCACCGGCTGGGCGCGCCGCTTCGGGCGCGTGCTGCTGCCGCCTCGCCCGGCCGGTGCCGGCGGCTTTCGTCCCGTGGTGGTGATCCCGTCCAAGGACAACGCCGCCACCATCGGACAGGTGGCCGCCGGCTGCCTGGACCACGCCGTGCCGGTGGTGGTGGTGGACGACGGCAGCGTGGACGGCACGGGCGACGCTGCCCGCGCGGTGGCCGGGGTCACGGTGCTGGTCCACCACAGGAACCTGGGCAAGGGCGCCGCCCTCAGCACCGCCTTCCAGCACGCCTGGAGCCAGGGCCACAGCCACGCCATCTGCCTCGACGCCGATGGACAGCACGAACCCGCGGATCTGCCCGCCTTCTTGGAGGCAGCCCGCCGGGATCCCTGGGCCATCTTCGTAGGAGTGCGCGACCTGTCCACCGCTCCCGGTTCGAGCCAGTTCGGGCGGCGCTTCTCCAACTGGTGGACCTGGGTGGAGACCGGGCATCGCCTGGCAGACACCCAGAGCGGCTTCCGCTGCTACCCCCTGGAGCCCACCCTGGGCCTGGGGCTGGGCGATGGTCGCTACGAGTGGGAGGTGGAGGTGCTGGTGCGCTCCATCTGGGGTGGGGTGGCGGTGCGCGACCTGCCCTGCCGCGTGTTCTACCCGCCCGAGAGCGAGCGGGTCAGCTCCTTCCGGCCCTTCTGGGACAACCTGCGCATCTCTCTGCTCAACACCCGCCTGGTTGCCACGCGCCTGCTCTGGCCGCCCACCTGGATCAACCGCGTCCCCCCTCCTGGAGGCGAGTGGCGCGGGCAGCATCTAGGCCGGCTGTGGGGCTGGACCTTCTTCCTGGCCCTCATCCGCCTGACCGGCCGCTGGCCCACCTACCTGGCCATGCTGCCCATGTCGCTGTTCTACCTGGTCTTCGCCCGGCCTCATCGTCTCGGGGTGCTGGCCTACCTGCGCCGGGCCCAGGCGGCCGGGCTGCCGGTGCGCGCTGGCCTGTGGGACGCCTGGCGCGTCTTCCACGGCTTCGCCTGCTCGCTGGTGGACCGCTTCGCCCTGCTGGTGAGGGGCCCCGGGGACTTCCGCATCCTGCACGAGGGCACCGCGCCCGCCAAGCGGGTGCTGACCGAGCGGGGGGCCATCTTCCTGAGCGCCCACCTGGGCAACCCGGACCTGGGCGCCACGGCGCTGCAGACCCAGGAGTACCAGCGACCGGTCAACGTGCTGCAGTACACGGCGGGTGACGATCCCTACGCCCTGCTCCTGCGTCGCTACCTGGGGGACTCGGCGCCCAGGATCATCTCCCTCAATGCCGGCCAGGAGTTGGCCTCCCTCGAGGCCCTGCGGGCTCTGCGTCGAGGCGAGATCCTGGCCATCAAGGGGGATCGTGCGGTGGACGAGCGCGCGGTGGAGGTGGATCTGCTCGGGGGCAGGGTGCGGCTGCCCACCGGGCCCTTCCTGCTGGCCGCCATCTCGAGGGCCCCGCTGTTCCTGCTGGGCTGTTTCAAGGAGGGGCACAGCGACTACCGCGTCATCGCCAGCGAGCCCTGGGAGCTGCGCTTCACCAGCCGCGCCGCGCGCGAGGCCGACCTGGCCCGCTGGACCCAGCGCTTCGCCGCCACCCTCGAGTCATGGGCCCGCCGCTACCCGCGGCAGTGGTACAACTTCTACGATCCCTGGGGGGACTAGCGAGCAGGGGGATCGGTCCCCCGCACCATGGCCCGGCGCCGCAGCTGCAGGCGCTCCTGGCGGACCACCTCTTGCTGGATCGCGTCCCGCTGCCGCTGGGAGAGCCCCACCAGGTGCAGCCCGTACTGGCGGCTCAGGGCCGTGCCGGGCATGGGCCGGACGTGCACGCACTCGGCCAGCACGTGCAGCTGCTCACCTTCGGTGCCCAGCGGCAGCTCGAATTCCAGCGTGGCCCCATCGGGGATCGAGGCCGGGCCTACCAGCGCGCAGCCGATGTTGGACAGATCCACCAGCCGACAGAGGGTGGACAGGGGCTGCGTGGGCTCACCCTCGGGGCCCTCGCCGTGGACCTGCACGTGCGCGGGGATGTTCACCGACACCCGGAAGGCGCGGCGCCGGTTCACGAAGCGGATGTCGCTCGTGGGCGCGATCTCCAGCACCGCGTGGCTGGGCTTGAAGGGCCCGTCGATGACCGCCTCGGCCTTGACCACCCTGCCCTCGAAGCGGAACAGCCCGGCTCGCTTCACCATCTCGAACACCACCTCTTCGTCCTCTTGCAGATCGCGCAGCTCGCTCAGCGAGACGTTGGTCCTGAGGCTGCCCTGGCCTGCCGCCAGGTCGAAGTACAGGCGCTCGAACAGCAGATCCCCTCCCTTGCCGCGGGTCACGCGCACCAGGGGTGTCTCGCCCTCCAGCCTGCGCAGGGGCTGTCCGCGGCGCACCTGGCTGTCGCGGCCACCGCGCACGGGGGCGTCGCAGAAGCGCCAGAACTCGCGCACGAAGCTCTCGCCTCCGTAGGGATCGAAGCGCAGGAACTCGTCGCTCGCCACGAACCAGAGCTGGCCAGCGGTGATGTCGCTGGAGTCGATGCGCTCCACCAGCTTGGGCTGGTAGACCCGCGGCTTGGACTGGGCCCGGGCGTTGGAGGAGGGGAGGAAGAGGATGCGGTGGCTGGTGAGCGCCAGCCACCCGCAGCGCACGCGGTCTTCGCCCTTCCAGGCCAGGGACCATTCGCAGAGCCGCAGCTGCTCCTTGGGCTCGAGCTTCAGGCCGAAGGGGTCGAGGAAGGTGCTCACCGCCTCGGAGTCCACGCGCCCGAAGCGCGGATCGATCCAGGGTGGGGTGGGGTGCAGCTGCACCAGCAGGGCACACAGGTCCTGGAAGCGCGCCGGGGCCTGGCTGAGCTTGAAGATCACCGCGCCACCTTCGAAGCCGATGCCCAGCTGTTGGCGGTTGCGGCCCTGCAGCTCCAGCCAGTCGATGCTGTCCAGCTGCAGCTCCTTCTCGTCCCGGCCCTTGCCGCCCGTGGCGAAGACCAGGCGGTCTCCGTACAGGCTGAGCTCGCCGCGCTTGCCGAACAGGCCCCCTTTCAGGGTGCAGGGATCACGGCTGAGCGGCCTCTTCAGCTCCTCTGGCGTCATGGGGATCCTCCGTGACACCGGAAACGCGCGCAGGGCGACCCGGTCCTGTCAAGCCTATCGGACCGGTTCGCGAAAAGGAACAGTCGAGCGACGATTCAGGCGGATCCAGCGGCGGCGCGTGCGGCCTGTACCTGCTCGACGGAGCCGAAGTGTCGGTGCACGTAGCCGTGGATGTCAGCTACGGTCTTCATCTCCACCACGACCTTGCCGTCGATGCGGAAGTCGAAGGCCTTCTCGAGGGCGACGACGAGGTCGACTCCATCGAGGCTGTCGAGGTCGAGATCCTCGCGCAGGCGGGCCTGGGGGATGACGGACTCCGACTCCAGCTCGAACTCCTCGATCAGGATCGCGTTGATCTTCAGGATGATCTGTTCGGCGGTCATTCTGACTAGCTCCGGGGGCCGCTCGGACGGGGGATGGCCCGCGTCACCCGCGTCTATTCGGATCCACCGGGGGCGGCAAGACGCCAGGCTCGCGCCAGGCTCGCGCTGATCGAACTGACCGACGGGTCAGCAGGACATGCCCCCGTCCACCACGAACAGTTGACCGGTGATGTAGCTGGCCTGCGGGCCCACCAGGAAGCGCACCAGGGGGGCCACGTCCTGGGTGGCGCCCAGGCGCCGCAGGGGGATCTGCTGCTTGACCACCTTGAGGGCCTCGGTGGGCAGGACCGCGGTCATGTCGGTCTCGATGAAGCCAGGCGCCACGGCGTTGACGCGGATCTTGCGGCGGCCCATCTCGCGGGCCAGGCTGCGCGTGATGCCGATGATGGCTGCCTTGGACGCCGAGTAGTTGACCTGGCCGGAATTGCCCCGGAAGCCGGAGATGCTGGTGAGGTTCACGATGGCGCCGTCGCGCTGGCGCATCATGGGGTGCAGCACCGCCCGGCACATGCGAAAGCAGCCGCCGGTGTTGACCGCCAGGACCCGGTCGAAGTCTTCGTCGGTCATGGTCATGCACAGGCCGTCGGCGGTGATGCCCGCGTTGTTGATGAGCACGTGCACCCCGCCCCACTCGCGCGCCGCGGCCACCAGGCGCTCGCAGCCCTCGGTGGTGGACACGTCGGCCTGCACCACCCTGGCTTCGGGGATCAGCGCGGCGACCTCTTCGGCCGCCTGGGCCGCCTCGCGGTAGTTGACGATGACCCGGGCTCCCGCGGCTCCCAGCTCCCGGGCGATGGCGCGGCCGATGCCGCGGCTCGCTCCGGTGACGATGGCGATCCTGCCCTTCAGCTCCACGGTGACCTCCTGGGGTCTGCTAGTCTACACGACCCAGCACCACCGCCGTGTTCACCCCGCCGAACGCGAAGTTGGTGGAGATGCTGTGGCGCAGCGGGCGGGCCAGGGCCTGCACCGGCAGGTGCAGCGGCGCCACGTCGGGCTGCTCGAGGTTGCGGGTGGGTGGCACCATGCCGCGCTGCATGGCCTCGACGCAGCTGATGGCCTCCAGCGCGCCGCAGGCGGCCAGGCTGTGACCCAGGTGGCCCTTGAGGGAGCTCACCGGGCAGCGGTCGCCGAAGATGCGGTGCAGGGCCTCGGCCTCGGCGGCGTCGCCGATGGGGGTGCCGGTGGCGTGGGCGCAGACATAGTCCACCTGCTGGGGGTCGATGTGCGCGTCGGCCAGGGCGAGGCGCACGGCGGTCTCCATGCCGTCGGGGGCGGGCTGGGCCATGTTCACCGCGTCGCTGGTGCCGCCGTAGCCCAGCACCTCGCCCAGGATGGTGGCCCCGCGCGCCAGGGCGTGGTCCATGGCCTCGAGCACCAGGATGCCGGCGCCCTCTCCCACCACGATGCCGTCGCGCTGGGCGTCGAAGGGCCGGGGGGTGAGCTGCGGGCGGTCGTTGAAGGCTCGCGATCCGCCCCCCATCACGTCGAAGACGATGGCCGCGGCCACGTGTAGTTCATCCGCGCCGCCGGCCAGCATGACGTCGGCGCGCCCGTGCCGGATGCGATCCAGCGCGGTGCCCAGCGCCTGGTTGGACGAGGCGCAGGCGGCGTTGGTGGCGATGGCCTCGCCGGTGAGGCCCAGGAACATGGCCACGTGGGTGGAGCAGGTGTGGGACATCACCTTGAGAAAGTGCGCTGCCTTGAGGCCGTGGGTGGAGCTGGTCTCGAGGTAGTGGTGCCAGAAGACCTCTTCGGCCTCGTTGCTGCCCATGGTGGAGCCCACCGCGGCGCCGGTGCGACCCCCGGTGAGGGTCTCGGTGGACAGCTCGGCGGAGCTGACGGCCTCGGCGGCGGCGGCCACCGCCAGCATGGCCACCTTGCCCATGCTGCGGCGGTGCTTGCGGGGCAGGCTGCGCTGGTCGAAGGCGGGCAGGGGAGCGCCCACCAGGTTGAGCAGCTCGTCCACGTGGCCCCACTCGGGGATCGCGCGCACGGCGGAGCGGCCGGCGATCAGGGCGTCGAAGAGCTCAGCGGGGGTGTCGCCCAGCGCGCTGCGCAGGCCCATGCCGGTGATGGCCACCCTTCTCATGTCGCCTCCAGCTCGGCCACCAGGCGCTCGAGCCCCAGGTAGTAGCCGCAGCCGTAGTAGGCGCTCAGGGTGGTGCCCAGAATGCCCGGGGTGAACACGCCTTGGCCCACCTGCACGAAGTTGTGGATGCGGATGATCTGTGGCAGCCGGTAGCGCCCCATCTGCGCCACGCTGTGGTAGTGGCCGTACATGGCGCCGCGGGGGGTGCGCGTGTAGTGCTCGGTGGAGAGCGCGGTGGATGATTCCACGCGCACCACGTGGGGACCCAGCTGCGGGAAGTCCGCCAGCACGGCCTGCAGCAGGGTCTGCTCCAGCTCGCGCTTGAGATCCAGGTAGGCCTGGGGGCGGCGACCGTGGCGGCTGTCGGCCCAGCGCTGCAGGTTCTCCCAGCGCAGCCCGGATGAGACCAGCAGGGTGTGCCTCCCGGCGGCCGGGCCGCCTTCGGCCGGAGGGGGGGCGGCGGCGAAGTAGAAGGGCACCCGTCCGGGCTCGATGTCGGTCATGATGCAGGCGGGATCGGCGGAGCTGAGCCGGTAGATATTGGCGTCGCCGATGCAGTCGGCGGGGCTGTCCAGCTCGGCGTACAGGCCGAAGTGTGCCAGCCCCAGCTTCTGGTCCAGGATCCTGGTGCGGTAGGCCTTGCGCACCACGCCCTCTTCGGGCAGCAGGTCCAGCAGCAGGGCGGGGTGCAGGCTGGAGACCACCAGCTCGGCCTGGATCTGCTCGCCGCTCGCCAGCTCGACACCGCAGGCGCGGCGGCGCTGGTCCACCAGCAGGCGGGTGACATCGGAGCGCAGCCGCAGCTCACCGCCCAGCTCGCCCAGGCGCTCCACCAGCGCCGCGGACAGCGCGTCGCCACCGCCGCGGGCGCGCCAGGCTCCCGACAGGAAGTGGTGCAGGATGACCGCGTGCAGGCCGAAGGGCGCCTCCCTGGTGGACACACCGTACAGCGAGGTCTGGGCACAGAGCACGGCCCGGAGCTGGGGATCGCGCACGTGGCGATCCAGCGCCTGCTCCAGGGTGGTGGACTCCCAGTGCACGAAGCGCTCGGGGTTGATGGTGGCCTTGAAGCGGTACAGCCCGTAGTGCTCGATGGCTTCGAGCAGGTCGGCCATGTAGCCCCGGACGCCCTCGGCCTCGTGGGGGAAGGCGTCCACCAGCCGCTGCTGGTAGCGCTGGACGCCCGTGGGTACGCGGAACTCCAGCCCAGGCAGGATGATGCGGTCGAAGCCTTCGGGATCCAGGGGCAGCCACTCCAGGCGATCCAGCACCCCCAGGTGGGCGAAGCAGCGCCCCAGGATCTGGTCGCGCTGGATGCCTCCGCAGTAGTGGAAGCCGGTCTCGTAGGGCAGGCCCCGGCGGGTGAAGCGGTGCAGCAGGCCCCCCGGCTTGTGGTGCTGCTCCAGCATGGTGACCCGGTAGCCGTGCATGGCCAGCAGCACCGCTGAGACCATGCCGGACATGCCGGCGCCGATGACGATGGCGCGGCTGGGGGCCATCAGCTGGGGCCGCTCTCGGTGGCCCGGGTCGGCAGGATGGCTCCCGAGAGCCTCGCGGAGGCCACGCGCTTGCCCTCGCAGAGCACCGTGCCCGTGGCGAAGACCAGGCCGAAGCGCTTCTCGCGCAGGCGCACCCGGAAGACCACCTGGGCGGGGGGGATGACCGGCGCCCGGAAGCGCACCTTCTCGAAGCCCGTGAGGTAGGGCGTGCCCTGCTCCGTGTCGGGGTGGGACTGGTGCAGGCAGAGCATGGTCTGGGCCAGCCCTTCCAGCAGCAGCACGCCGGGCACCACCGGCTGGCCGGGGAAGTGGCCCTGGACCTCTCGCTCGCTGAAGCTGCCCACGGCTTCGATCTCGTCGCCATCGAGCCGCTGCAGGCGCTCGATGATCAGCCAGCGATCGCGGTGCGGGATGAGGGTCTCGACCGGGGGCAGGGCTTCGCTCATGAGGGATCCCCTGCGCGCAGCACCAGCACGGCGTTGGTGCCTCCGAAGCCGAAGGAGTTGGACAGCAGCAGCCGGGCTCGCTGCTCGCGGGTGGTGGTGATGATGTCGAGGGCTTCGAGCCCCGGGTCGGCGCCCGTGAAGTTGCGGTTGGGGGCCAGGAATCCACCTTCGGCCATCAGCAGGCTGTAGATGGGCTCCGAGGCGCCCGCCATCCAGCACTCGTGGCCCGTGAGCGCCTTGGTGGACGAGATGGGGGGGCTGGACTGGCCGAAGACCTCCAGCAAGGCCCGACCCTCCACCGCGTCGCCCACGGGCGTGCCAGCGGCGTGGGCGTTGACGTACTCGATGTCGCCCGGCCCCACGCCGGCGCGGCGCAGGGCACCGCGGATGCAGCGGGCCGCGCCCTGTCCCGAGGGGGTGGTGACGTGGGTGCCGTCGGAGCTGAAGGCGTAGGCCAGGATCTCGCCGCGGATGGGGGCGTCGCGGCGGCGCGCGTGCTCCAGGCTCTCCACCACCAGGGCGGCGCCGCCGCCGCTGGGTACCAGGCCCATGCGATCGTGGGAGAAGGGGCGCACCGCCAGCGCGGGGTCGCCCCGCCAGTCGGAGAAGGCCCCCAGGGCGTCGAAGCCGGCCATGCCGGTCCAGTGCAGCTCCTGGGCGCCGCCGCAGACCACCGCCTGCTGCTGGCCGGTGGCCACCAGGCCCCAGGCCTGGCCGATGGCGTGGGCGCCCGAGGCGCAGGCGGCGCTCAGGGTCCAGCAGGCACCCTGGCTGCCCAGCAGCACCGAGATGTTGATGCTCACCGAGGAGTTCATGCACTCCACCACGGCGCTGGAGCCCAGCCCGCGGGTGGTGCCCTCGGCCTGGGTGCGGCTGGCGGCCTGCCAGGCGCCTCCGCAGGTGGAGTCGTTGCCAAAGATCACGCCGTAGTCGGGGCCCTCGAGGGCACCGCGCGCCAGCCCGCCGTCCCGCATGGCCTGCACGGTGGCGCAGGCGGCGTACAGGGCCGGCTCCCCCATGGCGCGGCGCTCCTTGCGCGACACCCAGCTGCGGGGCTGGAAGTCCTGCAGGGCACCCGTGAGCGGTGACTGGAAGCCGCGCTCTGCGCGCTGTGGATCCCGCCGGAGGCCGGTGCTCGCCGAGCGGAGGGAGCGAGCGATCTCCGCCAGGTCGCGCCCCAGGCAGGAGACCAGCCCCACGCCCGTGATTACCACGCGTTGCAAGCTGCACTCCTGGATGTTCGGAGGGAGGGGAAGGGCCACCGTCTATCCCGACCCTGGGGTGAGGGCGACCGGCGCGCTCGGCGCCCGAGATCAGGTGAGATCAGGAGCCAGGGGGCAGGTGTTCAAAATTTTTTAAAGAAAAAAAAAAAAAAAAAAAAAACACCCCAAGAACCCCCC
>CAZEJJ010000126.1:19741-22024 GCA_964512185.1 uncultured Enterobacterales bacterium | reverse complement strand
TACGGCCCTGGAGGCTCTCGCTACGACATGAACCGGCGGCAGGCTTGCCGCCTCTCTCCCGAGCGCTCCTAGCCAGAGCCACATCATGCCCAGGGCCAGGCAGAGCATCGAGATCGCAGCCTCCCCGGCGCGGGTCATGGAGGTCCTCACCGACTTCGCTGCCTATCCCTCCTTCCTCCCAGAGATCGAGGAGGTAGAGGTGGTCACCTCTGGGCAAGCCAGCTGGGAGGTGCGTTTCGTGGCTCAGGTCATCCGGCGGCTGGAGTACACCCTGCGCCTGGAGCGCGCCGATGATCGGGAGCTGAGCTGGACACTCGTCAGCGGCCTGTTCGCTTCCAACGATGGCTGCTGGGAGCTCGAAGCCGCTGGCGATGAGGGCCAGCCGTGCACCCGCACCAGCTACACCATCGACCTGGTGCTCGGGCTCTTCGTGCCCCAAGCGCTGGTGAACTCCTTGGTGGGAGAGAGCCTCCCCGCTACCCTCGAGCGCTTCAAGCAGCGGGTGGAAGCCGGCGCGGAGCCGGCCCCCGCGGGGGCCGCTGGAGCGCGCGATCCCGCCGGCAGCTGAGCCCGTGGTGTCCGACAGCGGTCGCGCGTCGCCGGTCGCCGGGCAGCGCGGCTGGGTCTCGCCCGTGGTGGCCTTGCTGGTCCTGGCTGCGGCCTGGAGGCTGGTGCTGGGCACGCGCTACTACGGGTGGGAGGAGAGCGACTACGGCAACCTCGCCATGGCCAGGGGTGTGCTCGAATCGGGCTTCACGCACTTCGACATGAACCACCTGCCGCTGTTCTATGCCGCCAGCGCCGCGGTGCTCGCCCTGGTGGGCGATGTCATCGTCGCGACCCGCGTCGTGAGCCTGCTGGGTGGCCTGGCCACCGTCGCCCTCGTGGTGCTGCTGGCCTGGCGCCTGGGCGGCGACCGCCACCGTGTCGAGGCCGCCTGGTTGGCGGGCCTCCTGGTGGTCTTCCAGCCAGAGCTGGCGCTCTACAGCGCCTCGTCCCTGCGGGAACCACTCTACGCGGCGCTGCTGCTGGGCTGCCTGGCGGCGCTGGGGCGAGAGCGTCTGGCGGCGGCCTCCGTGCTGGCGGGGCTGGCCTTCCTGGTGCGCTTCGACGCCCTGCTGATCCTGTCGCCCCTGCTGCTGCTGCACGCCCTGGGGCGCGCTCCACGGATCCGTCGAGGCCTGGCCCTGGCTCTTCCACTGCTGCTGGTGGTGTCGCTCTGGTCCCTGTACTGCCATGTGGACCACGGAAACTGGCGCTTCTGGGAGCACTCGGTGTCCGTGAACGTGGACACGGGCCTGGGCGGGGAGGCCGAGCTGCCAGGGCAGTGGTGGAGGAACGGCCTGCAGGTGGCCCTCGCCTTGCTGCTGCGCGTGCTGCCGGGCCATCTCGGCCACCTGCTCGCGGTGGCCGGCCTGTTGACCGTGCCTCTGTTGGCCCTGCGGGGACATGGGCTGGCCCGCTCCACGGCGGCTCTCTGGCTCCTCGCCACTGGCTTCTGGCTGTGCATCGGGTTCGTGGGGCAGCACGATCCCGGGCACAACCTGTACTGGAAGTGGCTGATGCCCGTGGCCCCCCTGTGGGGGCTGGCGGCGGGGGTGGGGCTGGCCTGGGTGTGGGCCAGGCTGCGTCGTTCGCTGGGCGCCCCCGCGGCCTGGGGCCTGGTGCTGGCCGCGCTGGGGACCGTCCTGATCCAGCAATGGGCGGAGACGCGACGGCAGCTGGAGGTCTCCGCGCAGCTGTACAAGCCGCAGCTGGAGCTGGCCCTGTACATCGAGCAGGAGATCCCCGAGTCGGTCCCCATGGTGCTCGACAACATCCCTGGCTGCTACATCGACCGCAGACCCCACCAGCGCCGGCTGCACAACTGGATGGACATCCCCCAGCCGGAGGGCGGCCGGGAGGGGCTCGGGGCCTGGCTGGCCCAGGAAGAGATCGGCTACGTGCTCTGGTTCCGGGAAGAGTGGACGCAGGCACCGGTGGTGGCTCCCTGGCTGACCAGCGGCGGCACCCAGCGCCTCGGATCGGTCACCCTCGTGGAGCTGGAACGGGAGGATGCCTACGGCTGGATCTGGTACGTCGTGCAGGCGAACACGGCCCCCTGAGCCACGTTGACTCCCCCATCGGCCGGGGTTACCCTGCGGCCGCCCTGGGGGAGTAGCTCAGTTGGGAGAGCGCAGCGTTCGCACTGCTGAGGTCGGGGGTTCGAGTCCCCTCTCCTCCACCATCTCGGCGCCCGCGCAAAGGCGCCCGCGCCCCTGGTCTGGGGCCGCCCCGGGCGCG
>CAZEJJ010000126.1:0-19731 GCA_964512185.1 uncultured Enterobacterales bacterium | reverse complement strand
GGGGTGTGGGGGGGGGGGGGGCCCCCCCCCCCCCCCACACGCCGGGCCCGCCGGCCCCCCCCCCCCCCCCCCACTGGTCTGGGGCAGCCCGGAGCGCTCGTTATTCCAGGCCGCGGTCCTTGACCTGCTCTTCGTCCAGCCCCAGGAAGTGGCCCACCTCGTGGTACAGAGTGGTCTTGAGCTCCTCCACCAGCTGCTCGTGGGTCTGCGCGTAGCGTTGCAGGTTGCGGCGGAACAGGATGATGGCGCTGGGCAGGTGGGACCAGGGGTCTTCCAGGGACCGATCCATGAGGCCATGTCCGCTGAAGTATCCGAGCAGTTCGCCGGGCGGGATGGGGGGATCGTACTGGCCGAGGATCTCCTCCGAGGGGATGTCTTCCACCAGGATCGCGACGTTGGCCAGGTACTCCTGGAGGTTGGGGTGCAGGGAGGTGAGCACCTCCTCGACGCCGCGCTCGAGGTCCTCATCGCTCAGCGGGGGAGGGAAGGGGAAGCCCTCGGGATCCAGCCTGGCCGCGCGGGCCAGGTCGCGATCGGCGCCGTCGAAGTCGCCGCAGCGCTCCCGCAGCAGGCCACGCGCGTACCAGGCGTCGGCGAGCCCCGCGTCTTCGCGGATGGCGCGATGCAGCGCTCGGCGCGCCTCTTCCAGCTGGGAGTGGTACAGCAGGATGCCGCCCAGCGCCGCCCAGGCGAGGGCGCGCTTGGGGTCCGCCAGCACACAACGTCGATAGGCGTCCTGGGCTCCCTCGAGATCGCCCAGATCGCGGCAGCATTCGCCCAGCAGGAAGAGCACGTCGGGGTTCCTGGGTGCGAGCATCAGGGCCTGCTGGCAGCTCTCCATGGCGGTGCCCGGGTCGCCCGCCTGCAGGGCCAGCTCCACGTGCTCGATGAGCTCCTCCACGGTGGAGCTCACGGCGTCGTCCAGGCCGGACCCGGTCACGGTGCCTCGGCGGAGGCAGGCGCCGAGCTGCTGATCACGCGACCGGAGTCGAGGTCCTCAGCGGTGGAGGGCCCCGATCCCGCCAGGGCGAGCTTGATGACGCGGCGCATGCGCTGGCCGTCCACGAAGACCAGCTCTTCGACGTAAGAATGACGGCCGGCGGCCTCCACCCGCAGCCCGATGGACGAGCCGGGCACCGCGGGATCCTCGATGACCAGCGCGGCGCCAGCACCCATCTGTTCGCCGTCCACGTAGACGATGTCGGCCGGAGGCTCGATCTCCAGCTGCAGCAGGGTGCGCACCACCCTGTCGGGTGGCGGGGTGAGGAGGGGGATGTCGAAGGGGAGGAGGTCCATGCGCGCCAGCACCACGACGGCCAGCAGCGCGCAGGTGGCCGCCAGCGCCAGGTTCCAGCCGAAGCGCCTGCGGAAGGCATCGACGTTGATGGCCCAGCGTTCGCCGTGGGTGGTGGAGATGGTGACCCTGGCGCGTCCGCTGCGCTCCGGGAGTCGCCGCGGATAGGCGGTGAGCTCGATGACCTGTGGGTCTCGCTTGAGGTGCAGCGTGCGGGGGCTGACCTGCAGCCATGGCTGGCTGGAGGCCACGTTGCCCCGCAGCTGGCCCTTGCCCGCGTTGCTCACCACCACCGTGCGGGTGGCGGGCCTGAGGCCCAGCCCGAAGACGATCTGGTCGGGGCCCTCCACCGAGAGCCTGGGGGTGTGGCGTGGGCGGGCGGGCCGCCCTGGAGAGCCCGGTCTGAAGGTGCGGCTGGTGGCGGGTGTGGGTGGACTGGCGCGGTCGCTTTCGAGGCGCAGATCCTTCGAACCCAGGGCCTTGGCGAGGGAGTCGGAGCTCTCCTCTTCGTCACCCCGGGCCCAGCGTGGCCGCCCCATGCGGATCTCCGAGGGCTGCTCGGAGGGCTCCTCTTCGAGATCGTCGCCGGGGAGGTCGGCGTCGGCTGGAGTCCGCTCGGCGATCTCGTCCTCGTCGGGCGTGGAGTCCAGATCTGCCAGGAAGGCTGGCACCACGGGGTGCTTGGTGGACTGGCGGCGGCGCAGCAGGTCGTCGTATTCGCGGCGCCGGGAGGTCTCGGAGAGCACGCGCCAGGCCTGCTCCAGCTGCTTGTAGATCTCGTTGGCTCGCTGCAGGTCCTTGAGGGTGCGGGCCCAACGGTACCGGCCGCGATAGGCCTCCTCGATCTCGGCGGAGGTGGCCTGCTGGTTGACCTGCAGCAGGCCGTAGTAGTCCACGAAGTCGTCGATCCGTTCCTCGCCGTCGAGGCCGGCTATGTCGTCGAAGAGGCCTTCGGGACCGGTGGAATCCAGGCCCACCTTTTCTTCGAGGTAGCGCTGGGTCTCCGTGTCGGACAGGCCCAGCTCAGAGGCCTGGCGGCGGATGGCCGCTTCGGCCTGGTCGGAGAGCTTGCCGCTCACGAGGCTGCCCTGCACGAAGAGATCGAGCATCTGCAGCTTGCGGTCCCGCTCGCGGGCCGACACGGCGTCGACGTAGGCCTGCATCTGCTCGATCAGCACGCGCTGGACGAGCTTGTTGTTCTTGATCAGCCACAGGGCCTGGGTGCGGAACTTGGGGTTGGCCTGCTGGGCCTGGGCCCAGGCGCGCTTGTCCTTGATCCGGGCCTTGATGTCGTCGGCCGGGGCGCTGGACCCCAGCCCGTAGTACTCCAACAGCGAGCTCTGGCCGACCTCGGCCAGGAAGACATCGATCTGTTGGAGATCCCGGGCGTCCATGGGCTTCCTTGTAGCTGTGCCTTGCTCTACTACCTGATGGTGGCGCGATCCAGGGCCCGGCGTGCGGTGGCGATGTCTTCGCGAGACAGCGAGCCCTTGATGGAGATCGTGGCGCTGCGCGATTTATGGGTCTCCACGTCGATGATGTCCACCTCCAGGATCTGGTCGGTGTTGTACCGGTAGATGACATCGATGGGAGTACCGCGCGGGCGAGGGGGGAGGCGATCGAGCACGACCCCGCCGATGACCATCACCTCGTCGCGGGTGGTGCCCTTGCCCTCCGTGATCTCGACGCGCACAGCGGTCATGTTGTCGTAGGCGTAGGCGAAGCGTCCCCGTTTTTCGACGGGCAGCGGAGAGCCCTCCGGGATCAGCTCGACGATGTGCTCCCGGAGGTTGGCATCGAGCACGCAGACCCCGAGGGGGTGGGTGGCGACGTCGGTGAACACCAGGCTCGACGGGAGCGGAGGGGCCGGCTCGGGCGGAGGGGGAGGATCGCTGCGCTGTACCGGCGAGGCCTCCACGAGACCCGAGTGGCGGCGAGCCGCCTTGCCCGGCTTCTGCGCCTGTGCCGGTGTGGGCTGTTCGTCGGTGAGCTTGACCCGCCGCAGGTCCGAGAGCGCGGGGTGGTCGGGTGTGTGCCGGTAGAGCCCCGCCAGCGCGGCGCCCATGGCGACACACTCATCGGGGTTGAGTTCGTTGTTGGGGCGGCGCCCCGAGAGCCGGGTTAGCTCGTTCTGGATCATGGGCATGCGCGTGGCGCCACCCACCAGGACCACGTCATCGAGGTCCTCCCAGGTCATGCCGGCTTTCTCCAGGACCAGGTTGCAGGTGTCGGCGCACTGCTCCACCAGGTCGCGGCACATCTCGTTGAAGTCGTCGGCGGTGATGGGCACGGCCATGCGTCGTCCGCGGTAGTTCACCGGCACCACGGCGCGAGCCTGGGTGGTGAGCGCGATCTTCACCGCCAGGCAGCGCTCGTAGAGCTCCTGGTAGGGCTGGGGGTCGTCGCGCGGGTCCACACCGAAGCGCGTGGCGAAGTGCTCGGCGACATGGGACACCAGGCGGTCATCCCAGTCCTTGCCTCCCAGCTCGGCGTTGCCGTCGGTGGCCACAGTGCGCAGCGAGTCGCCCTCGATGCGCATGACGGTGACGTCGAAGGTGCCGCCGCCGAGGTCGAACACCATGAAGCTATGCTCGGTGCCGAGGCGGTCCAGGCCGTAGGCGATGGCGGCGGCCGTGGGCTCGTTGATGATGGACAGGACGTTGAGGCCGGCCACTGCGCCGGCCTCTGCGGTGGCGGCGCGCTGGGCAGCGTTGAAGTAGGCGGGGACCGTGACCACCGCGTCGCGCACCGGCGCGCCCAGCACCTCTTCCGCGTCCTGCATCATCTTTCGCAGGATGATGGCGGACAGCTCCTGGGGCGTGTAGCCGCGCCCGAAGTACTCGAGGGAGAAGTCCTCCTCTCCCATGGAACGCTTGATGAAGCGCGCGATGTTCGATGGGTCGGCGACCACCAGCTTGATGGCCTCGCTGCCCACCACGAAGGCGTCGTCGTCGTAGAAGTAGACCACCGAAGGTACGGTGGGGTCGCCGTCTGAGCTGACGATGATCTGTGGCTTGCCGAAGCGATCCACGTAGGCCATCGCGGAGAAGGTGGTTCCCAGGTCCAATCCCAAGACGACATCGGGCGGTTTCATGGCAGCTCGGTGGGGGCGAGGGCTCGGTGGGGGTTCAGGAGTCGGGGTCGAGGCGCGTGATCACCACCTCTTCGGGGCGCAGCACGCGCTCGCCCCTGAGGAAACCGCGCTTGAGGACCTGCTGCACGGCCTGGTCCTTGGCGGGCTCCTCGGTGGGCTCCATCTTCATGGCGCGGTGCAGCTCGCGATCGAAGAAAGGTTTGCTCTGCATGGGCACGACGTCGCGGCGGTACAGCAGCTCCAGGAACTCGTCCACCAGGTACTGGAAGCTGTCGGCGATGACCTCGGGGGAGATCTCCTGCCGGACCAGGCTGGTCTGGAACCAGCTCAGGCTGTCGTAGAAGAGCAGGAGGTCGAGCAGCAGGGGTTTTTCGGCCTTGAAGACGAAGTCTTCCTTGTACTGCGAGAGCTCTTCGTAGAGCTGGTCGAAGGCCTTCTTCTGGACCTCGCGCTCTGTGTCGCGCTCGTCCACGGCCAGTCGGATCGCGTCGAGGGTGTGCGAGAGCTCCCGCAGGGCTTGGTCGCCGCCGTCAGCCCGGCCGCTGCCTTTCTTGGAGGGTGGCAAGGGAGGCTCCTAGAGGGGTGTCGGGCGTAGATGGCGCGGACCCTGCGAGAGCAGGGATCCGTGCCGCCGGTGCCGAATCGTAGCGAGGGCCGCGAGGCGCGCCTCAGGGGGCGCCCTGCGTGGTGCTGCTGGGAGAAGGCATGTTTTCAACATGTTGATGTCAGCGGCGCCGCGAAGGGCGCGTCAAGAGGTGTGGATCGTGGGCCGCAGTAGATTCGGTACGCCCTACAGGCTGCTAGCTCGGCCTGGCCAGCACGGTGGCCAGGTTGATGAAGGTGTCCTCGAGCGCGATGCTCTCGTCGCAGAAGTGGAAGTCGGAGGGGCTGGAGGCCAGGCTGCGCAGGAAGCTCTGGCGGACCTCGCGGCCCACGCCCACGGCGATGACCCGGCCGCCGGAATTGCGGATGCGGTGCACCTCGGTGATGGTGTCGTGGGGGTTGTCGGGGTGGCCGTCGGTGAGGACCACGAAGACGCGCTGGATGCCGGCCTTGGGGCGCACCAGGCGTCGCGCGGCGTTGAGCGCCCCCGACAGCGGCGTGGAACCGATGGGGGTGAGGTTGGCCAGGGCATCGCGCAGCCGGTCGGGATCGGCGGTGGGCGGGGTGAGCACCCCACCGGGGAAGGCGATGACGGCCACCTGCCGCCCCGGGCGGAGTGTGCGCTCCACGAAGCTCAGGGCCGCCTTGCGCGCATCCTCGATCTTCTGCCCGTACATGGAGCCCGAGCAGTCGATGAGCAGCGTCAGGTGCATGGGGATGCGGTTGTGGGCCAGATCTTCGAGGGTGAGCACGCCAGCGGAGAGCCGGTGGGCCAGGGTCTGGCCGGTGTTGAGGTCCATGGCCTCGACCTCTACGATGCCGTTCACGTTGTAGCGGAAGGTGACCGACAGGCGGGTGGCGCCCATGGGGCGCGGAGGGATGCCGTAGAATTCGAAGTGCCCCAGCACGTTGCACTCCATGGGGTCGTTGTTCTCGCCCTGCACCAGCCAGAGGTCCATGGTGGTCTGGTTGTCGTAGGTGGTGACGTAGTCGTCGCGGGTCTGCTCGCAGGGGATGCGGCTGTTGCGAGAGATGATGCGGCTGTTGTGCAGCCTGCCCTCGCGGAAGACCACCATGCCCAGCGAGTGGGAGGTGACGTCGTGGGTGCGGATGTCCACCGGAGGCGCATCGCCGGTGAGGCGCGCGGCCTCCAGCGCCGCGGTGAGCGCGGCTCCCATGGATACGCACTCGTCGGGGTTGATGTCGGTGGCCGGGCTGCGCGCGAAGAGGCGGTTGACCATCTCGCGCACCATGGGCATGCGCGTGGAGCCTCCCGCGAGCAGCACGGTGTCTACGTCGTCGGCCTTGAGCGCGGCGTCGTCGAGCACGTCGCGGGTGAGCATCTCGCAGCGGCGCAGCAGGCCCGTGGTGAGGTCTTCGAAGAGCTCGCGGCTGACCGCGACGCGCAGGATCTTGCCCCGGAAGTCGTAGAAGATGTGCACCTTGGGCCGGCGAGACAGGCTGATCTTGGCGCTGACGCACTTCTGCCGGAGGTCGTGGTAGGCGGCGATGTCGTCGAGGGGGTCGATGCCGTGGCGCTGCCGGAATTGTTCGGCCACCCATTGGATCAGGGCGTCATCCCAGTCCTTGCCGCCCAGCTGGTGGTCGCCGTTGGTGGCCTTGACGGTGAGGTCGCGCCCGGCGATGTGCACGATGGAGACGTCGAAGGTGCCGCCCCCCAGGTCGAAGACCAGCACCTTGCGCTCTGCGCCCATGTTGGCGAGCCCGTAGGCGAACGCCGCGGAGGTTGGCTCGTTGACCAGCTTGAGCACGCGCAGACCGGCCATCTCTCCCGCCATCATGGTGGCGCGGCGCTGCTTGTCGCCGAAGTAGGCGGGTACGGTGACCACCGCCTGCTGCACGGGATGGCCCAGGCGCAGCTCGGCGTCGTGCTTGAGCTTGGCGAGGATGAAGCTGGAGAGGCGTTCTGGATTGAAGGCTTCGTCGCGATAGTGGAAGCTGTAGTCGCTATCGCCCATGTGGCGCTTGACGAATTCTACCACCTGCTCTGGGTAGACCACCGCCGACTGCTTGGCGTAGTTGCCGACGATGACGTCATCTTTGTCGAAGAGGATCACCGAAGGAGTGAGCCGATCGCCTTCGGCGTTCGCCAGCACCTCGGGGACCCCGTGGCGGTTGACGTGGGCGACCGCTGAGAAGGTGGTCCCCAGGTCGATACCTACGGCCTTGGTGGTCATGGAACTTTCAGCCTCCGCGCTCGCTGTCAGCAGCACCTGCGCAGGTCCGCCGTGCTCGGATGCGCGGCGGGGATAGTTGCTATATACCTGCCCTCGGGAATCTACCATCCCTGGGTGCTTCCAGAGCCGTGGAGGTGAGCCATCCAGCTGGTTCTGGCCAGCGGCAGCGGCTGGCGCCGGGCGCTGCTTCGCGACGCGGGCATCGCCTGCGAGGCCAGGGCTCCGGACGTGGACGAGGCGGCCATCACAGCCGCCGTACCGAGCGATCTGGCGCTGCTCCGCGCCCAGGCGAAGGCCCGCAGCGTGGCCGCCTGTGCGGGGGGCCGGGACTGGCTGGTCATCGCCGCTGACCAGGTGGTGCACGTGGACGGCGTCGCGCTGGGCAAGCCGGCAGACCCCCGCGATCAGCTCAGGATGCTGCGGCTGCTGCGGGGCCGGTGGCATCAGCTGGTCACCGCCGTGGCGCTGCTGCGGGTGCAGCCCGCGGGGCCACGGCGCGAGCAGAGCTTCCGCGAGCACAGCAGGCTTCGCATGCGCGCAGATCTGGAGGACGCCGAGCTGCAGGCCTACGTGGCGTCGGGCGAGGCGGCCTCCTGTGGTGGTGGCTACATGGTTGAGCGCAAGGGCATCCAGCTCTTCGAGGACATCGAAGGCTGCTGGACCAACGTGGTGGGCCTGCCCCTGCCCGGTCTCATCGGTCGGCTCCGTGCGCTGGGCTGGCGACCCGTGCTCGGCCCGTCCTCCTTCACGGAGGAGCGTCGTGGCTGAAGAGCGTCCCATCCTGGAGGAGTTCGCCGAGGCCGTGGCTGACACGCGGCAGCTGCTGTCGGCCGGCCGGGCCGCAGGTCAGCGCGAGCTGGCCTGGGAGCAGCGCGATCCCGACTGGCCGGCTCCCACCGAGCCTGTCCAGGCGCACCCAGCCCCGGCGTCCACCTCCAGCGAGCCCGCCGCCGAGCCGGCGCCGCGGGTCCGCCCCTCGCCGAGGCTGTTCCCGGCGCGCGACGCCCCTCCCCGTCCGATCCCGCCCAGCCTCGGCCCGGCAGGCGGGCCCGGCAGGTGGCAGGGCTACGGGCAGGCCCACGATCCCGCGCAGGCCCTCGCGCTGGTGCGAGATCAGCTGGGGGACTGCGAGCGCTGCGGCCTGCACTCCGGGCGCAAGAACATCGTCTTCGGCGTGGGCGACCCCGGTGCCCGGCTGGTGGTGGTGGGCGAAGCACCCGGCTTCCACGAGGACCGCCTGGGTGAGCCCTTCGTGGGTGCCGCGGGTCAGCTGCTGGACAGGATGCTCCACAAGGTGATCCATCTGCAGCGGGAGCAGGTGTACATCATGAACGTGCTCAAGTGCCGCCCTCCGGACAACCGCGACCCGCTGCCCGTGGAGGTGTCGGCGTGTCGAGCCTTCTTCGACGCTCAGCTCAACGTGATCCGGCCCGAGGTGATCCTGGCCGTGGGTCGCTATGCGGCCCAGAGCCTGCTGGACAGCAGCCGTGGCATCCGGGCGCTGCGGGGACGCTGGGGCAGCTACCGGGGGATCCCGGTGATGCCCACCTACCATCCCGCCTACCTGCTGCGTCTGCAGGGCGAGCAGGAGAAGCAGGAGAAGTACCGCACCTGGCAGGACCTCGTCGCCGTCCAGAAGCGGCTCGGGACCAGCCCGCGGGAGGCCTGATCAGTCGTCGACCTTCATGCCGCCCAGCAGGTCGGCGAAGGTGCCCAGGCTGGAGCTCTGCTTGGACTGGCGCTTGATCTCTGCGCGGGCCTCGACATCTGCCGCGTCGGACTCGGCGGTCTGGCTGCAGCGCAGCTGCCGGCGCTGTCGGTCCAGCTCCACCACCCGGGAGGTCATGCGGGCGCCGCGCCGGATGCGCTGCTGGAGCATGACCCCTGGAGGCAGTTCCACTTCGCGGGCCGGCAGCCAGGCGGGCACGCTGTCGTCCACCAGCAGGGAGACGCCGCGGCGGTCCACGCGCTGCACGATCCCCTCTACCTCTTCGCCGATGGGGTACTTCTCGGCCAGGACCTGCAGCGGATCGGCGCTGAGCTGCCGCATGCCCAGGTCGAGGCGCCTGCGCTTGAGGTCCAGCTCCAGCACGCGCACCTTGACCTGGTCACCCATCTGGACCACTGCCGAGGGATGGTTGATGCGGTCCCAGGAGATGTTGCCGATCCGGAGGAGCCCGGTGATCCCTGCGGCGAGCTCCACGAAGGCGCCGTAGGCCTCGATGCGAGTGATGGTGCCCTCGTAGTCGCTGCCCACCGCGAACTGCTCGCCCACCTTGCGCCAGGGGCTGGTCTCGGGCAGGCGCAGGGTGAGGGCGACCCGGGTGCGCTTCTTGTCCAGCTCCAGCACCTTGACCTTCACGGGATCCCAGCGCTTGAGCAGCTCTTCGGGCTTGTCACCGGAGCCCCAGCTGATCTCGGACTTGTGGATCAGGCCCTCGACGCCACCCAGGTCGACGAACGCGCCGTACTCGCGCACCGAGGTGACCACGCCGTCGAGCACGTCGCCGCGCTTGACGGTGGTCCAGAACCGGGCCGCGGCGACGGCTACTTCTTGCTCCTGCAGGGTGCGGCGGGAGAGCACGGCTTCGCGATCGCGCAGCTCGGTGACCAGGAAGTTGTAGGACTGGCCCACGAAGCGGTCCAGGTCGCGACCCGGGTAGCGGTCGATCTGGGACACGGGGCAGAAGCCCCGAGCTCCTGCCAGCCGCACGATGTAGCCCCCGGCGTTCCGGCTCTCGACCCGGCCTTGTACGGGGATCTCCGCGGCCATCGCGGCCTCCAGCGCCTCCATGCCACCGCCGCGCACCTGGCGCGAGAGCACGATGGCGTCTTCCCTGTCGTGGAGGATCCGCGCGGTGATGGAGGCCCCCACCAGCGCTTCTTCGTCCGTCAGCTCGTCGCTCGCGATGCGCGCCTCGGACTTGCCGCCCAGGTCCACAAACACGTTCTCGCCGTCGATGCGGACCACGGTGCCCGTGACCTCCTGGCCGGCCTCGAAGTCGGTGGCCAGGGCCGTGGCCTGCTCCATGGCCGCCTGGAAGGCCTGGCTGTCCATGCCGGCCAGCTCTTCGAGGCCCGCGGTGGTGAAGGGCTCGCGCTGCGGCTCGGCCTGGGGCGTGGGCCCGGCGGCGGCCGGATCCGGAGCTGCTGGCGACCTCTGTGTGGCGGTGGCCGCGCTGGGCAGCCCGGAATCGAGCGTGGCGCTGTCTGGCTGCTCGCCACCGTTGACGCCGTTGCGTCGGACGACTTTCTGCCGCGTGCTCATGGCAGGCCTACCTGGTTGGGGCCGTTGGCCCGAGGGAGCCGCTTCATATCGGATGGATAGGTAGTATTCAAGGGGATCCGCTGGACCTGGCAGCGGGGTCGCGATATCCGCCGCGGCGATGCCCGAGACCCTGCACGCGCTGGCCAGCCGCTATCACTTCGAGCTCCCCTCCGAGCTGGTGGCCCAGGAGCCCTTGCCGCAGCGCGAGCACAGCCGTATGCTGGTGCTTCGCGGCGGGCAGCTCCAGGATCGCCTCGTCTCCCAGCTGCCGGAGCTGCTGGCAGCTGGCGACCTGCTGGTGGTCAACGACTCGCGGGTGATGCCTGCCCGCTGCCAGCTTCGGCGTGGATCCGGTGGCGCGGTGGAGCTGCTGTTCCTGCAGCCGGGGCCCTCGCCCGTCGAGGCGCTGCTGCGGCCGGGACGGCGGCTGCGGCCAGGTGAGATCCTGCACGGGCCGAGAGGCGAACGGGTGGAGCTGTGCGCCCGACGTGACGACGGCAGCTGGCAGGTGAGAACCCAACCCCAGCCCGAACAGATCATGGCCCGCCTCGGCGCCATGCCCCTGCCTCCGTACATCCAGCGGGCGGCCCGCGGCTCGGATCGCGAGCGCTACCAGACCGTGTTCGCGCGGCCCCTGGGCTCCGCGGCGGCCCCCACCGCCGGGCTGCACTTCAGCGCGGGCCTGCTGGCGGACCTGGAGCGGCACGGCGTGCAGCTGGCTCTGGTCACGCTGCATGTGGGCCTGGGGACCTTCCGCCCCCTCCGGCAGGCCGATCTGGACGCTGGCCTCCTGCACGCCGAGCCCTTCGACGTGCCCCCGGCCACCGTGGAGGCCATCCGCCAGACCCGGGAGCGCGGTGGACGCGTGGTGGCCGTCGGTACCACCACGGTCCGAGCGCTGGAGAGCGCCACGCCCGCCGGCCAGCGCCTGCCCCGGCCAGGCGAGGGCACCACCCGCCTCTTTCTGCGCGAGGGCGACCGCCTGTCCGTTCCCGACGCGATCCTGACCAACTTCCACCTGCCGGGCTCCAGCCTGCTGCTGCTCATGGCCGCCGTCCTCGGGCGCGATCGGCTCATCGAGGCGTACCAGCACGCCGTGGCCAGGCGCTACCGGTTCTACTCCTATGGCGACGCGATGCTCGTCCTTTGAGGTGTTGGCCAGCGCCGGCGCCGCTCGCGTCGGGCAGCTCCAGCTCCCCCACGGCTCTGTGCCCACTCCCTGCTTCATGCCGGTGGGCACCGCCGGCACCGTGAAGGGGCTGACCCCCACCGAGATCCACGCAGCGGGTGCGGCCATGGTGCTCGCCAACACCTACCACCTGTGGGTTCGGCCCGGACATGAGCTGGTGCGCCAGCTGGGGGGCCTGCACGGCTTCATGGGCTGGGACGGTCCCATCCTCACCGACTCTGGGGGCTACCAGGTGTTCAGCCTGAAGGAGTTCTGCGAGGTGAGCGAGGAAGGTGTGCGCTTCCGCTCGCCCATGGACGGCCAGTGGCGCATGCTGACACCCGAGCGGGCGGTGGAGATCCAGGAAGCGCTGGGCGTCGACGTGGCCATGGCCTTCGATGAGTGCATCGAGTGGCCCGCGGACCGGCAGCGCGTCTCGGCGAGCACGGAGCGCACCACGCGCTGGCTGCATCGCTGCCTGGCAGCGCGGCGACATGCCCAACGCACCGCCCTGTTCGGCATCGTGCAGGGCGGGCTCTACGAGGACCTGCGGCGAGCGCACGCCGCAGAGATCACCGCGCTGGGGCTGGAGGGCTACGCCATCGGTGGGCTGTCCGTGGGTGAACCCCGCGAGCAGATGGTGGCCATGGTGGAGGCGTGCACCAGCGTGCTGCCCGAAGATCGCCCCCGCTACCTGATGGGTGTCGGCTACCCCGTCGACATTCTGCTTGCCGTTCAGCGCGGCGTGGACATCTTCGACTGCGTTCTGCCCACCCGCAGCGGGCGCTTCGGACAGGCCTTCACCGCGGCAGGAAGGCTCACCATCCGCCATGCCCGCTATCGAGAGGACGCATCTCCCCTCGATCCCAGCTGTAGGTGTTATACGTGCCGCTCGTTCAGCCGGGCCTACCTCCGGCACCTCTTCCTAGGCAAGGAGATCCTCGGCCCCCGCCTGCTCAGCCTGCACAACGTGAGCTTCTACCAGGGGTTCATGAGCAGGCTCCGGGCAGCAGCTCGGGGAGGCCCTTCGGCCCTGCAGGCAGTCTTGCCAGAGGCAGAAGCGCAGTCCGCCGTGATCCCAGCGTGAAGCCATCCCCGGGAGTCCCGACATGGCACCCCACAACGCTCAAGACATCCTCCTGTTGTTCGACGCTCCGCCCGCTGGCGGAGGCGCGGGTATGGGCCAGAGCATCTTTCTGCTCGTGGCCATCCTGGGCATCTTCTACTTCCTGCTCATCCGACCGCAGCAGAAGCAGGCCAAGGAGCACCAGTCCCTGCTCACCAGCCTGAAGAAGGACGACCGGGTGCTGAGCGCCTCGGGCATGCACGGCAAGATCTGGGCGGTCAAGGACGACACGGTCATCGTCGAGGTAGCTCGCGATGTGCGCATCGAGATGGACAAATCCGCCATCCGTCGCCGGCTCGATGAGCCCGCGGCCACCCCCATCAAGAAGAAAGAAAGGTAGAGGGGGCACTGATGACTGGAACATGGTGGGCCAAGGTCGCCGCGATCGCAGCCGTGGTGCTGCTGTCGATCTACGCGTTGCTTCCGACCGTCCTGGGTGAAGACACCCACGCAAAACTCTCCGACCAGGCCGCCTCGGTGGACGGCCCCGTCGTCGAAGAACAGGTCGAGGTGACCTCCTGGTGGCGCGGGCTGCTGCCCGACATGGAGATCTCCAAGGGCATCGACCTGGCGGGTGGCATCGACCTCACGCTGCAGGTGGAGGTCAAAGAAGCCGTGCTGTCCACCGTGCAGCGCGACGCCCGGCCCTTGTCCGAGGCGCTGGAAAACGAAGGCATCCAGGCCGAAGACGTGCGGCGCCTGCGAGGCCAGGCCGCGCTGATGATCCGGCTCGCCGAAGGCGAAGACCTCGCCGATCTGCGCTTCTACATGCAGCAGCGCTACCGCAGCTACGCCTACGAGGGCACGCAGCAGCGCGACGGCCTGGAGTACCACGTCTTCCTGTTCACCGAAGAATCGGCGCAGTACGTCGAAGAGCGAGCCATCGAACAGGCCCTCGAGACCTTGCGCGATCGCGTCAACGAGACCGGAGTCAAGGAGCCGAGCATCGTCCGCAAGGGCGGCAACCGCATCAACGTCCAGCTGCCCGGCATGGACAACATGCAGGAAGCCGTCGCCGCCATCGGCACCACCGCGGTGCTCGAGTTCATGATGGTGGACGAGGACGTGAAGACCTCCAAGGTGGAGCAGATGCTCCTCGAAGCGGAGCGCACCCTCGACCCTCGCACCTTCAACGACGACCGGGCACTGTCCGACTGGCTGGTGCGCACCGGGCGGATCCCCGACACGGATCGCCTGCTCTGGAAGTACCAGAAGGGTGTCGACAACAAGGAGATGCGCGTCAGTGCGCTGGTGGTCAAGGACGAGATCATCCTCACCGGTGACGACATCAACGACGCCCATGTCTCCATGAACCAGTTCAACGAGCCCTACGTGGCCCTGGAGTTCAAGCCCCGCGGAGGCCGCATCTTCTCCGAGGTCACCGGCGCCAACGTGGGCAAGCGCTTCGCAATCGTGCTCGACCAGAAGATGCGCTCGGCGCCGGTCATCCGGGAGCGGATCGGCGGGGGCCGCGCCTCCATCGAGATGGGTGGCGGCGGCTACGACGAGCAGCTGGCCGATGCCTCGGTGCTCTCGCTGGTGCTGCGCACCGGCGCCCTCCCGGCTCCCGTCACCATCGGCGAGGTGCGAGTCGTCGGCGCCACCCTGGGCGCCGATGCCATCGCCGCCGGTGTCAAGGCCACCTTCCTGGGCGGCCTGCTGGTGCTGGCCTTCATGGTGCTGTACTACCGCACCATCGGGGTGGTGGCCGACATCGCCCTGATGCTCAACGTCATGTTCATCCTGGCCCTGCTGGCGGCCTTCGGAGCCACACTCACGCTCCCGGGCATCGCGGGCATCGCACTCACCATCGGCATGGCCGTCGATGCCAACATCATCATCTTCGAGCGAATACGCGAGGAGCTGAGGCTGGGCAAGACCGCGCGAGCGGCGGTGGACTCCGGCTTCGGCAAGGCGGTCACCGCCGTGCTCGATGCCAACATCACCACCTTCATCGCGGGTGTCGTGCTCTTCTCCTACGGCACCGGGCCCATCAAGGGCTTCGCGGTCACCCTCATGATCGGCATCGCCACCACGCTGTTCTCTGCCATCTTCGTGTCGCGCACCATGCTCGACCTGCTCACCCGGAAAGCCGCCACCCGGCTGGCGTTCTAGGAGGCGGTCATGCAGTTCATTCCTGACAATACGAACATCGACTTCGTCGGCATCCGCAAGATCGCTGCCATCGGCAGCGCGGTGTTGGTGTCGCTCTCCATCCTGATCTTCGTGGTGGTGGGCCCCAACTGGGGCATCGACTTCACCGGTGGCGCCGAGATCCACCTGCGCTTCGCCGATCCCATCGAGATCGGCGAGGTCCGCGACGCCATCGGCGACGTTGGGCTGCCCGCCGACTCGGTGCAGCAGATCGGCGGCCCCCAGGACGGCGAGTACACCATCCGCGTGCAAGACGCCGCCTTCGGCTCGGAGGAGATCCGCGGGCAGGTGCACGACGCGCTGGCCAACGCCTTCGGTGCCGACTGGATCGTGGACGAGCGCTTCGAGGCCGAGGTGGGCGCGCGCATCACCCTCGAATACGGCGGCCCGCAGGTCCCCACCAGCAACATCGAGGATGTCCTCGCGGGCTTGACGGGCATCGAGGTGCAGGAAGCACCCGACGACAACACCTTCTACGTCAAGCTCCCCGGCCTGTCCTCCAAGGTCACCCAGGCCATCGGCGAGTCACTGGGCGGCCGCGAGTTCGAGGTGCTGCAGGTGGACAGCGTCGGCCCCAAGGTGGGCGGCGATCTTCGCCGGCAGGGCTTCATCTCCATCTTCGCCACCCTGGTCCTGGTGCTGGTCTACGTGGGCTTCCGCTTCGACCTCACCTTCGCGCCGGGTGCCGTGGTGGCCCTGTTCCACGACGTCACGCTGGTGATCGGGCTCTTCGTGCTGCTGCAGCGCGAGGTCAACATCTCCATCATCGGCGCCCTGCTCACCATCATCGGCTACTCGCTGAACGACACGATCGTCATCTACGACCGCATCCGCGAGAACATGGAGCGCTACCGGCGCAAAGACATGGAAGGGCTGATCAACGCCAGCATCAACGAGACGCTGAACCGCACGGTGAACACCTCGCTCACCACGCTGGCGGCCATGCTGGTGTTCCTGTTCATGGGCGGCCCGGTCATCGAGACCTTCGCCCTGGCCATCGCAGTGGGCGTCGTGGTGGGTACCTACTCCACCGTGTTCGTGGCCAGCCCGCTGATCCTGATCATGCAGGATGTCAAGCCTCACCTGGTCCGCCTCATGACCATGTCCCAGCGAGGCTCCCCCGAGCAGGCGGCGGGCGTAGGGAAGGCCGACACCCGGTCTCAGGAGCGGCACGGCAGGCTCCGCCCCAAGTCCACCAAGCCCAAGGATGAGCGCGAGCTTTTCCGAAATACCTGATGCCCTCGTCTCTTCCCCCTGTGCCCCTTGACGTCGGCGAGTCGTCGGCGTTATCAGTGGGCCCCCTAGGCACGTAGCTCAGTGGGAGAGCACCGTCCTGACACGGCGGGGGTCGGCAGTTCAACCCTGCCCGTGCCTACCATCTTTTCCGGGATATATGCAGTAGTCGGCTGCCTTGGAGCGAGCGCTCCTCGGAATCCGGAAAGGCGCGAGCGTCGCCGTTGTGGCGGCGAACGTGTGCCAGCCCCCCCCCAGAGTACGGAGAGGTCTTGAGGCGTCCGCCCAGGAGATTTGATAGAGCACCAGATCGCGATGAGCTGCGTGTCAACGAGCGCATCCGTGTTCCCCGCGTCCTCGTCATCGACGAGAGCGGTACGCGGCTCGGCGAGTTCCTCACCCCCGATGCCCTCGAGCTGGCACGCGACCGTGGCTACGACCTCGTGGAGGTCGCCCCCAACGGCCGGCCCCCCGTCTGCCGCCTCGTCGACTACGGCAAGCTCAAGTACGACCGCAAGAAGAAGGAGGCCGCAGCCCGGCGAAACCAGGTGATCGTCGTTCTCAAGGAGGTCAAGCTTCGACCCAAGACCGATCAGCACGACTTCGACGTCAAGGTCCGGCACGCCCGGCGCTTCCTCGAAGACGGCAACAAGGTCAAGGTGACCATCCGCTTCCGCGGACGCGAGCTCGCCCACCGTGACATCGGCGTCCTGCAGTGCAACCGCGTCTTCGAGGCCTGTGAAGACCTCGGCTCCGTGGAGCAGCCCGCGCGCATGGAAGGCCGCCAGATGCACATGATCATCGCCCCGCTGCGCCGAAAGCAACCATCATCGTCCTGAGAGGTAGCCCATGGGCGCCAAGGCCAAAATGAAGACCCGTCGCGCTGCAGCCAAGCGCTTTTCCCTCACCGGAACGGGCAAGGTCAAGTTCAAGCGCTCCAAGATGCGCCACATCCTTGCCAAGAAGTCCCAGAAGATGAAGCGCCGCCTGCGCAAGTCCAGCACGCTCTCCGAGCCGGATGCCCGCCAGGTCCGCCGCCTCATCCCCTACAAGTAGCCGAAAGGCGGCCTGCCCGGCTGCCTTGACACCCCAGACCCCACGTTCTCACCGTTACCTTCTCGGCTGCAGCGCAGCGGGAACGGGAGCCGGTCAGCAAGGAGAATGATCATGGCTCGAGTCAAGAGAGCTCAGATTCGCAAGACGCGCAAGAAGGCGCTCGCCAAGGCCTCCAAGGGCTTCACCGGCGGGCGCTCGCGCTACCGCCAGGCGCGCCAGGGCGTGATGAAGGCCCAGGCCTACGCCTATGTCGGGCGCAAGCTCAAGAAGCGCCAGTTCAGGCGCCTCTGGATCCAGCGCATCTCGGCGGCGTTGATGCCCCATGGCATCCCCTACAGCCGCTTCATCCACGGCCTGAACCTCGCCGGCATTGATCTGAACCGCAAGCACCTGGCTGATCTGGCTGTCAACGAGCCGGCGGCGTTCGAAGCCGTGGTCGCCCAGGTGCGCACCGCGCTGGCCTAGCGCCATGATCCTGCGCGCCGACCGGCGCCTCTGGCCAGACGGCAGCCGAGCTGTGCTTGGCGTGGCGTGCTGTCTGGCCTTCTGCGCGCTGATCTCCACCTCGTGCGGCGAAGAACAAGATCCCAACTGGGCCCAGTTCAACGCCGAAGACGACACCCTCAGCATCGATGTGGGCAGCGCCGATCTGCTCGACGCGGTCTCCGTCGAGCTGCACAGCTCGGTCACGGGCATCGTCATCGGCGAAGCCACGGTGGATCCGGGGGGCGGCCCCCTGGGCACACTGCACACCGTGCTGGTTGTGGTCCACGACGACTGGGAAGACCAGGTCGGCCGTGCCACCGTGCGCACCCAGAGCGACGGGCGCGGGGCCGACGAGTACGAGATGGAGCTCGACCCGGCCGACGAGGGCTACTACGGTCTCGAGCTGGTCTCGGTGGGTGCGGAGGGCGAGCAGCGCTCCGACACCCTCACCTTCCGGTTGTGGTACGACAGCGAAGAAGACGGTTCTCAAGACTCGGGCGGCTAGCCCGGGCGGGCAGGAGGGTTCATGGCGCGGAGGCAGGAGAGCAAGCCAGCCCTGACCAAAGCGGAGCTGGTTCGCGCGGTGCAGGACCAGGTGGGCCTGTCCCACGGCCAGGCTGCCGCCATGGTGGATCAGCTCTTCGAGACCATCAAGGATGCGCTGGTGGACGAAGCCGACGGCCAGGTCAAGATCTCCGGCTTCGGCACCTTCCACGTGGCCCATGCCGCCGCGCGTCTGGCTCGCAACCCGCGCACCATGGAAGACGTGATGATCGAAGAGCGCCGCGTGCTGCGCTTTCGCTGCTCGCAGCTGCTGCGCGCGGCCATGAACAAGGAGCTCCGCCGATGACCGACGAAAAGCTCATCCCTGGCGATCTTCCAGACAAGCTCTACTTCCGCATCGGCGAGGTGGCCTCGGTGGTGGGCGTCGAACCCCACGTGCTGCGCTACTGGGAAGGCGAGTTCTCCCTCAAGCCGCTGCGCTCCATGAGCGGGCAGCGGCTGTACCGCAAGCAGGACATCGCCCGCTTCCTGCGCATCCGGCACCTGCTGCACGAGAAAGGCTTCACGGTCTCGGGTGCACGCAAGCACCTCAAGGACGCGCCGGGTGTCGAACCCGGCATCTCGCCCGAAGCCGTGGCCGAAGCAGTCACCCGCCTGGGTGACCTGCGCGCCAGGCTGGCCATGCTGCGCGACGAGTCGGGGCCGCTCTGGGCGTGAGCCCGGCCTCGCGCTCCGGGGCGAGACCCGCGTGCGTAACGAACTCGGAGGGTGGTTCCTCATCCAGGCAGTATGTTACGCCTGGCGTAACAAACGCCGCCGATAAGCGCCTACACCCACCGTATGTTACGCTATGCGTAACGTACTCCCGGGCTAAGTGGTCATCCTCGGAGTCTGTCACCTCCAGGGGCCCACACGCACCGCTCGAGGCGCCGCTCGAGGGGCTTTGCAGCCAGGGGAGTGGCTGGGGTTGGAGGCGTCGATGGGCTCGAGGACTCGGCGGGGGTTCCTACGACGCGCCCGGGGGATTGGTGGCTTGCGGGTATCGATGGTGGGCGCTTGACCCGCTGTGGTGCTCCGAATAGTAGGTGGGGCCTTCGGGGCGTAGCGCAGTCTGGTAGCGCACCTGAATGGGGTTCAGGTGGTCGCTGGTTCGAATCCAGTCGCCCCGACCATCTTGGACGGCCCCCCTCCGAATCGCCGGAAGGGGGGCCGTTCTCGTTGGTGGCCTTCGCCAGTTCCACAAGTAGATTGAAGGGTTTTCGGTAGGTGGGGGTCAGGACGCCACCGGCCATATCGCAGTTCGATAGGAGCACGTCCAGCATCGCGCGCCGTTCTTGGGGCTCTTCTTCGATGAACAGGTCGTAAGCCTGATTTGCGAGTTCGATCACCTGCACCGCCATGTCGAGGGATTTCGTGCTGGCGTGGGTCAGGCGCTCGATCTCGCGCTGTGCCGCGGCCCTTTCTTCCTCCCACTCGGCACGCTTGCGGTGGAAGACCCGAGTTTGACGAGCGCCCCCTACCTCGAGTAGCCATCCACGCCTTGGCAG
>CAZEJJ010000125.1:0-22157 GCA_964512185.1 uncultured Enterobacterales bacterium | reverse complement strand
CCCCCCCCCCCCCCCCCCCCCCCCCCCCCCCCCCCCCCCCCCCCCGGCGGGCGGGTCATGCGTCCTCCACTGTGGTATGTTCTGAGACCAGTATGCCCTGCAGGCTGGCGCTGTCAAGCGGCGGAGAGCCGGGAAGATCGAGTACACTCTTCGACGGACAACGGGATGGACCTCTGCATGTCATGGACCCTCGCGCTCCCCACCCTGGCCCTGCTGCTGTCCTGCGCGAGCGGCGGCACCCATACCCGGGATAGCGAAATCGAGTCGCGCGGCTTCCGGGAGGCGGAGCCTGGTCGCTTCGTGGCCAGGCTGGGCGCGCTGCGGGCCGAGCTGAGCGCTGATGGTCTGCTGGCGAGCCGAGGCAACGGCGCGCTGCGGCTGCGCTTTGCGGCCTGGGGCCGCGTGGGGCTGGAGCAGCCGGTGGACCGGGTGGAGCCGCAGCGGGCTGATCGTTTTGGCGGCCAGCGGCTCCCTGTCGAGGGCTGCTCCGGGCGCGTGGAGCTGCACCATCCGGGCCTGATCGAGTACTGGCAGCCGGCAGCCGGCGGCCTGGAGCAGGGCTGGAAGATCGAGCAGCCGCCTGCGGGCCGCGGCCTGCTCATGTTTCATGTGGAGATCACCGGGGCTGTCCACCATGAGCTGGAGTCAGGCGCGCTGGGCGCCCAGCTGCTGGACTCCAGCGGGCAACCTTGGCGCTACGCAGGGCTCCGGGCCTGGGACGCCCGCGGCGAGGCCCTGCCCGCCTGGATGCAGCAGAGCTCCAGCGGCCTGGTCCTGGTGGTGGACGACGGGGGCGCGGTCTACCCGCTCACCGTGGATCCCACCCTCAGCGAGAGCAGCAAGCTGCTGGCCTCCGACGGCGCTTCTTATGAGTACTTCGGCTGGTCGGTCTCCAGCGCAGGCGATGTGAATGCCGACGGCTTTGACGATGTGATCGTTGGTGCCAGAGAGGACGACGAGATGGGCTCCGAATCCGGCGCAGCCTACCTCCACCTCGGTAACAGCAGCGGTGTCGATGCCAGCACCGAGACCAAACTACTCGCCTCCGACGGCGAATCTGGCGATACTTTTGGCAGCTCAGTGTCCAGCGCGGGAGATGTGAACGGTGATGGCTACGACGACGTGGTCGTGGGGTCCTACCAAGACGACGACAGTGGCTCGCTGTCGGGCTCTGCCTACGTGTACCTCGGAAGCGGCGGCGGCATCGACATCAGCACCGAGATCAAGTTGCGCGCCTCCGACGGCGCGGCTGGCGACTTCTTCGGCGTCTCGGTCTCCAGCGCGGGTGATGTCAACGGTGACGGCTACGACGACGTAGTCGTGGGGGCGCACCAAGACGATGACAATGGCCAGGACTCCGGAGCCGCCCGCTTGTACTTCGGCGGCAGCAGCGGAATCGATATCAGCAGCGAGACCAAGCTGCTCGCCTCCGACGGCGCGGCAGATGACTACTTCGGCGTCTCGGTGTCCGGCGCGGGTGATGTGAACAGCGATGGGTACGACGACGTAGTCGTCGGCGCCTTCTGTGACGATGACTCCGGCACCTACTCCGGCTCCGCCTACCTGTACCTGGGCAGCAGCGGTGGCATCGATCCCCGAAACGAGACCAAGCTCACCGCCTCCGACGCTGCCGAAGGTGACCGCTTCGGCATCTCGGTCTCCGCTTCCGGTGACGTGAACGACGATGGCTACGACGATCTCATCGTGGGGGCCTACGGGGACCACCAAGAGGATGACGACTCCGGCTCCGCCTACCTCTACCTTGGGAGCCCAAGCGGCATCGACCTCAGCAGCGAGACCAAGCTGACCGCCTCCGACGGCGACGCCGAGAACTACTTCGGCTACTCGGTCTCCGGCGCGGGCGATGTGAACGGCGACGGCTACGACGACGTGGTGGTTGGGGCCTACAAGGACGACGATTCCGGATCGGAGTCCGGCTCTGCCTACCTGTACCTGGGCAGCGAGAGCGGTATCGATGCCAGCAGCGAGACCAAGCTGCTGGCCTCCGACGGCTCCTACTACGACGAGTTCGGCTGGTCGGTCTCCGGAGCGGGCGACGTGGACGGCGACGGCTACGACGACATCGTCGTGGGCGCCACGGAGGACGACGACATGGGCAGCGACGCCGGCGCCGCCTACCTCTTCCACGGACACTGCACCACCGTGTGGTACGCCGACAGCGACGGCGACGGCTTCGGCGACGGCTCCGACACATCCTGCTCCGCCGCCTCCGGCTATGTCACGGACAGCACCGACTGCGACGACGGCGACAGCGCAATCAACCCGGCCGCCAGCGAGGTCTGCGACGCCGTAGACAACGACTGCGACGGCCTGGTGGATGACGACGACGGCTCTCTGGACAGCTCCACCTGGTCTTCCTGGTACGCCGACCAGGACTCCGACGGCTACGGCGACCCCTCCGATCCCGTCGCTGCCTGCGATCAACCCAGCGGCTACGTGGACAACAGCGACGACTGCGACGACACCGACGACAGCGTGAGCCCGGCTGCCGATGAGCTCTGCAACGAGCTGGACGACGACTGCGACGACACAGTGGACGAAGGCGACGCCACCGACGCCGCCACCTGGTACGGCGACGGCGACGGCGACGGCTTCACGGACGCGGAGCTCTCCGTCGCGGCCTGCGAGCCCCCCAGCGGCTACGCCGAGGCTTCGGACGAGCCCGACTGCGACGACAGCGACAGCAGCGTGCACCCCGGCGCAGAGGAGATCGCCGGCGACGGCATCGACCAGGACTGCGACGGCGCGGACCTGCAGCGCGAACCCGGCGACACGGGTGACAAGGGCGAGGGCAGAGGCTGCGCCAGCGGGGCTCCGGCAGGCGGCGCCTGGCCAGCCCTCACCCTGCTCGCCCTGGCGCTGGCAGGCCCCAGGTGGCGGCGGCTTTGAGCGAGCCGAAGCCAGGGGTGGGATCCAGGGTACAACCTGGATCCTGTTCTCGCTTCGAACGGGCGAGAGTGGCCAACTCCTCTGCGAAAGACGAGCTCTGAGTGATCCCTGCGAGGCTGGCTCCAGCTCTCGATGAATGACTCGAACACCGAGTGATTCTCGCGGGGCTGGGGCCAGCTCTCGACGAATGACTCGAACACCGAGTGATTCTCGCGGGGCTGGGGCCAGCTCTCGACGAATGACTCAGCGCTTCCTCGCATCCTCCCCGCCGCCACCCCGCCCGCCAGGCCCTTTCGAGGCGGGAGGCCTCTCCCGCCAACGCACAAGGGGAGGGGACCACCCCTCCCGCTGGTCCCACCCGCGCCCGGGGTCAAGGGTGGGCTGGCGGACCCTCGATGGCGTCCATCACGAAGGACATGACCTGCTCGAAGTCCTGGGGGAGGTCTTCGGGTTCGACCACGCCGGCGGCCTCGCGGGTGGCCACGAACTGCTCGTAGTAGCGCTTGCAGGGGGGGCACATGGCCAGGTGGGCGTGGAAGCGCACGCGGGCCACCGCGCCCAGCTCGCCATCGATGATGGCGGACACGCGATCCATGACGATGCGGCAGGCGGTGAAGGGCACGGCTATGCGCCTCCCTGTGCACGGGTGAGCGCCACGCGGAGCGCCTTGCGCGCCCGGTGCAGGCGCACGCGCATGTTGGTGGCGGTGATGCCGAGGGCCTCGCAGACCTCGGGGGTCTCGAGCCCCTGCACCTCCTTGAGCAGGACCACGTCGCGGAGATCGTGGGGGAGCCGATCCACCTGTCTGCGCACCTCAGCCAGCCTGCGCCGGGCGTCGAGCTGTTCATCCATCTGGACGGTCCAGTCGGGGCAGGCATTACGCCAGTGGCCCTTTTCGTCGAAGAGCGCCTCGGTGGGGTCGCCCTCGCCGGCGTTGACATAGCGGCCGCGGCGCTTGATCGCGTCCACGGACCTGTTGTGCACCGCGCGGAACAGCCAGGAGCGGAAGCTGCAGCGGCCCTCGAAGCGATCGATGCTGCGGTACACGGAGATCAGGGCCTCCTGCACGGCCTCCTCGCCCGTCGATCGATCGCCGGTCATGCGGGTGGCGTAGCCGATGAGCGCCGGCATGTGGGCCTCGAGCGCCTGTCGCCAGACCGCGGCGTCGCCTCGGCGCAGGGCGGGCAGCAGGGAGGGATCGTCCACGGCGGTGGTTCCTCTCCATGGTTGGACAGACGCGCTCGAAGCCAGCCTAACCGCCCCGCTCGGGGGCGCGCCTCTTCCCGGCCGGGGGGAGGGGCCGCGTGGTAAGCTGCCCGACGCACTGGAGATCGCGCATGTTCCACCCGGTCGCTCTGCTGGTCCTGCTGGTGGGTTGCCCAGGCCCGCCGGGCGATGACAGCGTCGACAGCGCCGGGCCCCTGGTGGAGGTCCCTGCCGATCTCTCCGGCTGCTTCCTGGACGCCGCCTGCCCCTATCTGCTCTCCGTGGCCCATCGCGGCGCGTCCCGCTTCGCTCCCGAGAACACCCTGGCGGCCATCGACCTGGCCCTGGAGCTGGGCGTGCACGCGGTGGAGCTGGACCTGCGCACCAGCTCCGACGGGGTCCTGGTGCTGATGCACGACGGCGACGTGGACCGCACCACCGACGGCACGGGCGAGGTGGACGAGCTGAGCTGGGCCGAGCTCTCGGAGCTGAGCGTGCCCTCCGAATTCGACGGCGTACCCGACCAGGTGGTGCCCAGCTTCCAGCAGGCGCTGGAGCACATCGACGGCCGGCTGGTGGTGGACGTGGACGTCAAGGACGCCGAGGCCGAGGCCATGGCCCAGGTCATCGCCGCCGCTGGCGTGCAGGACCAGGTGTTCCTGCTCACCAAGAGCGTGGACAAGGGCGAGGCCTACCGCGCCGCGGATCCCTCCATCGCCATCATGCCCAACCTCGGAGGGCCCGAGGAGCTGGAGGACTACCAGCACCTGGACCCGGAGCTGGCGGAGCTGGACTTCTTGGACGTGGACGAGGGCGCCGGCGTGTTGGGCGAGCAGGGCGTGCGGGCGTTCACCCACATGCTGGGCGTCGAGGTCGTGGCGGTGGCCACCGAGACCGTGGAAGGCAGCTGGCAGGGCCTGGTGGACGACGGCGCCCAGGTGATCCAGACCGACTACCCGGAGCTGCTGGTGCCCTTCGTGCTGGCCCACAACCAGGCCGTCGCCGCCCAGGGGCGCTGACGGCGATACTGGCCATTTCATGCAATCCTCGCTCCCACTCCTGCCGCTCGTGGCGTCGCTGGGCTGCCGCTGCGGGGCGCCCTCCGCTGAGAGCGATCCCGACAGCGAGGGGCCGGTGGGAGCCGCCGTCGAGGTGGCGGTCTCACTGGCCGAGGACACCGAGCTGGTGGAGGCCGCCACCCTCGGCCTGGTCTTCACCCGCTTCGGTGAAGGGCCCGCCCTGGGCGAGACCCTCGCGAGCGCTCCCGCGGCGCTGGGCACGGTCTCGCTCCAGCTGCCCGCCGCTCCCCCGCTGGAGCAGCTGGCCCTGCTGGACCACCAGGGAGACGGCGTGCAGGGGGCCCTCTACCTGCCGGTGGTCTTCGTGGACCAGAGCGCTGACGGCGCCTTCCAGGAGGGTGAGCCCCTGCTGGGGGCCGCGCTGGATCGCTGGCTGCTCTGGCACGAGCGCGACCAGGTGGACACCGCCGGCCCGCAGACCTGGCGCCTCGTGGACCTGGGCATCTCGGGGCAGTTCGAGCCCAACCGCTGCGCCCTCGACAGCACCTGGCCCCTGGAGTGGTTCCTCGACTCCGGCTACCCGCAGCTGTACGAGCTGAGCGACGGGCTGGAGATCCTGCTGCGCGGCCTGACCGCGTCCGCGCAGCTGGCGGGCGCGGTCCAGGGGCTGCCGGAGGGCGACTGGCGCCTGGCGGGCCTGCCCTATCCGCACTTCACCGAGCGGTCGATGGAGGCCGTGCTCGATGTGGAGGTGCCCGAGGGGCAGGGCAGCTTCTCGGTGCAGCTGGAGCAGGCGCCTCCCGACGAGCACGACGTGGGAGCGGATCCCGACTGGGGCTACACCATGCACCTGCTGCTGCTGTACGGCGACAGCGACGGCTCTGGCGGCTGGAGTGAAGGCGACGAGCTGGAGGGCAGCACCACCTGCAGCCAGGGCGAGACCACCTGGGCCCGCTACACGCGCCCGGTGGACAGCTACCGCGGCTATCGCTTCCTGGAGTGCTACGGCGGCACCGTGGGCTGGCGGGCCGCCCGCACCGCCGACAGCGGGGCTGTGCTCTACCTGTCCTCCGCCGAGGCCTCGCAGCTGGTGCTGGACGGCGCCGACTGCCGGGTAGACTAGCGTGGAGGAGTTCCAGGCCCGCCTGCGCTCGCCGGGAGCGCTGCTGTTCGGGGCGGTGCTCCTGGCTCTCCTCGCCCTCGCCGGTGCCGCGCTGGGCGCCACCGCGCTGGGCGATCGCCAGCGCTCGGCTCCCCTGCTGGCGCTGGCCCTGCGCTCGCTGCTGTGGCTGGGCCTGGCCTGGTGGCTGCGCTCGCCCCGCGAGGCTGCGGGCGCCACCACCCGGGATCTGCTGCTGCTGGCGCTGGGTCTGGGGCTGGCCAGCGGAGCGAGCGGTGGAGTCATCTCGCAGCTGGCGGCCGGCTCGCTCCCGGCGGGGCTCTCGCTGCGCCCTGATCCCGCGGCCCTGGGCGCGGGCTGGCTGGCCCTGCTGGCGGTCACGGCGCTCGTGCTGGCCCCCCTGGCCGAGGAGCTGCTGTTCCGCGGCGTGCTCTATCGAAGCCTGCGGGAGCGCTGGGGTGCTCGGGTGGCCCTGGTGGGCTCCGCAGGAGCCTTCGCCCTGTTCCACCTGGAGCCCGTGCAGCTGATCGTCGCCGCGATAGCGGGTCTCGCCCTTGGATGGCTCAGACAGCGGGGCGGCCTGCTGTGGCCCTGCGTGCTGGCCCACGCAGCCCACAACCTGGTGTGGCTGGTGGGGGCGCTGGTGGGCGGCGCAGGCTGACCCGGCCGGCTACCAGACCGCCGGCTCGGACTCGAAGGACAGCGCCGCGCTGATGGCGCGGCTGCCGTCGGCCAGCTCGATGTCGGCCACGCTGTCGCTGGACAGCAGCTGCTCCACGCTCTCGAGCAGCTCCTCCTTGGTCTGGTCGCCGTAGCCCTCCTCGGGGATGAGGGGCTCCACCACCTGGTCCATCAGCTGGTCCACAGGGATGGCGCCGCCGAACATGCCGCTGGTGCCGGTGTCCGCCAGGCTGCCTTCGGCGATGCTGTCGGCCACGGGGATCATGATGGCCGGCTCGTCGGGGTAGAAGGTGACCGGGATCTGCACGTCGTCGGGGCCCAGCGAGATGGACTCCTGGTCCAGGAAGACACCCTGGTAGCGGCTGTGAGGTGTGCCGCTGTCGTCGAGGGACTGTTCCTCGTCGAGGTGCAGGACGCCCTGCTCGTCTTCGTCACCCAGCAGCAGGTCGTAGGTGAGCTCGAGCTCGACGTAGCTGGCGTCGATCAGCTGCACCAGGTCGCCCTCGAAGATGGCCGAGGCGATCTGGTTGTTGAGGCCCTCGCGGGACATGTCCTCTTCGACGGCCAGGTCCAGCAGGCTGAGCACGCCGGGGAGCTTGTTGTTGACCTCGCCGTCGCCGTCCAGGTCGAAGCCTTCGTCGTCGGGCAGGATCACCATGCTGGTGACCCGGTAGCTGCCCGCCAGGTAGTCGGAGGGCGGCTCCTGGGAGGTCTCTCCGGTGTCGCCGGTGTCGCCGCTGGGCTCGCCGGTCTCCTTGATGTCGGGGCTGCAGGCGAAGAGCGCCAGGGCTGAAAGCAGCGGGAAAAGTGGCCTCATAGCATCCTCCTGGAAGCGTCCGGGTCCCAGTCTAGCTCGTTGCCCCGCCTGCGCACAGGCACACCGAGCTTGCACCCGTCCGGTCACCGGATAGGGCGCGTGCGACCTTGCCAGGAAACGCAACATGGCTCTGCTCGACTTGCTGCTCGCGGACGATGTCGAAGGCTTCAACGCCGCCCGCGGTCGCCACTCCGCCCCGGATCTCTCGGTGGCGGATCTCGCTGGAAGGCGGCTCGCCGGCGCCGATCTGGCGCGTGCGAACCTCGTCAACGCCGACCTGTCCGGCAGCGATCTGTCCGGCGCGGTGCTGGTCCAGGCGCGGCTCGACGGCGCCGACCTCACCGGCACCGACCTGCGCGAATGCTTGGCGCTGCGCAGCCGGTGGCGCGGCGCCTACCTCGGCGAAGCCTGTCTCGAGGCCGCGGCGCTGCCCCAGGCCGACCTCACCGAGGCGGAGCTGCCCGGAGTGCGGGCCACCGGGATCGACCTCAGCGCTGCGCGCCTGCGGCAGGCAGACCTGCAGGGCGCGCAGCTCGCCGACGCCGAGCTGGGGGAGGCCAACCTGAGCGGGGCCGTCCTGGTGGGCTGCAAGCTGGCGGGTGCCCGCCTGGTCTCGGCCAACCTGTCCAAGGCAGACCTGAGCGGCGCCGACCTGAGCGGGGCCGACCTGTCCAACGCCCGGCTGCCTGGCGTCAAGGCCACGGGCGCCAGCTTCAAGGGGGCCGTGCTAACCGGCGCCGATCTCACCGGGGCTGTGCTCGACCAGGCCGATCTCTCCGAAGCCAACCTCACCCGGGCGGACCTGGGAGAGGCGTCCCTGCGGGGGGCCGTGCTCAAGGGCACCCTGGTGCGCGAGGCACGGCTGGACGGCGTGGATCTCGAAGGCGCGGACCTGGCCGGTGCCGTCATGGACGCAGCCACCCTGGGCGAGCCTCCCGAAGAGGACGGGGCCCAGCCGGAGCGCTTGCTCTTCGAGGATCTCGACGGCTGCGTGTCCGAGGGAGCCGTCGGCCTGCTGTGGGAGAACCCCGACGCGCCGGGTCGCGGGCGGCTGCGCGTGGCGGTCGCTGCTCTTGGCACCCCCTGGGATGGCCGGGCCCCCGCGCTGCCCGAGCCCGCCGATCTCGTGGTGGCGCGGGCCCTCGTGCCCTCGGTGACAGGCTTCAGCGCGCTGCTGTTCGTGCAGCGCCCCGGGGGCCTCATCTGCCGGCTCACCGAGGTGAGCGCGCTGGGCGACGTGGGCTCCACGCGCACGGTGCCCTTCGACTACGTGCCGGCGGTGCGGCCGGCGTTCTTCCCGGCTGCCGATGGCTTCCGGGTGGCAGGCCTCACCCGGCGGGGGCCGGGCATCGTGCTGCAGAGCTTCGACGGCGAGGGCTTCCAGCCGGTGGCCTCTGGCCGGCTCGCCACCGCGCGCGGCTTCGTGGGCGGGCTGCAGCCGGTGGTGGTCTGCAAGGGCGGCGTGGCGATCCCCGTCGATCCCGATGGGCTGGGGAAGGCCGTCAGCGTGCCCGAGGGCTTCCCCGGTCGGGCGGCCACCGCTGGTCGCTGCGACGGGGCGGTGTTCGTCGCCTGGGCCCCCGCGAGCGAAGCTGGGCTGCGCTGGGCGCTGCTCCAGAGCGGGCGTCCCATGCAGCAGGGCGTGCTCGCGGCGGATCTCGGAGTGGGTTCGCTGGACTGCGTCGGGATCGGAGACAAGGTGCTGCTGGCATGGACCCAGGAGGGCGAGACGCCCGCTGAGCCAGCGTCGCTGATGGGGGCCTGGCTCCCCGGCGGGCGTCCTCAGGTCCTGGTGTCCGGTGACGAGGCGGACCTGGACGAGGTGGCGGTGATGGCGGGTGGCGCCGAGCCGGTGATCACGGTGGTGGCGAGCGACGGATCAGCCCGCGTGCTGCGCGTCACCGAAGCTGGGCCGCGTATGGCCTGCCACTTCGCCGCGCGCAGGAAGCCGGCTTCCCAGAGCAGCGACTGATCTGCCCCGCTGTCCTCACGGCGCCACCCCAGCGCGCGTTGGCCCGCTCCTGCGGTAGCACGCCGCTGATGGGAGGGCGGCGCTGTATGGGGGAAGGCCCGTTTCCACAAACTGGCTTGACAAACAAGGGTCGCCGTGGGCATAAGGAGCGGCTGGAGCGATTGTCAGCTCCGCGGAGGCTCACATGATCAGGCGCCATGTCATCATCACGGGTGGCGCGGGCGGGGTCGGCTCTGCCGCTGCTCGTCGCTTCGCCGCCCTGGGTGATCGCGTAACCGTGATGGCCGGGAACACCAAGGACATCGAGCCACTGGTGGACGAGATCGGTGCGCGTCCCGTGCGCATCGAGGTCGGGGATCCCGCCAGCGTCGAGGCCGCATTCATGGCGGCCGGTCCGGCAGATGTGCTCATCAACGCCGCCGAGATGATGAAGATCGGCGAGCTGGTGACCACCAACGTGCGCACCTGGGAGGAGATCCTCAAGGTCAACCTCACCGGCGCCTACCTCTGCGCGCTCAAGGTCCTGCCCTACATGATCCGCAAGAAGAAGGGCCGGATCATCAATGTCATCGGCACCGCCGGGCTCAAGGGCTACCCCTACATGGTGGCCTACAGCGCGGCGCTGCACGGCCTGGTGGGGTTCACGCGGGCGCTGTCCGCAGAGGTGGCCGAGCACGGCATCACGGTCAACGCCGTCTGCCCCGGCATGCTCGACACCCCGGAGGTGCTGGCTCAGCTGGCCGTCATGGCCGAGAAGCGCGACCAGACCGTCGAAGCGGTCCGCGCCGCCGTCGAGGGCCGCAACCCGCAGACTCGGCTCATCGATCCCGACGGCGTGGCCACCGCGCTGGTGTACCTCGGCAGCGAAGAGTCCAAGGGCATCAACGGCCAGGCGATTCCTGTATGCGGCGGCGAGCTCAACGTCTAGCCGCGGCTTGCCGGCCACCCCCCTGCCGGCGCGATCGCTCCTCGAAGTAGCTTCGCTACTACTCCTTCGTCGGGCTCGCATCCGGCAGGAGCGCGCCCTGCTGCGCCGGAGGGGTGTCCGGCCACCCCCCTGCCGGCGCGATCGCTCCTCGAAGTAGCTTCGCTACTACTCCTTCGTCGGGCTCGCATCCGGCAGGAGCGCGCCCTGCTGCGCCGGGGAGGCCCTAGGGCTCGAAGCGGTAGCCGGTGCCGTAGACCGTGAGGATGTGGCGCGGGTCGTTGGGGTTGTCCTCGATCTTCTTGCGCAGCTTGAGGATCTGGTTGTCCACCGTGCGCGTGGCGATGGTGGGCACATAGCCCCACACCTTCTCCAGCAGCTCGTCGCGGGGCACGTCTCGCCCCGCCCGCTCCACCAGGTAGCCCAGCACGCCGGCCTCGTGGGTGGTGAGGCGCGACTCGACGCCCGCCTTCTCGAGGATGCGGTGCGGCAGGTCGACGCGCACGTTGCCGAATTCCACCCAGGCCCCGCTCTCCTGCATGCGGGCGCGGCTCCGCATGCGGGCGCGCACGCGAGCCGCCAGCTCCTTGAGGGAGAAGGGCTTGATCACGTAGTCGTCGGCCCCCGCGTCCAGCCCGCGCACCCGGTCCTGCTCCGAGATGCGCGCCGTGAGCATGATCACCGGCACATGGCCCTGCTGGGCCTTGAGCTGCTGCAGCACCTCGAGGCCGTCGATCCCGGGGAGCATCCAGTCCAGCAGCACCAGGTCGGGCTCGCGCTCCGCGGCGATCTCCAGCGCCTGCTCACCGGTGGAGGCGTGGGACACCTCGTAGCCGTCCATCTCGAGGGCCCGGACCACTCCCAGCGCAATGGTGCCGTCATCTTCCACCACGAGGATGTGTGGGCGGGCTTCGGTTCCGTCGCTGCTCATCATAGCCTCCCTGGTGGTGCTATCTTCGCACGACTATACGCTGTGCCAAGCGCCAAGCGCGGTGACATTGTGAACTCATCTACGGATCCGCAGGATGAAGCGCGATCCGCCTTCGGGGCCCACGCGGAACTCTACGCGCCCGCGGTGCACCCGCGCGGCGTTGGCCACGAAGCTGAGGCCCAGCCCGTGGCCCCCCGCCGTGCCCCTGCCCGGGCTCTCCACGCGCGTGAAGGGCTCGAAGATGGCTCGCCGCATGGCTGCGGGTACGCCGAGGCCGTTGTCGGACACCTCGAACTGCAGCCAGCGGCGGCCGCTGGCGATGGCCTTGAGCTGCACCCTGGCGTGCCGCCGCGGGTGTCGGTACTTGATGGCGTTGTCCAGCATGGCGCCGAGGGCGTCGCGGAGCATGGCGCGGTCCGCCAGCACCTGTGGAAGCTCGCCGATGCGCAGCTCCAGCCGGATGCCGTTCTGCTCCATGAGGTCGCTCCAGCGGTCGGCCACCTCGCGGCAGAGCTCGGCGGGATCCACGAGCTGGCGGGTGAAGTCGCCCGGGTCTCGCGCCATGGAGAGCACCTCATCGACCCGCACCGCCAGCCGCTCGGACTCCTTGACGATGCGCTGGGCGACCTCGGTGCGCTCGAAGGCGTCGCGGTAGGCTCCCAGCTCCAGCACCTCCGCCATGACCCGGATGCCCGCCAGCGGGGTCTTGAGCTCGTGGGTGACCCGCGTGACGAACTCGCGGCGGCGGGTCTCCAGCTCCAGCCGGCGGCGCGAGGCCGCCGCCAGGGCCCCCAGGGCCAGCGCGCCGAGCAGCACGGTGAGCCCGAATGGTGCCAGCTGTAGAAAGAGCAGCTTGTTGCGCTCCCTGGGGGGCACCTGGTGCCGCAGGGGGGGCAGGCCCACCCGCAGGTACTCGAAGACCAGGGGGAAGGTGAGCAGCCGGCCTTTCTCGGCGCTCCAGAGGCTGCCGGCGATGTGGCGCCCCGAGCCGTCCTCGATCTTGACGGCCCGCTCGTGGCTCTCGCCGATGACGGTGGTGAGGCGCTCCACCAGAACGTCCTCGTCCATCTGCACCGCGGCCGCGGTGCGCCCGTCGTCCAGCCGGCGATAGAGCAGCAGGAAGGGAGGCAGGCCGTAGGGATCCTTGAGCAGGTTGGGGAGCTCGTCGTGGGCCGGGAGATCGCTGCGGCGGGAGAGCCGATCCTGCACCTCGGCCCAGGCGTCGGCTCGGCGCTTGGCGACCTCGAAGCTGGCTTCGAATTCGGCGATCTCGAGCGGGGTGGCCAGCCCGGGCAGGCGCTCCAGCAGGCCCGGAATGGTGGCGTCGAGCATGTCCTCCAGCTGGGGTCCGTCCAGCGCTGCAGCCTGCGCGGCCAGCGTCAAGCCCTCGGTCCGGGCTTCCTCGCGCAGGCCGAGGCCGGCCATGATGCGCAGGTGGAGCAGGCGCCAGGCGGCCAGATCGGACGGGGTGATGCCGCGCTCCATGCCCGCCTGCAGCGACAGGCCCGCCGGGGTCTGGCCTGCCAGCAGGGCGCGCCGGGCGGGGCCGGGGCGCCCCGCCTGCATCAGCAGCAGGGCGGCGCGGCTGGTGGCCAGCATCTCCAGGGAGGGCGGTGCCGGCAGGCAGGAGAGGTAGCGGGAGGCCGCGACGGTGCTCGGCAGCAGCGGGCCGTCGGCCTCGGCCGCCAGCAGGCAGCCCCGCTTGGCGTCGTCCGTGTCGGACGAGGTGGGCGTCGGGTGGATGATCTCACCCGTGCGCGTGTCCCAGAGGTAGAAGGAGTCCACCCATGGCGAGAGCTCGCGAGCTTGTTCCTGGAGCAGCGCGACGTCGCCCGCCTGCTCCAGCGCGGACAGCCAGCCGGTGGTGGCGTCCAGCACCTGCCGCTCCCACAGCTCCATGTCGTGCTCGGTGCTGGCCAGGACGCGGGCGTACTCGCGCCGCTCCAGGTCGCCCTGGATGCGGCGGGTGGAGGTGGCCGCGAAGATGGCCAGTGAGATCAGGGCCAGCGCCCAGAGCCAGTAGCCCAGTGTGGTCAGCGAGATGGGGCGCAGCCGTCGCACGCTGCAAGCCTAACCACCGCGAGCGGGCCAGGATAAAGCGGGGGCCATGATGCGCCGGCACCTCTCTCCCTCGCTGCTGCTCCTGCTCCCCCTGCTCGCCCTGGCGGTGCTCCCGCCCCTGGCGCGGTCCCAGGCGGAGCCGCCACCAACCCAGCCGCGCCCGCTGCAGCCGGTGTCCTCCGAGCGCGTCGAGGCCGTGCTCGCCAGCTTGAGCTTCGAGGAGCGCGTGGGCCAGGTGCTCATGAGCTACCCCCCCCTCGACCGGGAGGGGCCGGTGCGCGTGGGGGGCGTGGTGCTGGTGGGCAACCTGCTCAAGAACGCCGAGGATGTGCAGGCTCGGGTCGCCGACCTGCAGGCCCGGGCCAGGGTGCCGCTGCTGGTGGCGGCCGATGTGGAGGGCGGCGAGCTCAACCGCCTGCGCTTCGTCCCCGGCCTGGAGCAGGTGCCTTCGGCCCGCGAGCTGGGCCAGGGCCGGGCGGCCGAGGCCCAGGCCTGGGGCCAGCGCGTGGGCCACGGCATGCGCGGGCTGGGCATCAACACCAGCCTGGCGCCGGTGCTCGACCTGGCCGGTGCGGGGCTCATGTACGAGTCGGGCCGCTCATTCGGGTCCGAGCCCGAGCGCGTGGCGGCCCTGGGGAGCGCCTACGCCCAGGGCCTGGCCCAGGCAGGCGTGCTCGCCATCGGCAAGCACTTCCCGGGCTACGGTGACCTCGCCGCCAACACGGACTTCCACCTGCTGGTGCGGGATCTCCCCCAGGCCGAGCTGGAGAAGGAGATCTCCGTCTTCGAGCAGGTGGGGTCGGGGCTGGCGGGGGTCATGGTGGGCAACGTGGGCTATGCCGCCCACGGCGGCCAGCCCGCCATCATCTCGGCCCCCCTGGTGGAGCGGGCCCACCAGCTGGGCTGGCCCACGGTCACCGACGATCTGGCCATCGGGACCCTGGCCGAGGCCACCGGCGGCGATCCCGCCGAGCTGTTCATCCAGGCCTTCCGGGCGGGCAACGACATCCTGCTCACCACCGCCCCCCCGGACTGGGACGAGGGGCTGGACTACCTGGGCCTGCTGGAGGCCGAGCTGCGCGCCGATCCCGCCCTGCAGCAGGAGCTGGAGCTGCGCGTGCGCCGGGTGCTCACCATGAAGGACCGGCTGGGCCTGCTGCAGGTTCCCTGAGCCCCCCTTATTCACCAGACCGCGTCGCGAGCGCTTGCGGGCGCCGAAGAACCTGCTACAGTGCCCGCGATCGTCACGGAACTCCGGTTCCATCCAGGCTCACCGCAGGAGGAAACATGCGTAGCCACACCCTGATCCTGCTCGCGCTAGGCGCCATCGGCCTCGTGGGCTGCCCCACGGACAAGCCCACCGACACCTCGCCCGTCGAAGGTGACACCGACACCGACACCGACACCGACACCGACACCGACACCGACCCCACCAGCGACCCCGGCGACGACATCGACGGCGCCGAGACGCTGGAGTTCAAGGACGGCTGGACCGGCTACGCCGACAACATCAACCCCGGCGGCGACCGCGACTTCTACTACATCAATCCCCCCACCGGCAGCTTCATCCAGGCCTACATCGAGTCCTACCACCTCGACGAAGACGGCCAGCCCGACACCGTGCTGCGCCTGTACGACTCCGAGGGCACCTTCCTGGCCGAGAACGACGACTTCCCCTACTGGCTGTGGGGCACCGACTCGTCCCTGTTCTGGCAGGTGACCGACGAGAGCGGCTACTACCTCGAGGTCCTCGAGTGGTCAGACTGGATGGACGAGGGCGCCAGCGGCGGCTCCACCTACGACTACATCCTGTACGTGGGCCAGTGGTCGGTAGATGAGTTCGAGAGCAACACCGACTACAGCAACGACACCCAGGAAGAGGCCGACGCCTGGTACGACGCAGCCGCCGCCGACCTCGAAGACGACCTCTCTCTGTACTGGCTGATGTTCGAAGACGGCACCACCCAGTTCTTCGGCGAGATCGACGAGCCGGGCGACGTGGACATCTGGCCCCTGGAGTTCGAGGCCAAGGAGGTCGGCTACTTCGCCCAGTGGTCCTTCTGGAACGACTACGTCGGCGAGCTGGCCCCCAAGGTCAGCCTCTACGACGAGGACTGGACCCTGCTGGCCCAGACCGAGACCCCGGGCTTCTCCAACGACTGGATCTTCCTGTACGACGCGGGCATCACCTACCGCATCGCCTCCGAAGGTCGCATGTACCTGGCCATCGAAGACGCCGACGGCAACGGCGGCGAAGCCGCGGGCTACTTCTACCCCGGCACCTTCGCCTACTACTCCTCCGATCTCGCCACCTTCGAGACCGAGCTGAACCACCCCACGGGGCTGGCCAACACGGTGAACATGTCCGAGAGCACCAGCACCGCCGGCTACTACTACGGCCGCATGGCGGGCGCGCTGGACACCGAGGACGACGAGAGCGACAACTGGAAGGTGGACTCCTCCACCGCCGGCGGGCTCGAGGGCATGTACTTCAGCGCCAGCCTCGAGACCGCGCGCCAGGGCTCCCTGCTCGACGCCAAGCTCAGCATCTACAAGGACATCGGCGGCGGTGAGTTCGAGCTGCTGACCGAGACCAGCGAGAACCCCACGGGCGAAGGCGATCCGGCTGTGTACGACCTGCAGCTGGAAGACGACGCCAACATCTACATCGCCGTGGAGCACAACTCCGGCGCCGAAGAGTACGGCGCCTCCCACTTCTACTACGGCGTGGTGGAAGCCTACAGCGATCCCGTCTACGAGTAGCGGCCGCTCCCAGTGCCCTCGGGCCGGTGCGCTTCGGCGGGCCGGCCCGCGCTGCTTCTGGAGCCCGCGGCGGCTACCAGCCGGTGCCGGTGAAGATGGCCACGACGCCGGGGACCCCGTCGCCGGGTGCTCCCAGCATCAGGTCGGCGAAGCCGTCGGCGTCGAGGTCGCCGGGGGAGGCCAGGGCGGTGCCGGCGTTGGCGTCGCTCTGCGTCCCCAGCATCCACAGGTCGGCCTGGCTGGCGCTCATGCTCCCGCTGACGGGCCCGTAGAGCAGCCAGGCGGTGCCGGCGTTGGTGCGCGACTCGGGATCCGTCCCGGGCCCACCCACGAGCAGGTCGCCGTAGCCATCGGCGTCGAAGTCGCCCGGACCCAGCAGAGCAGTGCCCAGGCGCCCGCCGCTGTTGTCGCCCGTGATCTGGGCGTCGGCGGCGGCCAGGGACGCCGGCACGTAGCTGGCGCCGGTCACCAACCAGGCGCTGCCGCGATCTACGCCGCCGCCGTCATCGCCGGGGGCGCCCAGCAGGAAGTCATGGTAGCCGTCGTTGTCGGTGTCCTTGGCGTGCGCCACTGTGCCCAGCTCGTCCTGGTCCTCCTCGCCCCCGTAGCGGCGGTCGGCGTCGCCGGAGCCCAGGCTGCCGCTGACTGGGCCCAGGAAGAGGTAGGCCGCCCCCTGTCCGCCGGCCTCGGGGGCTCCCAGCAGCAGGTCCGCCTGGCCGTCGCCGTCCACGTCGCCCAGCACCGCCAGGCTGCTGCCCATGGCGCCGCCTGCCTCCTCGCCGTCCAGGCGCGCGTGGGCCTGGCCCAGGCCGCCGAAGCTGGAGATGGGGGCCTGCAGGAGCCAGACGCTGCCCGTGTCGCTGTCCGCGCCGGGGGCCGCCAGCGCCAGGTCGGTCCTGCCGTCGCCGTCGAGGTCGCCGCCCACGAGGACGCTGCCCAGCAGGTCTCCTTCGGCCTCGCCCTCCAGGCTCACGGCCGCGGAGCTCTCCAGGTCCATGGTGCCCGCCAGCGGCTGCTCCAGCAGGTGGACCACGCCGGCGCTGCTGGCGGCCACGCCCCACTCGCTGCAGCCCACCGCGATCCAGGCGCTGCCGTCGCCTGCCTGGTCGCCCAGGGCCGCCAGGGCGCTGCCTGCGTGCAGCTGGTCGCTGTAGCCCTGCAGCCTCACGTCCGCGTCGTCGAGCTCCAGGGTGCCCCCGTCGAAGGGGCCCGAGAAGAGCAGCACCTCGCCCCCACCGCTCGCGCCGCTGCTGCGCCGGGCGGCGCCCAGCAGCAGGTCGGGCTGCCCGTCGCCGTTGAGATCGGGGGAGGCGGCCATGGCCAGGCCCGTGCCGTCCTCCACCTCGTCGCTCTCGATGAGCAGCCAGGCCCCGTCCAGCTCCAGCTCTCCCGTGGCGCGGCAGTCGCCGGGGCCGCCGTCGCAGTCGTTGTCCAGCCCGTCGCCGCAGACCTCGCTCTCGTCCGGGTTGGCCGAGGCCTCGTCGTCGTCGCAGTCCCCCGTCTGCTCCGCCGACACGTAGCCGCTGGGGGCGTCGCAGGCCGACAGCCAGGTGTCGGCGTCGCCCCAGCCGTCGCCGTCGGCGTCCAGGTACCAGGGGGAGGGATCCGCCGCGTCGTCGCCGTCGGTGGAGCCGTCGCAGTCATCGTCCAGGCCGTTGCAGAGCTCCTGGGCCCCGGGGTGCACCGCGGCGTCCTGGTCGTCGCAGTCGCTGGCGTCGTTGACCCAGCTGCCCTCGCTGTCTGGGCAGGTGGTGGCCCCGGCGGGGTCGCCGAAGCCGTCGCCGTCCAGGTCCGGGTGCACCACCACGCCCTCGTCTGAGCAGCCGCAGTCCTCCCCCGCCTCGGCCAGCTCCTCGTCGGTCACCCAGGCGCAGCCGGTGAGCAGCAGGCACAACCCCCAGCGGCGCATGCTCCGCTACTCCCGGGCCGGGCCCGCGGGCGGCGGCGCGAAGTCGGGGCACTGCAGGTCGGTGACCAGGATCTCGGCGGTGTACTGCTCCTGGGCGCGGCGGGTCTCGCCGCGGGTGGCGCCCCAGGCCTTGGCGCAGGCGGACAGGGCCGGCGGCAGGTCCAGGGCCAGCTTCACCTCGCTGCCGCGCAGCAGCGCCGTGCGGGTCTCGGCGGAGAGCTCATCGGCGCTGGCGTAGCCGTTGATGGCCACGAAGTTGCCGGGCAGCTGGCTGGCGATCCAGCCGCCCAGATCCCTGAGGTACTCGGCGTCCTTGGCGCTGAGCACGGGGCGGCCGTCCTCGCCCAGCGGCAGGCTGACCTCCGGGCGCAGCAGCTCCACGCCGCCGGTGGGGCCGACGCGGAAGCGCGGGCTGTCCACCGGCTCCAGCTCCAGGTCCAGGGCGGTTTCGTGGCCCGCGCTAAGGGTGAGCTCGCGGCTGATGGGCTGGTGCGAGGCGTCGAGCACGCGCACCGTGTACTCTCCAGGCGGGAGCAGCAGCTCGACGCGGCCGTCGCCCTCGCAGCGGGCGCTGCGCGGCTCGCGGGCCACCGTGTAGTTGCGCTGGTCCATCTCCTGGATGCTGCCCAGCACCGTGACCCAGGCCTGCAGCGGCAGGGGATCCTCGCCGGCGCCGCGGACCTGCTGGGCCTGCACGGCCAGGCGGGCCTCGCCGGGCGGGATGGGGGCCTTGTCTTCTTCTGCGGCCTGCCCGAAGGCCAGCCGGGTCTTGTGGGCGGCGGGGGCGGGCACCCAGCTCAGGCCGGCGATCCCGCGCAGATCGGGCGTGCCGATGCCGGAGCTCAAGGGCAGGCCGCCCCCCAGGGTGAGCAGCAGGTCGCTGGCGGGGCGCAGCCGCAGGCCCAGCAGGGCTTCGAGGGGCAGGGCGCCGGGCTGGCCGGGGTTGGTGGGCAGCCAGCTGCCGGTCAGCTCGGCGGAGGCCCACACCGGCTCTGCGAAGGCGTAGGAGGCGCCCACCCCGAAGGGCAGCCGCAGGCCCCAGTTCAGGTCGTAGACATCGCGCAGCTCCTGGGAGCCGGAGCCGGTGGCCAGGCCGGCGTTGGCCGCCAGCACCAGCGCCTCGCTGCGCCTGCCGAAGCCCAGGGTGGTGCTGGCTCCCAGCAGGGCGCGGGCGGTGACGGTGCCCTCGCCCACCCAGGCCTGGCGCTGGCCCGTGGGCAGGTTGACGCGGGCGCTGGCGGAGACGCCCAGGCCGTCGCGGCGATCCAGGATGGTGATGCGGGTGTCCAGGGCGATGTCGCCCAGCAGGTGGCCTCCGCTCACGCCCGGGCCGGAGACCACGGGGTTGAGGGGCAGGTCCATGCCCAGCCGCAGGCGCGTGGCGGGCCGAAAGAAGAGCAGGGCGTCCAGGGTGCCCAGCGACTCCACCACGGCCTGCTCCTCGCCGCTGCCGTCCAGGCGGTAGACCACCGGGTCGGCGGCGTAGCCGAACAGCAGGCCGCCGCCGAAGGGCAGGGCGTCCGGGTCGGAGAAGGTGGCGTCGTCCAGCGCCAGCAGGCGGTCGCCGTCGATGGCGGGGGTGAAGTTCTGGGCGTCCAGACCCTGGGCTCGGGCCGGCCCGGGCTGCAGGGCGAGGGCGGCCAGCAGCCCCAGGCCGGCCAGGCCGCCGCGGCGCCGGCGGCCCGTGGCCAGCAGCAGGGCCGCCAGCAGGGCGGGCAGGGCCAGGGCCGAGCGCGGCAGGCTGCTGCAGCCACCGCCGGTGAGCTTGCCGCCGCAGAACTGCACGCCGCTGTCGCAGCGGGCCTCGCTGTCGGCGTCGCTGTCGGTGTCGGTGTCGGTGTCGGTGTCGGTGTCGGGATCGCCCGTCTCGGGGCACTCGCCGTCGCTGTCATCCTCGTCGAGCCAGTTGGGGATCTCGTCGCAGTCGTCGTCCCCCTGGCCCTCCTTCGCGTCCAGGGTGCCGTCGCCGTCGGCGTCGGTGTCGCACCAGTTGGGATCGCCGTCGTCGTCGGCGTCCGAGCCGCCCTCCATGGCGTCCTCGATGCCGTCACCGTCGCGATCGTCCGGGTCGGACTCGGCGCCCGCGACGCAGTCGTACTCCTCCAGGTCGCTGAAGCCGTCGCCGTCGGAGTCCTGCTCCGTGGGGCTGGTGCCGAAGTCCACCTCGTCGTAGTCCGCCAGGCCGTCGCCGTCGGAGTCCTGCACGCAGGGATCGCTGCCGTGCTCGTTGACCTCCTCGCCGTCCAGCAGGCCGTCGCCGTCGCTGTCGTCGTCCAGCATGTCGGGGCAGCCGGTGACGTCCTGCAGGGCCAGCTCGTCGCCGTCATCCAGCCCGTCGTCGTCGCTGTCGGCGTCGGTGGGGTCGGTGCCGTGCTCGTCCACCTCCTGGAACCAGCTGAGCCCGTCCTGGTCGCCGTCGATGGAGATGGGCTCCGACAGGCAGTCGGGCAGATCGCCCAGCCCGACGTTGTCCATGTGGCCGGCGGTGTCGGCGTCGAAGATGTTGCCGTCGGTGCTGGTGGAGGTGGCGACGCAGAGCTGGAAGATGGTGCTGGGCTCGATGATGGCGTAGCTGTCGAGGTCTTCCAGGGGCAGGGCCAGGTCGAGCAGGAAGTCCGCGTTGACGCCGTAGGTGATGTCGCGCTCGGAGAGCTGGGCCAGGTCGGTGGTGAAGGGGTCGGACCAGCTGGTCACGGCGGTCTCGGCGCTCTCGTCCACGCCCTCGCCGTCGTCGCTGTTCTCTTGGACGACGATCTGGCTTCCCAGCCCAGCCAACGAGATCGAGTGCTCGAAGTCGGCGTCGTCGCCGTCGCTCTCCACCAGCAGGCCCCAGGCGCCGGTGTAGGGGATGGTGGTGCCGCTGGGGTCGTCGTTGAGCCGCATGCGCAGGTAGAGGTAGCTCTCGTCCAGGTACCAGTAGGCCGCGTAGTTGGGATCGACGCCCACCAGGTCCCAGGCGTTCTCGCCCTCGAGGCCGGGCTGGTCCTGGCCCTCGTCCTCCAGGTAGCCCGCGCCCTGGGGGATGGGGGCCCACTGGCCGCTGTCGGGCCAGGCCAGGGCGCTGGCGGGCAGGAGCAGGCAGGCGAGGGCGCAGAGGGTGATCCGGCTCACGATGAACTCCAGGGCAAGGTCTTGACATGGGTATACCACGCCCGCCGCGCCCGAGGAACCGTGTGGCTAGCGGGCACGGCGCCGCCTGCGGCCCAGCAGCAGCGCCGGCAGGCCCAGCAGCCAGGCCAGGGGGGCGGCGGGGGCGGGCGCCTGGCAGCCGCAGCCCTGGCCGCCGCCGGCGGGATCCTCGCGCTCGCCGGCCTGGCCGCTGTCGTCGCCCGCCTGGCCCGTGTCGGCGGGCTCCGGGGGCTCGCCGGTGTCTTCGGCGCAGGGGCCGTCGGCGTCATCGGAGTCCTGGTAGTTGGGGGTGCCGTCGCAGTCGCTGTCGGTGGTGCCCTCCTCGGCGTCGGGGCGGCCGTCGCCGTCGGAGTCTGTGTCGCAGAAGTCGGCCAGCTCGTCGCCGTCGCTGTCGACGGTGCCCTCGGTGGCGTCGGGGATGCCGTCGCCGTCGCGATCGTCCGGGTCGTCCCCGCCGCAGGCCACCTCGGCGGCGTCGCCCACCCCGTCGCCGTCGCTGTCGGGGTTGGTGGGATCGGTGCCGTGGTCCTCGATCTCCTCGCGATCGTCCAGCCCGTCGTCGTCGCTGTCGGCGTCGGTGGGGTCGGTGCCGTGCTCGTGGGCCTCGGCGTAGTCGTCCAGCCAGTCGCCGTCGGTGTCGGCCTCGTTGGGGTCGCTGCCGTAGGTCTGCACCTCTTCGTAGTCGTCCAGGCCGTCGTCGTCGCTGTCGGCGTC
>CAZEJJ010000124.1:21923-22202 GCA_964512185.1 uncultured Enterobacterales bacterium | reverse complement strand
CCCGGTTTTTTTTAATCTTGGGTGGCTGGGGTCTCCCGGGGGGGCCGGGGGGCGCCGCGACCGACCGACCCGGCCGCCGCGTCCCGGCGGCCACCGTGCTCGGGAGACGCGATGACCAGCTACCTGCTCCAGGCCTTCTCCGGACCCGGTGCCATCTTCATGTGGGTGATCACCGCTGTGATGGCCCTGGGGCTGACCGTGCTCGTGGAGCGCTGCTGGACCCTCTACCTGTCCAACCGGCGAGCCGCGGCCGGGGCTGATGCCCGCGGCGAGCTGGCC
>CAZEJJ010000124.1:0-21913 GCA_964512185.1 uncultured Enterobacterales bacterium | reverse complement strand
CCCCCCGCCCCCCGGGGGCGGGGGGGGGGGGGCGCGCGCGGGGGGCGCCCTGGCCAGGGTGCTCGCAGCGGGCAGGCAGGCCGCCAGCGCCGAGGCCGCCTGGGACGCCATGGGCGCGGCCTTCGCCGAAGCCGAGGAGCGGCTGCAGGGCCGCATCGGCTACCTCGGCGCCATCGGCAACATCGCCACCATGCTGGGCCTGCTGGGCACCGTCTACGGGCTGATCCTGGCCTTCGGCGCCCTGGGCGACACCTCAGCAGGAGAGCGGGCCGTGCAGCTGTCCGAGGGCATCTCCACCGCCATGGCCACCACCGCCTACGGACTGCTGGTGGGCATCCCAGCCCTGGCAGCCCACGCCTGGCTGCAGACCCGCGCGCAGCAGCTGCTGGCCGGGATCGAGGCGGGCGCCGGGCGCCTGGCGGCCAGCCTCCGCCCCCCCACCGAGGGCTAGCCGCGGTGCGCCGGCTGCGCCCCGGGCGAGCCGCGACGCCGCCCGACCTGCGCCCTGCCCTGCTGTCGGTGGTGGCGCTGCTCTTCCTGCTGCTGCCCTTCCTGCTGCTCACCACCTCGATCCAGAAGCTGACGGGTCTCGACCTGGGCCTGGCCGCCTCGGCGGGGGAGCTGCAGCCGCTGCCCCCGGGGCGCGTGGAGGCGGTGGAGATCCACCTGGACAGCAAGCGGCTCCTGCTCCGAGCCGCGGTCCGCACCCTGGACGTCACCGCCTCCCGGGGTGACGTCACCTGGAGCGAGCAGCGCCTGCCCCACCTCCCGACCGGGCCCGACCTCGCAGGCCTGCAGCGGGCGCTGCGATCCCTGCGGCAGCTGGATCCGGAGCGGCAGCGGGCGCTGGTGGTCCCCGCAGACGATGTGCCCACGGCCCGGCTGGTCGCCCTGCTCGACGCGGCGAGAGAGAGCGCGGGCGAGCCCCTGTTCCCCGACCTGGTCCTCGGCGGCAGTGAGCTGAGCTCGCGGCCCGGCGACGGGCAGGAGCCCTCGCCGTGAGGCGCCTCATCCGTCGACGGCGACGCGCTTCACCGGGCACCTCCCTGGCGCCGCTGGTGGACGTGATCACCATCCTGTTGGTCTTCCTGCTCAAGTCCTACAGCGTCGACCTGCCGGTGCGCCCCGACGATCCCGACTTCCACCTGCCGGGGTCCGCCTCCGAGTCACCCGTGGGCCCGGCCATCGACATCGACGTCACCCCCGAGGCCATCTACGTCTCGGGGCAGCGCGCCGCCTCCACCGTCTATTACCTGGAGCACGACGAGCTGCTGGTCATGGAGCTGTACAGCAGCCTCCAGGGCCAGGCTGGCCACAGCGTGAACCTGCGCGTACACCAGGACATCCCCTACCTGCTGGTGCGCAAGCTGCTGTTCTCCGCCCGCGAGGCGGGCGTGGAGCGCCTCACCCTGGTGGCACGCAGCCGGGCCGGGCTCTGATCCCGGCCAGCGCTCAGCGCTTCAACCAGGCCAGGCAGTGCTGGCGCAGGTCGCCGCGCTGTACCGAGCCGCAGATCTCCACCGCGGACTCCGGCGCGCTGCCCTTGAGCTGGAAGGCCACCCCCAGCCGGCAGGAGTCCTCCCGGGACCCGGCGCGCGCGCAGTGACCCAGGCCCGACTCCCCGAAGCGCTCCCCTGCCGCCCAGCCCGCGCCGTGGACGCAGTTCTCGCGGTACAGGCCCTGGGGACCGTCGGGCACCCGCTCACAGGCGGCGAAGGCCCGCGCCATGTCCACGCGGCCGATGTACTTGCCGATGCCGTGCCAGCAGGTCTTGCGGGTGAGCAGATCGCCGTCTTCCTGGCCGCAGACCTCGAGCACCAGGTCGAGATCGCGCACCGACACCTCGCCCAGGACATCGTGGCGGCAGAAGTCGCGCCAGATGCCCGCATCGTCGCAGGTGGTCAGGGCCAGCCGCGGCCGCTGGTCCACCTGGGCCATGGCGATGCCGAAGAAGCACTGGTCATGCCACTTGCGCGCCCCGATGCCGGCGCAGACCTCGCGTGAGGCCTGCAGATCGCTGCGGGAGTGCAGCTCGGCCACGTCGGCCAGGCACTCCTGGCGGAGCCGCTTGCGGGCCACCCGCTCGCAGGCCAGCAGGCCACCCTGCAGGTCGCGGGGCGCGCGCTGTCGAGCCAGCGCGTGGAAGCAGACATCCCGGAAGTCGCCCTGGTACTTCAGGCAGCTGGCTTCGTCGTAGCGAGTGCCCTCGCCATCGCCCTGCAGCTCGTCTCGGCTGAGCTCACCCTCGGGCTTGGGCGGGATGGCGACGGCGACGCTCTCGAAGTCGTCGTCGCTCACCACAGCCGCGCTGGCCCCCCAGGCGGCACGGGCCCCCTGCACGCCGCCCACGCAGACGGCCAGGCAGAGCAGGTACAGCAGGGTGAAGGCTCGGCTGGACATGGACGGACCTACTGCACGTAGCCGATGGCCCGCATCCGGTCCTCGGTGGCTTGGCGCGAGAAACCCGTGTCGCCGTCCTGGGCTGCAGGCTGCTCAGGCTCTTCGGGCGGCGGATCGGGCCGCGCGTGCCAGGCGGCGATGGCCACGCCCGCGAGCACGAGGATCACGGGCAGGGCCTGCAGAGCGATGCGCCTCATGACAGGGTAGTATTCCGAACCTGCAGGGCCTCGCCAGCGCCGCTCGCTGAGCAGGCCGCAGCCAGGAGGCGCCGAGCGTTGGAACCCCAGGGACCGGTCCTGGAGCGCGTCCACGAGCTGCTCGCCCAGGGGCAGGAGGGCGAGGCGGAGCGGCTGGTGCGGCTGCTCGGGAGACGCCTGCGCGCCATCCGGGATCCCTCCATGCGCCGGGAGGCGCTGCGCTCGGGGCTGGAGGAGTCCGACGACGGCGCGATCGTAGCCGTGCTCAAGCGTATCCACGACGGCGCCCTGGCAGGCCGGAGCAGCCACCGGCTGCTGCTGCAGGAGCTGGCCCTCGACGGCGGCATCCTGCAGGGGCTGGGCTACGACCGGATCACGGATCTCTACGAGGTCGCCCACATGGCGCGGCTGCCCGAGGTCACGGGGATGTTCATGGGGGAGCGCCATCGGGGCAACCCCACCATCGACGAGGCCAACGACGACAACGAGCACCTGGAGCTGTCCGCTGGCAGGCGCCAGTCCATCGCCCGCGCAGACGACCGCTTCCTGCTGGACCGCATCTTGCACGACCGCGATCCACGCGTGATCCGCCTGTTCCTCGACAATCCACGCGCCGTGGAGCGCGACGTGGTGCGCATCGCCGCCATGCGGCCCACCAAGCCGGCCATCCTCCGGCTCGTGGCGCACCATCGCCGCTGGGCCAGCCGCTACCAGGTGCGCCTGGCGCTGGCCTGCAATCCCTACACTCCCGCTCCCGTGGCCACCCAGCTGATCCCCACCCTGCTGGCCCAGGACCTGCGGGCGATCCTCAGCGGGATCCCGGTACCCGAGAGCGTGCGCCAGGCGGCCCGCTGGGCTCTGGATCAGCGAAAGAGCGCCGCCGGGGGTGAGGACGAATAGCCCTCACTCACGCTACGATCCGGGCCGGCCGCCAGGCGGCGGCCTGTTCTGTCGCCTGCTGTCAGCCTGGTCGCGCTCCACCTCCACCGCGTCCTCCACGCTGGGGTCCGGATCGGGCAGCACCTCGCCCTTGAGCACCGAGTCCACCTCGCGCTGTGCCTTCTTGAAGCTGCGCAGGCCCTTGCCCAGCGAGCGCCCCACGGCCGGCAGCTTGCCCGCGCCGAAGAAGATGAGGACGATCACCAGGATGATGAGCAGCTCGGGCACGCCGAGGGTGGGGAGCAAGGGCGGCAGCGAGCTTGCTGGACACACGGCGACCTCCAGCCCGGGACAGGACTCGACGGCGGAATAGCCGACCAGCACCCGAGCCGTCAACGCAGCGGGACCCGCCGCTGGCCCGCGCGCACGATCCAACGCCCACCCTTGACCAGGTGCCAGGCCCGGTGCCCGCCCAGGTACTGCACGAGCACCGGCAGCCGAGCCGGCTCCCCGGGGGGCGGCGCCACGAGCACCAGGTCTGCGGCAGAGCCGACGCCCAGCCAGCCCAGCTCCGGGCGACCCAGGGCGCGGCCCGCGTTGCGGGTGATGCCCAGCAGCGCCTCGTCGACGCGCAGGCCCATGCGCAGGCATGCCAGGGTGGCGCAGCTCCACAGGTCGCGGACGGGGCTGGAGCCTGGGTTGAAGTCGGTGGCCACCGCCAGCGGCACGCCCGCTTCGCGCAGCGCTGCCACCGGGGGGGCGGGATCACCCAGGTAGGTCATGGCCCCGGGCAGGAGCACCCCCACGGTGCCGGAGTGCGCCATGGCCTCGATGCCAGCCTGGTCGATGCGCTCGAGGTGATCGGCGCTGGCGGCCCCCAGCTCGGCAGCCATGGCCGCCGCCCCCGTGAAGCTCACCTGCTCTGCATGGATGCGCGCTGTCAGGCCGTGGTCGAGGCCCGCCACCAGGATGCTGCGCGCCTCCTCGAGGCTGAACGCGCCCCGATCGCAGTACACGTCCACGCAGGCGGCCAGGGGCGCGCAGCGCGGGAGCTGCTCCTCGAGCACCTGCCGCACGTAGCTGCCGCGGTCCCCGCGGTGCGATGCGGGGAGCGCGTGGGCGCCCAGGAAGGTGGGCACCACCTCCACCGGGGACCCGCTAGAGGTCGCCACCTCGAGCATGCGCTGCTCCGTGGCGGGCTCGAGCCCGTAGCCGCTCTTGACCTCCACGGTGGTGACCCCCAGGGCCAACATGTGGTCCAGCCGCGCCCGCAGGCTGGCGCGCAGCTGGTGCTGGCTGGCCGCTCGAGTCGCACTCACCGTGGAGAGGATGCCACCGCCCGCCTCGAGGATCGAGGTGTAGCTGGCCCCCGCCAGCCGGCGCTGGAACTCCTCCGCGCGGCTCCCCGCGAACAGGGCATGGGTGTGGCAGTCCACGAGCCCAGGCAGCCCCAGCAGGCCCCCGCAGTCCACCCGCTCGCGGGCGGAGGGGGCCTGGTCGCTGGCGCCCACCCACACCACCTGCGAGCCACGGAAGGCCACCGCGGCGTCATCGATGATGCCCTCGTCACCGCCGGTGAGCAGCTGTGAGATTCCGTGGAAGAGCAGGTCGGGATCCATGAATTCTCCGTCGACGGTCGGGCCTGTGCAGGCTCGCCCGCCAAGGGCATGACGACGCCCATAGGGAAGCGAAGTGCCGCCGAGCAGCGCTGTTGCCAGTGCGGAACACCGATGCTACAACGCCTGATCGGAGGAGACCCGACCTGCCCGGCCCTGGCACACGCCGCGGGCGCGCACCGTGGGCGGGGAGCCTCCTAACCCCCGGCGGCCACTGCCGGTCGCCAAGCTGCGAACGTTCGCACCCCGAGGTCCCATGCGCGCGCTGCCCCTCCTCGTGTTCGCCCTCGTCGGCTGCCCCAGCGACAACCCCTATGACCAGGGCCAGACCAAGATCGACACCGCCGACACCGACGCCGACGCCGACACCGACGCCGACGCCGACACCGACACCGACACCGACTCCGACTCCGACGCCGACGCCGACACGGACGCCGACACCGACGCCGACGCCGACACCGACATCCAGGAGTGCCCCTCATCGTACGACCCGGTGGACCAGACCAGCTGGACGCGCAGCTACTCGGTCACCTACAACGGGAAACCCACCACCGGCGAACAGCAGGGCATCGGCGCCGCCACCGACTACGGCGTCTCCGGCTTCCAGTTCCGCGACGCGGTCACCGGCAGCAACGGCTGGGACATCACCACCTTCGTCTCTTGCGAAGGCGACGACGGCGACGGCATGTACCAGTACGGCTGGGAAGGCGACGTCTCCCTCGACATGATGGGCTTCCCCATGGAGATGGTGGTCACGGCCACCGACAGCCCCCCCCGCCTCTACCTGCCCTCCGACGCCGAGATCGGCTACCGCGGCTCCTGGGCCTACGACTACACGCTGATCATGGACACCTCCGACGGCAAGCAGTACACCGGCACCGTCAGCGGCACCTACCAGGAAGTGGGCTGGGTCGAGACCTCGCTGCCCACCGGCGAGACCGTCGAGGCCTACAAGCTGGCCAATTCCTACCACTTGAGCATCTCCTCGGCCGGCATGGAGATGGACGGCTACATCGAGCAGCTCTGGGTCAAGGGCCTGGGGCTGGTGAGCGAGTCCAACTACGACCTGTCCACAGGTGACATCTACATGAGCCGGGAGTTAACTTCCTACTCCGGCCTGACACCGCAGTAGAGCAGCAGCCCGCCCCCCCTGGAGCCTCCGATGCGTTTTTCCTCCCGCCTGGCCGCAGTGGGCCTCGCCGCCCTGTTGATCGGCAGCCACGTCCACGCCGCCAACACCACCACCTTCCCGGTCAACCCCTACTACAGCACCGGCGCCATGGAGAACTTCCGCGAGCTGTATGTCGACCCCGTCAAGTTCCTCGAGAACCTCGAGCCCAAGGCCCCTCTCGACGCCCCAGAGGCGGTCACGCCCGCGGGTCCCCACGCGGCGCCCGGCGCGCAGCTGCGCATCAAGAACGACACCATCGGCTTCATCAAGGTCACCATCAACGAAGTCGAGGTGGGCTTGCTCACCCCCATGGTCGAGGGCGTGCTCAACAACGTCAAGCCAGGCCAGTACGACGTCACCTTCGAGATGGCCAACAAGTTCCGCACCACCTACCGGCTCTCCACAGTGCCCGGCCCGCCTCCCGCGCCCCCCGCCGAGCCGGCCGCCGCCAGCGAGTAGCGCTGCGCCGTGGTGCCCGCCGCACCGCTGCTCCTGAGCCTGTTGCTGCCGGGGTGCCCCGGCGGCGACTGCGTCGGGCCAGGCTGTGAAGACGTCTACTCTGCGGCCTACGTCAGCGTGTTCCACGGCGACGAAGAAGGTCTGGGCAGCCTGCTGGATCCCTTCGACAGCGACCACACCTGGTTCTCGCTCACCGGCTCCGAGGCCATGGGTCCCGACTGGGACGTGGTCCTGGCCAGCAACACCGTGGCCGTGGGCGCGCCCGACATGGGCGGGGTGCTGATCTTCCACCTGGACATCCACGCGGGTGTCTCACCGGGCGGCATGGCCGTGGTCACCCCCGACCTGGTGGACGAGCAGGAGGGCACCGAGCTCGGCTCCGCCCTGCTGGCCATGGATCTCGACGCCGACGGTCGCCGCGAGCTGGTGGTGGCTGCCCCGGCGGGCCCGGGAAGAGACGACGCGGCGGCGGCCGGACGCCTCTACTTCTTCGAGAGCAGCGGCTACTTCTCGGGGAGCCTCTCGGACAGCGCCGATCCCGCCCAGCGCACCACCAGCGACGCCAGCCTCCTGCTGCTGGGGAGCCAGGCCTACGAACACTCCGGCACCACCCTGGCCGATTGCGCTGATCTCGACGGAGACGGCATCGGTGAGCTGGCGGTGGCGAGCCGCTGGAGCGGCACCGGGGCGGCCCTCGGGGGGGCGATCACCCTGGTATCCAGCGCCGCCCTGCGCGCGGCGGCGGTGGACGGCGAGACCCGCCAGCTGGACCTCGCCGACACGGGCCCGAGCTTCTACGCCAGCCAGGTGGGGGCGTCCGCGGGAGCGGCCATCAGCTGCGACACCGACCTCGACGGCGACGGCCTCCCAGAGCTCCTGGTGGGCGCCCCCTTCGCCGACCAGGTGTCGCCGGCGCGCGAAGCCACCGGCGCGATCTACGTCCTGTCGGGCAGCCTGGTGGCGCAGGCCATCTCCGAGGGCTCGGACCTGGCCCTCGAGCAGGCAGCCAGCGCGGTGGTACACGGGCCCAGCGAGGAAGCCTACCTGGGCACCTCGCTGGCCATCGGCAACGCCGCCGCGGACGAGCATCCCGATCTGCTGGCGGGGGCACCCGGCGCCGGCGGCAGGGAGCAGGGACAGGCCCTGTTGTACGCCGACCTCGACCTGGGGACCGCCGAGCCCTCAGCCACCCTGACCTTCCAGGGCGAGGGCTCCGGGGCGCGCTTCGGCAGCACCGTCGCGCTGGCCGACCTGGACGGTGACGGCATCGACGAGATCATCGCCGGCGCTCCGCGCCAGAACCCCAGCGGCTCCGACGATCACTTCGCCTCGGGCGCCGTGTACATCTGGTACGGCGACGCGAGCTACGAGGGCTGGAACGAGACGAGCAACGCCGGCAAGGCCGAGACCACCATCTTCCGCAGCCAGGCCTGGCTGTCCACCGGCGAGGCGATCTTCACGGGCGACGTGGACAGCGACGGCCGGGACGAGCTGGCCCTCGTCCACCGCATCCTGCCCAGCTTCTGACGAGCCGGGGCTGTTCAGCTGCCGCTGTCCTCGTCCAGGTCGGAGCGCGGGGGTTTCCAGGACCGGGGCCGCGGCTGCCGCCGATAGACCACGGGCCCGCCGTCGCCCGGCTCCGAGCCGTCGGACGCGACATTGCTGCGCACATACAGGCCCTGCTCGCCCTGCCACAGGATGACCGAGGTGCCAGGGGGCAGGTGCACCGCCTGCTGTCCCGAGCTGATCTGCTGGAGCTCCCCGGAGGGCAAGGTGGCGGAGCCTCCGAGCCGCGGGCCGGCGAGCACCACCAGCCCACCCTGGTCGTCGCAGCGGACCATGCCACCGAAGGCCTGCACATGCTGGCCGAAGCTCAGCGCCCCTCTGGGGGTCCACTCGCCGGAGCGCCGGAACCAGACCTCGGCCCCTTCGAGCCGCTCGGTGCTGGGATCGCGTTCGAAGCCTGCGGTGGTGTCGATCAGCCGAGGCGGCACCGCGTGGGGCCTGTTCAGCGCGCCCAGCTCGAAGGCCCCGGCGTGATGGGTCGCCGTGGGCTCGCCAGCCTGGGCGGGGTCCAAGGGTGGCGAGCTCTCTTCGGGCAGAGGGAGGGAGAGATCATCGTCGCTGGCGGCCTGGTAGAGGACGCGCGACTCGGGCATGGGCAGCGACAGCGAGAGGGAAGGATCATCGCCCCCCGTGGCGGTGCGATCGCCCATCATGGACAGGGACAAGGACAGATCGTCCATCGAGCTGTCAGCGCCCAGAGGAAGCGGCAGCGACAGGCCGTGGGTGGCGGGATCGTAGGGCAGCGACAGGGAGAGGTCATCCCCCATCTGGCGGCGACCGTGGCCGGGCACCGGCAGCTCGTCGTACTCCCCGCCCCCACCGCTGACACGCCCGGGCTCGGAGCTCCCGTGACGGAACGCGCGGTGGTCCTCGCCGGGCTGGCGGGCCACCACGGTGACGGCCTCGTCTTCTTCTTCAGCGAAGTCGGTGGGCACGATGCTGGGGCCGGCGCCGCGCAGACCGTGCAGCTCCTGGACCCCTGCGGGAGCCGGGGGGAAGACGTGACGGCCCGTCTCGGCCTCGCTCTCGTCGTCGAGCACCACGTCGGTGGACCGCCCCAGCTCCTCCACGAGGTCGGGGGCCACGGGCACGGCCCGGGGGCGCTGCCCACCCTCAGGCAGCTCGTTGGTGACGGCCTGGAGGAGCTCGGCGGCCTCTTCTGGAGAGCTGGCCCGCAGCTCATCCAGCTGCTCGAAGAGGAAAGCCCCGTCGGTGAGGGTGTGGGTGATGGAGCGATCGAGCCCGGCGTTGGGTTCCTCGGAGTCGTCGGGTCTCTCGGTGAGCGACGGGGGAGGAGGAGGAGGAGGAGCAGGAGGGTCCGGCTCGGGCCTGGCCCCCGCGATGGACTCGGTGGGCATCTCCAGCTCGTCGCTGCCGGTGGTGTCCTCGTGCTGTGGCTGCGGGGCTTCGGGTGGCGGCGGGATCTGGAAGTTGATGATCTCGGGCGGGCGGCGCTCGGTCACCTTGGCCGGGGCGGGCTCGGCCGGCTCCGCCAGGTCGAGGGTCTTGTCGCGGTACTGGGCATCGGCCGAGGATCTCTCGCTCGCCGGCTGGATGACGAGCGTGGAGACCAGCTGGCCGGACGCCACGTCTTCCAGCCGCAGGGTGAGGGACTCGGCGGTGAGCGGAAACTCACCCAGCAGCTCGCCTCCCACCTCCACGCGCAGCACAAGCTCCTTCACAGGCAACCTCGCCTCCAATGAGAAGGCGGCATTGTAACAGCCCCGCCACCAGGACGTGGCCTCAGGCGTCGGACAGCACGGGGAGAGGCTCGACCATGGCCTTGATCAGCGGGATGTGGGGCCGCAGCTCGTCGGCCGTCCAGCGAATGGCTTTCTCTACCGAGCGGATCTTGGGCGCCAGGTTCAACGCGTTGAGCACCCGCTTGAGTGGGAAGTACAGGTGAGCGTAGGGGATGTTGCGGAGCACGTTGGTGCGCACCAGCTGCTGCAGCGGCAGGAACATGAAGCTGCGAGCCTGGGGGGCGAAGCAGTCCATGGCCAGCACGAAGCAGTTGCGGCGACGGAGCGCGCCCTCCATCACCGCCTCGTAGGCGACCCGCGCGGGCACGTTGTTCACCAGGCCGCCCTCGGCCATGCGGGCGATGCCGTGGTGGGCATACAGGCGGTCGAGCACCTCTTTCATGCGCGGGTCGTCGCGCATCACGTCGTAGTGGATGAGACCGGGGATCGCGGAGGAGAACCCCGCCGCGTCCAGCACGTCCGCGTCCTGGGTGTGGGAGTCCACGCCGAAGATGATCTCCCGGAGCAGCGAGGGGTCTTCGGTGAGCTCGCGGACCAGGTTGGCCACGCTGGCCACCCGCCTGAGGCGCCCCTTGGAGAAGGTGAAGCCGGGGCCCATGGCGTCATCGAGGAAGTGCTCGTAGTAGGACAGGTCGTGCTTGAGAGCGTCCAGCTTGATGCCCGTGGTGACGATGCGCATGGGCACCGCCAGGTCATCCATGGTCATGGTCTGGCCCGAGCCGTTCTCGAACAGGGGTCCGAGCACTCCGTGCAGATCAAGCCGCAGCCCGGCCGGGAGCCCGTAGCGGCTGTCCATCTGGAGCACCGTGAACAGGTTGGGCCAGCTCAGGCGCCGGCCCACCTCGAAGGTGGCCGCCACATCGAAGCGCCTGCGCCGCGCGCGGCACAGGCCGATGAGCGCCCCCATGCTGGTGCCGGCGATGAGGGCCGGGTCGAGGCCATTGCGGTGGAAGAGCGTGTAGGCTCCCACGTAGCCGTAGCCCGAGCCCCCTCCCCCGCCCGCCGCCACCACCAGGTTCTTGCGGGTGATCTCCTCTTCGAGGCTCTCGCGGTCGAGGGAGAAGCGCTCCAGCAGCTGCAGCCGCTGTTCACGGGCGGAGGCCACCAGGGTGGGCAGCTCCCGCACCGCACCCCAGAGGGACTCGCCGTCACCAGGCTCGAGGTGGGGCTCGAGGCTGCTGCGCACACGCCAGGCATGGGGAGCCAGAAAGCCCGCGACGTCCACGTCCTGGCCATCGACGTTGCGCACCGTGGTGAGCCGCGCGAGCGAGATCACGTAGCGCAGCGTGGCCACCAGCTCGGGGCCCGTGTCCGCCGGCTTCGCCAGGGCTCGTCGGAGGGCCTCGGCCTCCAGCGCGTCCAGCGGTGCGCGGATCTCGCGGTGCTGCTCTACGTTCACCTGGGCTCCATGATGGAAGGGGGCATCTTACACTGAGCTGGCCAGGTCGAGCTCCGCGTCCTGCTGCGCCCTGTGGAAGAAGCGCTCCACGTCCTCCCACGGCCGCGCGCTGCGCTGGGGCTCCCAGTCTGCCGGGAAGAAGGCCTGCACCTCGCGCTGCAGGAAGCGCTGCCCCACCAGCACCACCACACCGCGGTCGTCGGGGGAGCGGATCACGCGCCCCGCGGCCTGCACCACCCGGGTCAGGCCCGGGAGCAGGTAGGCGTGCCGGAAGCCCTGACCCCAGCGCTCCTGGAACCAGCCGCGCACCAGCTCCTGCTCGGGCCCCACTGCGGGTAGCCCCGGGCCCACCACCACCACCGCCAGCAGCGCGCTCCCGGGCAGATCCACGCCCTCGGCGAAGATCCCCCCCAGCACGCCCAGCAGCACCTTCGGCAGGCCGGTGGCGTCCCGCATCAGGTCCAGCAGGTGGGCCCGCTGCTGTTCGTCCATCTGCGGCAGCTGCAACAGGCGCTCGCGACCAGGCAGCTCCAACAGGGCCACCAGGTCGTCCCGCATGGCGAAGCTGGGGAACAGCAGCGCCGCGTTGCCGGGGATGGAAGCGACGAGCCGCTCGAGGATCTCCGCCGTCCGGACGCGGTCTCGCTCGCGGTGCTTGAAGCGGGTGGACACCCGGTCCGCCAGCACCAGCCCCAGCTGCTCCGCGTGGAAGGGTGAGTCCACGCGCAGGCAGCGGCTGCGGTCAGCGCGCAAGCCCAGCAGCCGCAGCTGCAGCTCGAAGGGCTCCAGGGTGGCGGAGAACGCCACGAAGCCGGCCAGCCTGTCGATCCTGGCGGCCAACGCGCCGGCCGGATCTCGACAGAACAGCTGCAGGACGGGGACCTCGCGGCCTGCGGCGGGGCGGTACAGGACCACCGTCTCCTCCCCCGCCTCCGCCAGGCGTGCCACGAAACGCTGCAGGCCGCGCACCGTGGAGACGTAGGGATCCATGCCGGCTTCCAGTGAGTCGAGCTGCCCGGCGGACCGGCGCCAGCGCGCCTGGAAGGCCACCGCATAGTCGAGGGCCAGGGACTCGAACCGACGGGCCAGGCCGCCGAGCGTCTCCTGGTCAGCCACCGTCACCCGGGTGCCATCAGGGAAGGCCGCGCCAGGCCCCGGATCCGCGTCGTGGATGGCCTCCAGCAGGGCCTCCAGCGCTGCGAGATGGTCCTGGAAACCTGGCCCGAGCCGCTGCAGCCACTCCAGCGCCAGCCCCAGCTGCTGGCCACCCATGGCCGGGGACAGCCAGCTCCGGGCCCGGGGAGGCAGGTTGTGGCCCTCGTCCACCAGGACGATCCAGCTCCCCGCGCCGTCGCCACCCCCAGCTCCCGGCCCGAAGTGCCGCCGCAGGGCCACGTCAGGATCGAAGACATAGTTGTAGTCACCCACCACCACATCGCAGCGATCCACCAGCTCCGCGGCGATGCGCGCGGGGCAGGCCACGATGGCCCTCCCCAGCTCGGCGATGGCCTCCGGGAGCACGATCCCGTCCGCCAGCAGGCGCTCCAGCAGCGAAGGTTGGCGGAGCTTCTCTTCCAGCTCGGCCGCGTAGGGACAGCGCTCGGGATGGCAGTCAAGCTCATGGTGCAGGCAGCTCTTGGCCTTGGCCCTGAGGAGCAGGGCCCGCAACACCAGCCCCCGGCTGCGCATCGCCGCCAGGGTCTCGATGGCCAGCTGCTGCTGCGTGGTGCGCGCCGTGGCGACGAACACCCGCGCGTCGCAGGCGTAGGCGCGCCGGAGCGCCCCCTGCAGCACCGCGGCGGTCTTGCCCACCCCCGTGGGAGCCGAGACCAGCAGGGGCAGCTCTTCGGTGAGGGCCTGCTCGGTGATCCGCGACATCTGCTCCTGCCCGGGCCTGAATTCCTGGTGGGCGAAGGGCACGGGGGAGCCGCGCCGGCGCTGCCGGTGGGCGGCCAGCTCATCGCGCGCCGCCACGATCCAGTCCAGCCGGGCGTGCAGCCGCGCAGCGACCTCCGGATCCGGGGGGAGGTGCAGCACCCTGCGCCAGCCATCGGCCAGCGACACCACCACCAGCCGCCCTGTCACGTCGTGGCCCTCTGCCTCCAGCTCCAGGAAGTACAGGTAGAGGCGCAGCTGCTCGCACCAGGCGGGGAAGTCACCGGGGCCGAGCGCCTCGAGCTGATCGGCGTCCAGGATGGAGGTCTTGAGCTCCTCCACCACCTGTCGGCCACCTTCCCAGCAGAGCCCATCGATGCGGCCGGTGATGGTGCAGGTCCAGTCCCTCACGACGACGCGATGCCGGACGTTCACCTCGCGCTCGAAGCTGCTGTCCTCTCGAAGACGCTCAGCCTGCCAGCGACCGTGCTGCTCGCTGCCCCAACGAGCGCGCAGCACAGCGGGAGCGAGCCCCGCCACACCACCCGGAGACGCCCCCCCGTGGGGCAGCAGGTCGCGGACCGCCAGATCCACGCAGCGCGCGCTGTCGTCCCACTGGATCAAGGGATGGCCGCCGGGTTGCAGGTTGCTCGGGCTCCGGATGCAGGCGCGCAGCCGGACAGGACGCTAGTAGCAGCGTCATGTACCCCTGGCTGCTGCTGCTCGCCTGTCGCCTGCCCCCGAGCTCCATGCCCGAGAGCGAGGTGGTGCTGGGCTGGCGGCTCGCTCCAGGCATGGAGATCAGCTACCGGCTGCGCAGCACCCACCAGGTGGAGCTGGACACGGTGGTGCGCGAGGAGACCTGGAGCTACCTGGTCCGGCGGGTGGACAGCCAGGGCACCGCCACCCTCGAAGGCCGCCTCCAGGAGCTGGACGCCGCCATCCTGAACGCTGGCACGCCGCTGGAGGCCAGCGCCATGGCCGCCGCCATCGACGCCGAGAGGCAACGACTGGGGCCTCAGCCGGTCACCATGACCCTGTCGCTGGACGGCCGCGTGGACCGGCTGGAGGCGCGGGACTGGGCTGACGCCCTGCCCCACCGCCTGCTCGCGCTGCAGCTCCCGGTGGGCCCCGTGAGGGTAGGTGACCGCTGGACCGACGCCGAGACGGCGCGCAGCTACGCCCGCCTGGTGCCCGCCGCCGAGGAGGTCCGCTTCACGGGCACCCACCGGCTGGAGCAGCTGGCCCTGAACCGTCACCTGGGCACCTCCGGCAACCTGCTCACCGCCCCCCGCCACCTGGACGCGGAGATCTCCACCGAAGCGCTGGTCCTACCCGAAGACGCCCGCTTTCCCGCGGTGGAGCTGGAGGGCATCTCCCAGTGGAACCTGGACGCTGGCCGCCTCGACGAGCGCGTCCTGCACATCTACGAGCGCGGCGGCACGCGACCCGAACAGGCTGGGCGGCTGGAGCTGGAGCTGGCGTGGTTCCCGACGCGCAAGGCGCGCCGAGAGAACCACTGACAGACCACCGCGAGGCGGGCTGTCAGCCCTGGCGATCGCGGTAGGACTGGATCAAGATGTCGGCCACCTCGGGGCGCAGGATGCGGGGATCCGGGCGCTCGCCGGAGATCAGGATCTCGCGCACCTTGGTTCCGCTGATGAAGAAGGCCTTGACGCCCGGGTGGTTCTTCATGAGGTCGACGCGGCCCATGTGGTCGTAGTAGGCGGCGAAGCCCACCTTCACGGGCTCGATGGCCAGCTCGCCGGGCAGCTCGTCGAAGATGGCCTGGGCGTCGAAGTCACCCCAGATGGGGGTCTTGTCGAAGTAGGGGGCGTCGGCGTGCTTGCGGCCGATGACGATGTGGGAGAAGCCGTGGTTCTGCCGGTAGATGGCATGCATGATGGCCTCGGCGGGGCCTCCGTAGAACATGCGGATGTCCAGGGCGACCAGGTCGAAGACGTCGTTCAGCTCGTAGCCGGCTTCCTGCCAGAGAGCCGTGTCGGAGTCGCCGTCGCCCAGCAGCTTGTTCTCCAGCAGCACCTGGTAGCAACGCATGCGGGTGGGGGCGTCCACGTCGTCGCCCTTGAGCGCACCCACCAGCGGCATGAGCACGGCACCGGCGTACAGGCCCTGGCGCGTGAGCTCCTGGGCACCGTGGACCAGCGCGTACTCGTGGGCGCGATGCAGCGGGTTGCGGGTCTGGAAGGCCATGGCGGCCTCCCACTTGCGCGAGGCGATCATGGCGCGGGTCTGTCGCGGCGTGAGCTGGAAGGAGCCAAAGGCGGGGTTGCGAGGCTGGGGGAGGGTCCAGATCTCGCCGCCCACCAGCTTGGTGCGCGGGTCATCGGCCACGATGGCACCACCGGGATGGTCCATGCGCTCGGTGCCGTAGACGGACTCGACGTAGCGCGCCTTGTCCCAGTCGTAGACGCTCTGCACCAGCAGCCGCGCCACCGGCTGGCCCGCGGGGTTGCGGATCACGGCGTGCCCGCCCACCTCGAGACCGGCGGCCTCTTCGTCGGTGACCGGCAGGGCGATGGGGATGGCCCAGGCGTAGCGCACACCACCGCGCACGATGCTGCGGGTGTCGAGCACGTCGTAGTACTCGTCCTCGTTCATGGGGCCCACCAGGGGGCTCAAGGTTCCGTCCCCGAGCCGGTAGACCGCGGAGAGCTCGGCGTCGTTGACCGCGATGGCCGGCAGGCGCTCGGCGTCGGCCAGCAGCTGCTTGCGCTCGGTGAGGGGGAGGATGCGATCGACGGGCTCGGCGAGGCCACCGTGGACTGGTACGAGGGACATGGAAGGCTCCTTGTGCCGGGTGGACAGGAGGCCCACCTCGGAGGGCGGCCTTGGTATCTCGTTCGACCCTGGAGCGAAACCCCCAGCGCATCTATCAGCAGGCGACAGAACAGGCCGCCCCCAGGCGGCCGGCCCGGATCGTAGCGAGGGCCAGCAGCCGCGTAGCGAGGGTGATTCTGCGAAGTAGTGGGCGAGAGAGGCGTGTTTTCAACACGTTGACCGAGAACGCTGCGAGCAGGACCAGCCGCAGTAGGGGCTGCTGGGCCGCAGTAGATTCGGGGTTCTGTCGCCTGCTGTATGTGTCCCGCCCCGCCCACAGATCCGCACCGAGCCGCTCGCCCGGTACAGGCGGGTCACGGTTCGCCTCTTGCCAGGCGTCTTTCCAGAACAGCCCGACGATTGAGCGCTCCCTACCCCGGGTTTTCTGGTATCTGGAGAGGCGTCGCCGCGACACCGGCAGCCCCGCTGTCCCGACCTGGGGACCCCCGCTCCCCACCACGAATCCCCCCCATTCCACCCCCTCCCCTCCCCCTGGCACGGCGCTTGCAACTGCCCGAGCTGTCCCACGGCCCGTCCCCCCTCCCCATCCGGTGTCCCCATGCAGAAGCTCGTCGTGGATGGAGGTCGTCCGCTCCGAGGCATCGTGCCCGTCAGCGGCGCCAAGAATGCCGCCCTGCCCTTGCTCGCCGCGACCCTGCTCGCGCCGGGTGAGCACCAGCTCGAGAACGTGCCCGGGCTGGTGGATGTCTCCACCATGCTCAGCCTGCTCGGGCGCCTGGGCTGCCCCTCCCTGTGGGGCGGCCGGCTGCGGCTCGAGACGAGCCGCATCTTCTTCTCCGAAGCCCCCCACGACCTGGTGCGGAAGATGCGCGCGAGCGTGCTCGCGCTGGGGCCGCTGCTGGCCCGCCGCGGCCAGGCCCACGTCAGCCTCCCTGGCGGCTGCGCCATCGGCGTGCGCCCCATCGACCAGCACCTCAAGGGCCTCGAAGCCCTGGGCTGCCGCTTCGAGCTGGAAGATGGCTACGTGCAGGGCCGTGTGGACCAGCTCCGGGGGGCCGAGATCCACCTTGATGTCCCCACCGTGGGAGGCACCGAGAACATCCTGATGGCCGCCGTGCTCGCCCAGGGCGACAGCATCATCCACAACGCAGCCGCAGAGCCCGAGATCGTGGACCTGGTGCGCTTCCTCCGCAGCCTGGGCGCGCGCATCAGCGGCGAAGGCACCGCCACCCTGCAGATCCGAGGGGTCACCAGCCTGCGGCCCTCCCCCGTCCCCTACCGCATCATGCCCGACCGCATCGAGGCCGGGACCTACCTGGTGGCGGGCGCCATCACCGGCGGCCTGGTCACCTGTACCGGCACCGATCCCAGCCACCTGGGCGCGCTGCTCTCAGCGCTCCGGCAGGCGGGCTGCCAGGTCCAGGTGAGCGGCGACGCCGTCACCGTCGGGCGCAGCGGGCCTCTGGAGCCGGTGGACATCGTCACCGCCCCCCACCCCGGCTTCCCCACCGACATGCAGGCGCAGTTCATGGCCCTGATGACCCTCGCGCAGGGCAGCAGCCGCATCACCGAGCGCATCTTCGAGAACCGCTTCATGCACGTGGCCGAGCTGCACCGCATGGGCGCCGAGATCCGCGTCCAGGCCAACACAGCGGTGGTGCGCGGTGTCCCATGCCTGAAGGGTGCCGCCGTCATGGCCACCGACCTGCGCGCCTCCGCCGGCCTCGTGCTGGCCGCGCTGGCCTCACAGGGCATCTCGGAGGTGCTCCGTCTCCAGCACCTCGACCGGGGCTACGAGGCCCTGGTGCCCAAGCTCCAGGGCCTGGGAGCCGGCATCTGCCGCGTGGACACCGAGGTGGAGGCCCAGCGCGCAGCCGCCCGCGCGCCCATGAGCGCCAGCGCCTGAACTCCCCTCATTCGCCGTCCCACTGCTGCGACCGCCGCCCAGAAGCGGATATGGCCCGCAGCACGAGCAGGAGCAGCTCTTGGCGATTCCCCGCGAGATCATCGACCAGGTCCGGGAGCGGACCAGCATCCTCGAGGTGGTGCAGCGGCACGTCACCCTCAAGAAGAAGGGCAACTCCTGGGTCGGGCTCTGCCCTTTCCACCAGGAGAAGACGCCCAGCTTCAACGTGGTGCCCCACAAGGGGATCTTCCACTGCTTCGGCTGCGGTGAGGGCGGAGACGTCTTCAAGTTCATCATGAAGGTGCAGGGCCTCGGCTTCATGGAGGCCATCAAGGAGCTGGCCGGGCCGGCGGGGGTCACCATCCAGGAGCGGGAGCTCAGCCCGGACGAACGGCAGCGCCTGCGCAAGCGAGCCACGCTGTACGACATCTGCGAGGCCGCCGCCGCCTGGTACTCCCAGGTGCTGCTGGCGCGCCCCGAGGGCGCCCCAGGGCGCGCATACCTGGAGCAGCGGGGCATGACCCGCGAGACCATCGAGCGCTTCCGCGTCGGCTACGCGCCGGCCCAGTGGACCGGCCTGCTGGAGCACCTGCACCGCCGCGGGTTTCCCGAAGATCTGGCGGTCTCCGCGGGCCTGGCTCGACGCCGCGAGCAAGGCTCGGGGGCCTACGACTTCTTCCGCGGCCGCGTCATGTTCCCCATCCTCGACGAGCGCCAGCGTGTGCTCTCCTTCGGCGGGCGCCTGGTACAGAACACGGGCTCGGGCGACCGCGAGGCGCCGAAGTACTTCAACGGGATCGAGTCCGACATCTACCACAAGCAGCGCGTCCTCTACGGTCTGTCGCACGCCAGGGCGGCGATCCAGCGCGAAGATCGAGCCATCCTCGTGGAGGGCTACTTCGACGTGACGGCCCTCGCCCAGGCAGGGGTCGCCGAGGTCGTCGCCACCTGTGGGACCGCCCTCACCACCGACCAGCTCCAGATCCTGCGCCGCTTCTCGCCCCGCGTGGTGGCCCTGTTCGACGCCGACGCCGCGGGAGTCAAGGCGGCGGTCCGGGCCATGCCGCTGTTCGCCGACGCGGGCATGGAGGCCCTCCGCCTCGAGATCCCCGGCGCCAAGGATCCCGACGAGTTCATCCAGGCCCACGGCGCCGAGGCCTTCAACTCCCTGCTGGAGCGCACGGCTCCGCTCATGGAGCTGGTGATCCGCTGGAACGGCGAGCAGCACGGCACCTCCCCCCTCGGCCGGCAGCGCTCCCTGCAGGCCCTGGCCCCGCTGGTGGCCCGCTTCCCGCAGATCGCCCGGGCCGCGCTGGTTCGGCGCATCGCCGACCTGCTCTACCTGCCCGAGTCCCAGGTGGCCCAGCAGGTGCGCAGGGCGAGGACCGGGCGGCAGGACCCGGCGGAGCAGCGCGGCACACCCGCCACGCGCATCCCTCGCGGCCTCGCCGACCTGCTCTGGCTGCTGGTGCACCACTCCCAGGTGGTGGCCCCCCTCGTCGAAGCCTGCGATCCCGCCCTGGTGAGCGAGAGCCACGCCATCCGCGACTGCGTCGGTGCCCTCCTGGCTGGCCGCGAGCTGGCCTCCATCATGGAAGAAGCCGAGGATCCCGCGCTGCGCAGCCTGCTGGCCAGGGTGGCGGCCACCAGCGAGCTCTACCCCCAGGAGCGGGCCGAGGCCGCGGCTCGTCAGATCCTCGCGCGGCTGGAGATCGCCCGCATCGAAGAGCAGCTCACCGCCCTGCACCGGGCCATCCAGAACGCCGATGACATGCGCGCCGACGCCACCCTCGGCCTGTTCCGCGAGCGCGCCAGGCTCACGCTGCTGCTCAACGAACGCCGGAGAATCCTTCGCGGGCAGGTATAGCGTTCGTCTATGGTCTTCGCCGTGTTACCGGGAGCTGGAAGCACAGGCTTCGGAGAGCGCGGAGGACTTTCTGCTTGCGGGCTCGCCGTTGACATGCCAAGTTATCCCGGTTTCACATTGCCGGTCGGCGATTGGCGGTATCGCCGTGCCCGCACGAACTCTCCCCGGTGGGACTCCTCGTCCTGCCCTTCAGGCATCTCTCCACCTCCCACCAGGACTCCGGATGCTCAAGGACAAGGACCTCATCGAGATCCAGGAACTCATCAGCATGGGGAAGCAGCGTGGGTACGTCACCTACGAAGAGATGAACAACGCGCTCCCCACGCACCTGATCAACGGCGCGCAGATCGACGACATCATGATCCTCTTCTCGGAGATGGACATCGAGATCGTCGTGGCCGCCAAGAAGCGGCGCGAAGCGGAGCGCCGGGGTGTGCCCCCAGAAGAGCTCCGTGAAGACCTCCGAGCGGGCACCCGCTCCACCGACCCGGTCCGCATGTACCTGCGGAAGATGGGCACGGTCTCCCTGCTGAGTCGCGAGGGCGAGATCGAGATCGCCAAGCGCATCGAGCGCGGCGAGAAGCTCACCCGGCGGTGGGTGCTCTCCAGCGCCATCGGCATCTCCATCCTCCAGGAGATCATCACCGAAGACGCCGAGCGCGTCGAGCGCAGCACCCGCGGCCAGAAGCCTGTTCGACCTGCGATCAGCTCACAGGGTGCCTCGCTCGCCCGGGTCTTCGAGCAGGCCGAAGCCCTGCTGGAGAACAAGCAGAGCGCCCGCCACGGGCTGCTCCGAGCCAAGAGCAAGAAGCGGCGCAACGAGGCCGCTGCCGCCATCGAGCTGGCCGACGACCAGCTCCTGGACCTGATGGACTCCGTCGAGATCTCCAAGGTCCGCATCCAGGCCCGCGTGGGCGAGCTGCGCAGGCACTGGGAGCGCATCCAGCGCTCGGAGCGCACCATCGAGCAGGTGGCCCACGAAGCGCGGGTACCCACCCAGGATCTGCGCCGCATGATCCGCAAGGTCCGGCGCACTCCAGGCACCGCGGGTCTCGAGGTCATCCACCAGACCGGCATCCCCGAGGAGCGCTGGCGCGAATTCGACAGCCGCGTGCGCCGCGAGCTGCGCAAGATCCGCAAGGTCGAGATCACCTGCGAGATGGACCGCGAGCAGATGCGCGAGCTGGCCACCGAGGTGCGCAAGTCCGAAGCCCTGGCCGAGCACGCCAAGTGCGAGCTGGTGGAGGCCAACCTGCGCCTGGTGGTGTCCATCGCCAAGAAGTACACCAAGCGCGGCCTGCAGTTCCTCGACCTCATCCAGGAAGGCAACATCGGCCTCATGAAGGCCGTCGAGAAGTTCGAGTACCAGCGGGGCTACAAGTTCTCCACCTACGCCACCTGGTGGATCCGCCAGGCCATCACCCGCGCCATCGCCGACCAGGCACGCACCATCCGCATCCCGGTCCACATGATCGAGACCATCAACAAGATGGTGCGCACCAGCCGCTACCTGGTGCAAGAGCTGGGTCGCGAGCCCAGCCCCGAGGAGATCGGCGACAAGATGGAGCTCCCCGTGGACAAGGTCCGCAAGATCCTCAAGATCGCCAAGGAGCCCATCTCCCTCGAGACCCCCATCGGCGAAGAAGACGACTCCCACCTCGGCGACTTCATCGAAGACAAGGGCGCCCTCAGCCCCTCCGAGCGGGTGATCAACAGCAACCTGGGCTCCCAGACGCGCAAGGTGCTGGCCACCCTGACGCCTCGCGAAGAGCGGGTGCTGCGCATGCGCTTCGGCATCGGCGAAAACTCCGACCACACCCTCGAAGAGGTGGGTCAGGACTTCGACGTCACCCGCGAGCGCATCCGCCAGATCGAAGCCAAGGCGCTGCGCAAGCTGCGCCACCCGTCGCGCTCCCGCCGCCTGCGCTCCTTCGTCGAGTACTAGGAGCGCTCGGGAAAGAGGCGGCAAGCCTGCCGCCGGCTCATGTCGTAGCGAGAGCCTCCAGGGCCGTA
>CAZEJJ010000123.1:0-22364 GCA_964512185.1 uncultured Enterobacterales bacterium | reverse complement strand
CCCCGTCCCGAGCCCCGAGAACTGGCGAAACCCGAGACTGGTTGCAGCTTACAGAAACCACACTCGCCTCCTTCGAACCGAGGCCTGGAACAGGGGATCCCCCTATCTTCAGGGCGCCACGCTCCCTGGAGTCCGCCATGCGCACTGCCCTCCTGGCTCTCTCGCTGCTCTCGCTGGCCGCCTGCACCAGCCCACCTGGAGAGGATCCCAAGGACTCCGACACCCCACCGGATGACACTTCTGGTGACACAGACACCCCGAGAGAGCCTTCGGCCCTGGAGATCACCGCGAGCCTCAGCGAGGAGATCGTCACCGTGGTGCACGTGAGCTGGCGCACCGACGAGCCCACCACCGGCTACGTGGAGTTCGGTGAGAGCAGCGACTACGGCTGGAGCACGCCGCTGGAGGCCGAAGCCAGCACCGAGCACGAGGCCCTGCTGCTGGGCCTGCCTGCCGAGACCGAGGCCCACCTGCGAGTGGTCCTGCAGGAGGGTGACGACAGCTGGGCAAGCGCCGATCACGCCATCACCACCGGCAGCCTGCCACCCGAGGTCCCCGAGCTCAGCGCCACGAGCACCGCCACCAGCTGGTCCGGGTTCCAGGTGGTACCGGTGCAAGGCACCAGCTACGCCATCGTGATCATCGACACCCAGGGCCGGGTGGTCTGGTACGACCTGCTGGAGTCCGGCGCCAACCTGATGCGCGCCTTCTTCTCGGTGGACGGAGAGTCCATGGTGTATTGCCTGGCGGGTCCCCAGAACGACCTGGAAGCCGGAGAGATCCGCCGGGTCTCCATGGACGGCCTGGACCAGACCAGCATCGCCTTCCCCTTCATCGACCACGACATGGTGGAGCTGCCCGACGGCACCATCACCGCCATCGTGGTGGACGAGCGCGAGGTGGAGGTGGACGGTGAGGAGCACCACACCAGCGCCGACCTGCTGGTGGAGATGGCCCCCGACGGCAGCATGACCACCATCTGGGACGCCTGGGAGCACTGGGATCCGGTGGAGCTGGGGCTGCTGCAGGCTCACAACTGGACCCACACCAACGCCATCGACTACGACCCCGAGGCCGACGAGTACACCCTCTCGTTGAAGGAGCCGGGGAGCATCGTGCGGGTCTCCCGGACCACGGGCGAGGTGCTGTGGCAGCTCAACGGCATGCTCAACCAGTTCACCTTCCCACCCGAGACCGACATCGTGCAGATGTCCCACCAGTTCGAGATGCTAGACGATGGCATCCTGATCTTCGACAACGGCCCTCAGGAGCGTGGCTACTCCCGAGCCGTGGAGTTGGAGCTGGACATCGAGGCGCTGCAGGCCACCGAGACCTGGAGCTACCGCCACGACCCGGATGTCTACGTCTTCGCCAAGGGTGACGTGGCCCGCTTCCCCGACGGCAACACCCAGGTGGTGTGGTCCTCGGGCGGCGAGATCCAGAACGTCACGCCCGAGGGTGAGGTCACCTGGCAGCTCAACACCGACCTGGGCGACGTCATCACCTTCGTGGACTTCGCGGAGTCCCTGTATGTCACCCCCTGAGCTGCTGCTGTCGCTGGCGCTGCTGGTCGCCTGTACGCCCGTCGCGAGGGAGACCGCACAACCCAGCGACAGCTCGCCGCCCACGGCCTCGAGCGAGCTGTTCCTGCGAGACGAGCAGAACTACAGCTACAGCGGCGAGCTGGACGGCCCCTCGTCTCCCCTCGCCGAGCTGACGGACATCTCGCTGGACTGGTCGGCGCTCACGCACGACATCCAGTGCCACGAGCTGGATCCGGCCCAGGAGATCGACAACGCCGCGCTGCTGATCTTCCCCAACATGACAGAGCGAGAGGTGGAGGCGGGGCTGGCGGCCGACGACATCCAGCAGATCGAGCTGGCGGCCTACCTGTCCTACGAGCCCGCCGGTGACACCAGCATGGCGCTGTCGGACTTCACCTTCTTTGGCACCGAGGTGGACATCCAGACGGAGTTCACGGCGGGCAGCGGAAGCTGGCTGGTGCTGCTCACCTCGGGCACCCAGGTCGGAGTGGGCGCACGCATGCTGGGCTTTCTGACCCCCACCGCTGGAGAGAGCGCCACCAGCGCCGGAATCAGCGATGGCTGCGCGGTGCTGGACTTCGCGGCTGACCTCTCGTCCCTCGAGCCCCTGCCGGTGCTGGCCCAGGGGCCCTGGCTGCTGGACTGGTCGGGCCTGACCCGCAACGGCCTGGGGGCGGAGCTGTCCTTCGGGGAGATCGACGGCCTGATGATCGGTCGCTACGCGGACGACAGCATCGCCGAGCTGGAGGCCAGCTTCCTGGACCTGGAGCTGGTGGCCGACGAGCTGTGGAACTTCCACCTGCCAGGCGGCACCAGCGTGGACCTGTCCACCCTGGACAGCGACGAAGGAGCCTTCCCCGGCTTCCAGGGGGAGGGCAGCTGGATCCTGGCCCTGCGCTGCAGCACCTGCTCCAACCCGGCGCCCCTGTTCCTGACTGTGGTGGAGCCCGACCCCGCCGCGGACTGAGACTCCAGGCCCGCTGTCCGTCAGGGCTCGTGGAACAACACCCCGGTGTTCCACGTGGAACCTCGGTGATAGCCCAGGGCAGCCGGCGCCCGGCCGCGGGTGTCGAAGACCCGCAGCAGGCCGTCGTGAGCGGCCACCAACACCTCGATCAGCCCGTCACCGTCGATGTCCGCCAGTGTAGGCGAGCACTCGATGGAGGCGCCGAGATCCCTGGACCACACCACCTGGCCGGCCTGGTCGAGGGCCAGCAGGCGACCCGACTCGGTGCCGAAGACCACCTCGAGGCCGGGCACGCCGTCCACGTCACCCACCACGGCACCGCTGGTGACATTGCCCGCAGGCTCGGTGTATCGCCAATACACACCTTGGGGGCCCACACAGTACAGCCCCTCCTGCTCTTCCCACCAGGCGGTGCCCAGCAGGGCGCAGCCGATGCTGGGGTGCCAGGTGATGGCAGAGAACAGGCCCTCGACCCCGATGTCGGGGTGCTGCAGGCTGGCACCCCAGAGCTGCTCGCCGGTGCCAGGATGCACCGCGTGCAGGTCCGAGTAGGCCTCGCTGTAGACCAGCTCAGGCACGCCGTCGCGGTTCGTGTCGGTGATGATGGGCGCGCCGTGCAGGGCGCTGTCGTGCTCGCCGCTCCACAGGGGCTGACCCGTGCGCCCATCCACTGCGTGCAGGTAGTTGTCCCGTCCAGGGGCGAAGACGTCTCGCACACCGTCGCCGGTGACATCGAACAGCGCGGGGGGTGCCAAGAAGCCGGTCTGGCCGTAGTCGCCCTGGGAGGTGGGGATGCGGAAGATGACATCGCCGCTGCGCCCGTCCAGAACGAAGAAGTCACCGTCTTCTGCGCCGATGGCCACGTCCAGCACGCCGTCGCCGTTGGCCTCGTACAGGCCCGGCGCCGCCTCGGCGTCACCGCCGATCTCCGCCTGCCACAGCACCCTGCCCTGGCGGTCGGACTTGTAGACCCGCCCCTGGTCGGTGCCGAACACCAGGTAGCCACCGTCCAGCGCCACGCCGTTCACGTCCTTCTCGTCGTCGCCGGGGGGCACCAGGTGGGCCTGCACCGAGCCATCCGAGGCATCCAGCAGCCAGACGCCGTCCAGTGGATCCTGGGCGCTGTGCCATTGCTTGCCATTGGAGCCGATGATCACCTGCCCGCCCTGCACCAGGATGGTGCTGCGGTAGGTGGTGAGCCCCACCTCGGCCTGCCACTTGAGCTCTGGCCCGCCGCGGGCGTGCACTTCAGGGACGCGGGCCTGCTCCTGCAGCTCCAGCGCGGACTGGGGAGCGCCCTGCACCGTAGCGGGCGGCTGAGAGGAAGGCACCGGAACCGGCACGGGGATGGGCGCAGGCTTGTGGCAGCCGGCAAGGACCAGGAAGGGCAACAGGCGATGCACGGGGACCTCCGAAGCAGGAGCAGCCCCTATCGACACCTGGAACCGGATGCTCGCTTCCAGGATCAGGAGGGGTCGCAGTCCTCCGGGCAGCGGCAGCGGTTCTCGCCCTCGCCGCACTCGCCGTCGCCGCAGGCCACGCAGATGAGCAGGCTGGGCGTAGTCTCGCCTGGACCGCAGCCCTCGGGGTAGCCGTCGTAGACCTGGTCGGTCTCCGCCATGGGCTCCACCATCTCGGAGCCCTCGCAGCAGAATCCGCAGATGACCTTGCCCTCGATGAGCTCCCCCGCCGGCCGGCAGTCGCCGTAGATGCCACCGTACTCGAAGCACATGCCCTGCTCGTAGCCGCCGCAGCAGTCGCCGCCCTGGCCCTCAGCGCAGCAGTGGTACACGCCGTCTTCGTACTCGCCCGGGCCGGGTTCAGGGCCGCGGGCGCAGAGCAGCGCGAGGGCCAGGGTGGCGACGCCTCTCATCACAGCTCCTCGTCCACGGTGAACCACTCGTAGGTCACCGTCTGGAACAGCGCGCAGCCGCGCTCGGTCTCGGCCCAGGCCTGGGTGGCACGGGTGAGGTGGGCGCTCTCCACGTAGGTGCCGATGCCCGTGGAGCCGGCCTCGAAGAGGCCGTCCACGATGTCGGCGGAGACGGTGAAGGAGCCCCAGGCGTCGGGCACCTCGCACAGGGCGTAGCCGGGCGTGCTGGCGTGGTGATCGATGGACAGCGAGGCCAGCATGCGCGTGCTGGAGGCCCCCCCCGCCGGCTCCCAGCTCACCCGCAAGGGCTCGCCCGGGCGCATGGTAACGGCGGGCAGATCCGCGTCCAGAGGGGCCGCGGCCTGCAGGCTCATGCTGAAAGGTTCCACTTCGTCGGAGCCGCTGGCGCTCAGGGTCAGGCTGTCGCCGGCGGCGTAGGGAGCCGGCCAGGGCTCGCTGTAGTAGTAGCTGCCCCACTCGGTGGGCTCCAGGCTCAGCTCGGGGCTGGTGCCAGCCAGCTCCACGGTGCCCACCGGCAGGTTGCCGGGCCAGGGGTGGCACTCGTCTCCGAAGCCGCAGACGTCGGTGCCCTCGCAGGGCGGTTCGCAGGCGGGCACCTGCTGCCAGCCGTAGAGCTTGCAGTCGCCGCCGTCGATGAGCTCGTCCAGGGTCCAGGGGCTGGGGCCGTCCACGAACATCCCCGAAAAACCGGCGTACTCCTCGTGGTACTCCACCGTGAACACCCCCAGTGTGTTGTAGCGGTCGCAGGCCTCGGGCGCGCCGCCGGTGTCCACCTGGACCGGCGTGTCTCCCGAGCGCGGGCTGCAGGCCAGCAGCAGCAGGGGCAGGGGCAGGACAAGAAGCATGGCTCCTCCGCAGCGGCAGTATCGCCGCTGGAGAGGGACCCGGCCACCGGAGAAGGACGCTCTTCGAGTGCCCGCTCGCCGCCGCGCTCGGCATCAGCGCCGGGACGAGCACATCTCGCTCCACAGCGAGTACGGCAGCCCACCCTGGCCGCCAGACCCACCCGCGATGCGCGGTTCTCGCCCAGCCGGTGCTATACCAACGCCATGGCGTCCTCCCCCGACCTGCTGCTGTTCGACCTGCAGCGCTTCTGTGTGCACGACGGGCCAGGGATCCGCACGGTAGCCTTCCTCAAGGGCTGCCCCCTGCGCTGCGCCTGGTGCCAGAACCCCGAGTCGCTGCGCCGTGAGCCCGAGCTGTCCTTCCACGCCGCGCGCTGCGCCGGCTGCATGGCCTGCGCCCAGGCCTGTCCCCACGGAGCCATCACTCGAGGCCCCGAGCGGGTGGATCGTGACGAGTGCCAGGCCTGCGGAGCCTGCGCCCAGGCCTGCCCCGACAAAGCCCTGAGGCTGGTGGGCTGGTGCGAGGAGCCCGCGGAGCTGCTGCCCCGGCTGCTGGCCGACAGGACCTACCACCAGGCATCGGGCGGCGGGCTGACCCTGTCGGGCGGCGAACCCCTGCTGCAGGCCGAGGCCGTGGCTGCGCTGCTGGACCTGTGCAAAGAGGCGGGCGTTCACACCTTCGTGGAGACCTGCGGCGCGGTGCCCTGGAGCGCCTTCGAGAAGGTCCTGGGCCTGGCCGACGCCTTCTACTTCGACCTCAAGGCCGCCGGCGACGAGCTGCATCGCAGCCTGACCGGGGCCCCTGCCATGAGCATCGCCGACAACGCCCGTCGGCTGGTGGAGGCGGGGGCGGACGTGCGCTTCCGCATGCCGGTCATCCCCGGGCACAACGACACAGGGGCCTGTATCGAGGGCATCGCGGCCCTGCTTCACGAGCTGGGACACAGCGAGCTGCGTCTCATGCGCTTCCACCCCGGCGGCGAGGCCAAGATCCCTCGGGTGGCCAGCCAGCAACGGCCGCTGGACATCGGCCGGGAGCAGGCCGCGGCTTCGCTGGCCGCCACCCGCGGGCGCTTCACGGCCCTGGGCATCGCTACGGTGGTGGAGGGCGAGGCCGACCAGGAAGAGCAGCGCGACCGGCTGTCACTCTTCCCTCCCCGGGTCTGGGAGCTGCGGGAGGCCGTGCAGGGCGCCACCCCCTCGGTGTGCATCGAGCGTGCACGGCTGGTCACCCGCTACTTCAAGCAGGGCGCCAACCGCCGCAAGCCCATGCTCATCCAGAAGGCCGAGGCCCTGGCGGCCGTCCTGCAGGGCCGCTCCGCCACCATCCACGCGGGCGAGCTGTTGGTGGGGTGCTTCTCCTCCAAGCGCGTCGGCGGCGGCATCTTCCCCGAGCTGCACGGCGTGGCCATGGCCGAGGATCTGCTGGCCTTCGGCAGCCGCGAGCTGAACCCGCTGCACATGGAGCCAGCCGACAAGCGCGAGCTGGCCCTCTCGGTGCTGCCCTTCTGGCTGCCGCGCTTCCTGTCCATCAGGGCCTTCCCCCTGCCCCGCGCGTTGGGCTTCGTGGTCGACCAGCTGGGAGGCAGGCGCTTCCTGGTGAACGAGACCGGCGGCATCTCCCACTTCGTGCCCGACTACGAGCGGCTCCTGTCCCAGGGCACGCGGGGCATCATCGCCAACGCCCAGGCCGCCGCGGAGGGCTGCGACGACGAAGACAAGCGAGTCTTCTACGAGGCGGTACAGATCGCCTGCCAGGGCCTCGAAGCTCTGGCGGCCCCCTACGCGCAGCAGGCCCGCGCGGCGGCCGAGGCCGAAGAGGATCCCGCACGGCGCGCAGAGCTGGAGAGCATCGCCCAGGTCTGCGAGCGCGCGCCCCGCGAGCCGGCCCGCGGCCTGCACGAGGCCCTGCAGTCGCTGCTCTTCGCCCAGATCGCGCTGAACATCGAGAGCCTGGACAACTCGGTGAGCCCCGGGCGGCTGGACCAGCTGCTGATGCCCTACTACCAGGATGGCCTGGACTCCGGCCGCCTTGACGAGCAGGCCGCCCGCGATCTCATCGGCTGCTTCAGCGTCAAGCTCTGCGAGATCGTGCCGGTGTTCTCGCGGCGCATCACCCGCTTCCACGGCGGCATGTTCAACGGCCAGGTGGTGGTGGTGGGCGGCGTGGACCGCCAGGGCGACGACGCCACCAACGCGCTGAGCTGGATCTTCCTGGACGCCATGCACGCCCTGCGCATGCGCCAGCCCAACTACCACGCCCGGCTCCACGCCCAGAGCCCGCCCGGGTACCTCGAGCGCATCGCCAGCATGCTGCGCGATGGCTCGGGCAGCCCGTCGTTGATGAACGACGAGGCGGTGCTGCCCATGCTGCTGGGTCGCGGCACCAGCCTGGCCGACGCCCGCGACTACTCCCCGGTGGGCTGCGTGGAACCCGTCGCCTGCGGCAGCTCCTATGCCTCCACCGACGCGGCCATCGCCAACCTGGCCCTGTGCCTGGAGTGGACCCTGGGCACCAGAAAGGGAGGCGCGCAGGAGCCCAGCCTTGCGGGCTGCGACTCCGCCGAGGCCCTGGCTGGGCGCTTCTGCGCTCAGGTCCAACGCCTGGTGGCGCTGCTGGTGGACGACCTGCAGCACATCGAGCGCGCCAACGCCCGCTTCCACCCCACGCCCCTGAGCTCGGCCCTCATCGACGGCTGCCTGCAGAGCGGCCGCGACGCCAGCGCGGGAGGAGCCCGCTACAACGGCAGCGGCATCCAGGGGGTGGGCGTCGCCGACGTGGCCGACAGCCTGGCGGCCATCGAGCGGGTGGTGTTTCGAGAGCAGCGCTGCGATCTGCCCACCCTGGCGCGCGCCCTGAGGGCCGACTTCCGCGGCCACGAGCAGCTGCGGGCTCGGCTCCTGGCCGCCCCCAAGTACGGCAACGATGACCCCGCCGCAGATGGCTGGGCGCTGCTTGTCATGGACGCCTTCGCCACAGCCCTCTCCCAGCACCAGAACACCCGCGGCGGCCCCTACCAGGCGGGCTTCTACTCGGTCACCTCCCACCGGGCCTTCGGCGAGACCACCGGCGCCCTCCCTTCAGGTCGCCTGGCCGGCCAGCCCCTGGCCAACGGCATCTCCCCCGCCAACGGCCGGGACCGGCTGGGCCCCACCGCCACGCTCAATTCCATCGCGGGCCTCGATCACGCGCGCCTGGCCAGGAACGGCGTGAACGCCAACCTCAAGATCGATCCTGCGGTGCTCGCCGGCCCTCCCGGCCTCGAGGCCCTCGGTGGCCTGGTGCGGGGCTACTTTGCGCAGGGCGGCATGCAGCTGCAGCTGAACGTGCTGGATCCCAAGCTGCTGCTGGCCGCCCGCGACGACCCGGCGCTCTACCCCTGGCTGCTGGTGCGCGTCTCCGGCTACAGCTCCTACTTCAACGATCTCTCACCTGGCATGAAGCAGGAGATCATCGATCGCACGCTGCACGCTGCGCCGTGAATCGAGAGGCCGCGGTCACGCCGCGATCAGGCGCAGTCTCAACCGGCGCCCTGCGGACGGATGCGCAGGACGTCTTCCTTGATGATGGCCACCAGGCAGCCGGTGCCCTTGGTGACATGGATGGCTCGCGCCGCGCAGTTGAGCATGCAGGCGCCGCACTCGATGCAGCGCTGCTCGGCCACCAGCGCCGCTCTGTTGTCCTGCAGCGCCAGCACCCCGTGGGGGCAGATTCGCACGCAGACCTTGCAGCCTGTACAGAGTCGAGCGTCCAGGGTGATCATCGCGGCACCTCCACCACAAGATAGGCCACGAACGCGGCGATGAACAGCAGCAGGTCCACGGGCAGGAAGTGGGCGATCTCCTTGCGCACAAGGGAGTAGTTGCTCACCGCCGAGTTGCCGGTGAACGACAGCCCCACGAAGATGGACATGGCCACGGTGAAGGGCACGGCCGAGGCGAGGGGAGCCCAGGCCAGCCAGCCCATGCCAGCCAGGCCCACCAGCACCAGGCTCACCAAAACGCCCAGCCAGAGTCCCTTGATGGCGAAGCGCCGCCCGGGGATCCAGGGAAACAGCAGCGGGTATGCGCTGCCCAGCACTGCCACCAGCGGCACCAGTCCCAGGGGGGCCACCGGACCGCCCAACAGCTCCAGGGCGTACAGCGCCAGCAGGACGCCCAGGGAGTAGCCCAGGTACTGCACCAGCCCCGGCAGCCAGCAGAACAGGCGCGAGCGCAGGTTGAAGTCGACCAGGTCGGTGTCGCAGCTGCGCAGCGGCTTCTCCGCCAGCCAGGCCGAGAGGTTCTGGGCGTAGATGGGACCCAGCAAGGGTCGCACCCCCAGCCTACGCAGGGCCGCCAGGTCCACCCCGGCCAGGGACAGCTTGGGCAGCACCAGGGTGGGGCGCTTCTCGTCCCCCAGCAGAGCGCGATCGTAGCGCTCCAGCTGATCGGCGATGACCTTGGTGGAGAACCGTCCCTTGCCCGAGGCGCACCACACGTTGATGCCGTCCGAGTCCACCACCAGCAGCCGCATGCTCAGGCCACGCGTGGCGCGCAGCAGCAGCAGCACGCTCAGCAGGTAGTTGCCGGTGACCAGCAGCGGCGCCTGCAGATCGTAGCGCTCACCCGTGTAGTACAGGCCCGGCTCCACCGCGTAGGTGCGCTGGAAGGCGTGCAGCCACATCTGCACGCTGCGCAGCCCGTCCAGGGGACGGATCGCGATGGGGCGGGGCTGATCCGAGTCCCGCGGCCAGGCGGCGCCCGGGCCCGTGTAGCCCAGCTCGAAGGCCGCCAGGATCAAGGCAGTGAGCCCGCCCAGCAGCAGCCACAGGGCGCGGGGCGCCAGCTGTGACACATCGAGCCACAGGCCCGCGACACCGGCGGCGGTGGCCGCGAGGGCCAGGACGATCACCAGCACCCTCATCATGGTTCAATCCTCCCAGCCCTCGCGCTCCTCGTCGGTGAGCAGGCCCTCGGGAGCGGCCATCAGCTGTTCGATCTCACCGGTGAGCGTGCCCGCGTGGAAGCCGTCGATGACGCGATGATCGAAGGTGCCGCAGAGCCTGAGCACCGGGCGGGCCACAACCCTGTCCTCGTCCACCACCCAGGGGCGCTTCTTGACCCGCGTGACCGTGAGGATGATGGGACAGCGGGCGATGGGGGTGAAGGGAGCGAAGCCCGAGTCGATGCCCAGCATGCCCACGCTGGTGACCATGGCCGAGCCGAAGGCGTCGCGCGGCATGCCCAGCTTGGGCAGGTGCAGGTTCAAGGTGTTGTTCAGCAGCGACAGGAACCACAGCATCAGCCGGATGGCCCACAGCGGCAGGGCCTTGAACAGGTTGCGGCTGCGCTCGAAGGCGGGGTCCTTGCCCTCGCGGATCTTGCTGGCCGAGCCTCGCAGGGTATCGGCCAGCTGCTTGAGGGACAGGGTGTCGGCCTGCTTGATCTTGGCGCCAGACAGATCCCGGCCAGAATCGGTGGACACCTGGCAGAAGATGTCCACCTGGCTGCGCACCAGGATGCTGGCCCAGCCCACCTTGGCGTTCACCTCCGGGTGCCGCGCCAGCAGGATGGCCAGGCAGCGCACCACCAGGTGGGTGATGGTCACCTTGCAGTCGAAGCGCTGGTTGTAGCGCTCCAGCAGGGACAGAGCCGGCGTGGCATCCATGTCCAGAAAGCCCACGATGTGGGGGTCGTTGGGGGCCTTCCACATGGCGGCCGCCAGCTTGCGGAAGGAGCTGGGGTTCTCGAGGGGGCTGAAGCGGACCAGGGACACGGGCACCTCCACCAGGCAGGCGGCCTCTGCCAGGGGCCCGCCGAGATCCCGGATACTACCCCACCCTCCGCGCGTTAGCTTCCGCTACCGATCCCTCCTGCCCCGATGAGACCCCATGCGCGCCACCTTCACCGTCGAGTCGGGCCCCAACGAGGGCTTCAGCCTGGTGCTGGAGCAGGGCGCCCGCGCGGTGATGGGTCGCAGCGAAGAGGTGGCCTTCCAGCTGCTGGCCCAGGGTGTCAGCCGCAGGCACCTCTTCGTGGAGCACCGCGGCGAGCACGTGCTGCTGAGCGACCTGGGCTCCCACAACGGCACCTGGGTCAACGACGCGCCCGTGCTGTCCTGCCACCTGCGCGACGGCGATCGCGTCCGGCTGGGCACCGTGACCCTGCGGGTGCAGCTGGAGCAGGCCGAGCACAGCGAGCGGGAGCGCCGCGAGCCCATCACCCTCATCAGCCACGATCAGGGTGAGCTCACCGAACTGCCTCCAGGCAGCGACATCTTCGCCACCGATGCAGCCGAGGCCGACGCCGGCAGCCCCGAGAGCACGGACTGGAACCGCGGCGCCCTGCGGGACCTCTGCCGCATCGGCATGGCCCTGAACCTGGAGCACGACCTCGAGGGCCTGTTCCACACCGCCCTCGACGCCGTGCTGCGCACCCTGCGCCCCGAGCGCGCGGCGGTGCTGCTCTACGATGCCGAGACCGGCGCCATCGACCCGGCCGCCGCCCGCACCCGCGACGGCACCCGTCCCCAGCGCCTGGAGCTGTCCCGCAGCGTGCTGCGCGAGGTGCTCGAGCGAGGCATCCCCGCCGCCAGCGACGACGCCCGCCACGACGAGCGCTTCAAGCACGGCGAGAGCATCGTGGCCCAGCAGATCCGCTCGGTCGCCTGCGTGCCGCTGCGGGCCGGCGAGCAGGTGCTGGGCGCACTCTACGCCGACACCAGCGAGCCCGGGCGGCGCTTCTCCAGCGCCGACCTCGACCTGCTGGCGGCCATCGGTGCGCAGGCCGGCGTGGCCCTGGAGCGGGCGCGGCTGGTGGAGCACCTGCAGGCCTTGTTCCTGGGGGCGGTGCGGGCACTGGTGGCCTCCATCGAGGCACGGGATCCCTACACCCGCGGTCACTCGGAGCGGGTCACCGCCTACGCCTTGACCGTGGCTGAGCACCTGGGCCTCGCCGACAAGGACCGCGAGATCGTCGAGCTGGCCGGCCTGCTGCACGACACCGGCAAGATCGGCGTGCCCGAGGCCATCCTCAACAAGCCCGCCGCCCTTAGCGAGGCCGAGTACCGCGAGCTGCAGGCCCACCCCGAGGAGGGCGAGCGCATCGTGCGCCAGGTTCAGCATCCCTGCATCGCCCAGGTGTCGCTGGCCGTGCGCCACCACCACGAGCGCTGGGACGGCCGCGGCTACCCCGACGGCCTGCTGGAGACCGAGACCAGCCTGCACGCCCGCATCCTGGCCGTGGCCGACGCCTGGGACGCCATGACCTCTGACCGCCCCTACCGCCAGGCCTTCACCGAGGAGCGCGCCGCCGGAATCCTGCGCGACGAGGCCGGCCACCAGCTCGACCCCTGGGCCGTGCAGGCCTTCGAAGAGGCCCGCCACCTGGGCCTCATCGAGCAGGCCCGCGAGCTCGAGGGCCCGGCCGCCCGCGGCAAGTACCTGCGCATGCCGGCGGAGCACGCGCGCAAGCTGGTGTAGGGCGCTCCGGGCGACCCATGCCCCCCGATCTGCACCAGCCACCCCACCCATGCCCCCCGCTGCGCACCAGCGAGAGGCCACGGAGCAGAGCGCCTGACCATTGAACCTTGGTTTTCACCGAGCAACGCGGCGCTCCAAGCCCGCCGGACCCCCAGAGTGGTGCGTACTCGGGGGCATGGGTGCCCCGGGTGGTGCGTTTTCGGAGGGATGGGTGCCGACCTGTCCGGCTCACTCGGAGAGCCCGGCCTCAGAACGATGGCTCACCTGACACCGGCAGCCACGCCGTCGCGTTCTCGCCGCCGTAGCTGGTATCCAGCACAAACGGCCCCGTGCCGCTGGCCATGAGCAGGTCTTCACCTGAACAGCTTCCCGGTTTTTCGTAGCCGTTGAGGTCCAGCGTGAAGCTGTCGGTTAGGCAGCCCCACAGCGTGATGTCATTGTCGTCCACCAAAGAGATGATGGTGATCTCCGGGCCGGTCTTGTGCATGGGCGCGCCGTAGCTGCTGCCCACTCGCCCAGGCTCGTCCTGGCTGCTGTACTGGATGGCAGGTGCGTAGCCGGATCCGCCGTCCTGGGTGATGGCGACCAGCGGGACATCGCTGCTGATGTCCAGCAGGGCCCAGTCCGAGACCGTGACGGTGAAGCTCTGGAGGGTCTCAGCGGCGATCACCGCGGTCACCGGGCTGGCTGCGTCGGCCAGCTCGGTGAAGGTGACGTTGGCCTCCTGGTCTCCGCCGCTGACGAGGAGGGTGAGCGACCCGTGGATGGGGGCCAGGTAGCTGGTCATGTCGCCCGAGTAGAGCTGCGTGCCAGCGTTGTCCGAGAACATTCCAAACACCGTAGAGACCGGGTATGTGGTCTCGACGTGCAACCACACGTCGGCGGAGAAGCTGTACCCCAGGCTGGTGAAGTCCTCGAGCAACAAGGTCTCGCCCGCATCGAGCACCGCCACGGTGTCGAGAGCCGAGGAGACACCGTCGATGGAGGTCACGGTCACGGCGTTGTCGTCGTCATAGGAGACGATGCCGTAGCCGCCCTTGACGCTGAGCATGCGGATCAGCAAGTCGTCGCCGTGCATGCCGATCCAGTCGTCATCCCAGAGCACAGCGGTGTCGGTGGTGCCCGTCATCAGCACTTGCAGCGGCTCATCGGTATCCACTCGCAGGACGTCCCCCGAGCTGCACTCCACCACCTCCACCTCGCCTGCCGCGACCGTGACGGTCTGGCTCGACAGATCCTCACCTGAGCCGTCCAGGGTGGCGACCTCCACCTCCGCATCGGCATAGGGGCTCCACAACACGATCTCGTCGGGATCGTCGCCTCCGTTGTAGCAGCCGCCGCGGAAGGAGTAGCCCAGGAAGGGATTGTCTTCGTCGAAGAGCGTCACGGTCGCGTCATCCTCGCAGCTGGCCCCCGTGTCCTCACAGCAGGCGGAATCAACCGCCCCATCGCAGTCGTCGTCGACCCCGTTGCACTCCTCTACAGCCGAGGGATGCACCTCGGCGTCGCCGTCATCGCAGTCCGAGCTGTAGAAGACATACCCGCTGGGCTGCTCGCAGCCGGGAGCGTAGTCGTCCACGTCCCCGTACCCATCGCCATCATCGTCCGCGTACCACATGGTGCGGCCCGTCACGTCGGGGTCGTCGTCGTCCACCAGCCCGTCGCAGTCGTCGTCGGTCTCGCTGCAGGTCTCCGTGCCCGCGGGGCTCACCGCCACGTCGCCATCATCACAGTCCGTGTCGTCGGCCACGTACCCGCTGGGCTGCTCGCAGCCGGGAGCGTAGTCGTCCACGTCGCCGTATCCGTCCCCGTCGTCGTCCGCGTACCACATGTCCCGACCCGTGACCGAGTCGTCGTCGTCCTCCACCACCCCCTCGCAGTCGTAAAAGAAGAGGATGGAAAGATAAAAAAAAACGCGAAAGCAGCCGGCGTCACCGTCGTCACAGTCTTCGCCCGTGGTGATGTAGCCGCTGGGCTGATCGCACTGCACGAGGCTGTCGTCCTCGTCGCCGTAGCCGTCACCGTCGCCGTCAGTGTACCAGGTGGTGCCGTCCGCCAGGTCGGGATCCTGGCCGTCCACCAGCCCGTCGCAGTCGTCATCGATGTCGTTGCACAGCTCCGTGGCCCAGGGGTTGATGTCTGGATCGCTGTCGTCGCAGTCCTCGCCGCCGGCCTCCACCGCGTCCCACACGTCGCCGTCCACGTCCGTCAGATCGTAGCCGTCGCAGTCCTGGTCGACGCCGTCGTAGGGCACCTCGTCGGTGGGCACACACTCCACGGCGGTGTCCTTGGGCTCGATCTCGGGCGGATCGAAGCAGGCGGGGAGCAGGGCCAGGGCGAGCAGACAGCGCATGGTGATCCCCTTGATTCGCGGCGACGCGATGAGGGCGCCTGCCCATCATGACAGATGGAAGACTGCCCACGCAACGCCGGTTCTGGCCTACCTCACGGCGATGAAGAAGCTGCCGTTGCTGGTCTGGTTGCCAGCGCAGATGGGGTACTGGATGCTGCGGCCGTCCCAGGGGCTGGTGTGTGACCCGTAGGTGGTGGAGGTGCTGTTGCAGCCGCCACCCGAGACGTAGTGATACATGCCGAACAGCATGCTGTTGCATGACCCGCAGGAGCCGTCCTCGATGACCATGAAGCCGTAGTTGCTCTCGGCTTTGTGGGTGGAGAAGCAGGTGCCGTAGGTGGTGTTGGAGTAGTCGCTGGAGTGGGTGACGTAGGAATAGTCGGTGCTGCCGGCGAAGTAGTCGTAGGGATCGGGGCTGTTGTAGTACCAGTAGTAGCTGGCCCGGTCGTTCTGGGTGGTGCAGCCGAACAGGACCTCGGAGATGCTCAGCTCGTCGCCGGCGTTCCAGATGTCGTCCTCGGTGTTGATGGCGGTGGGAGGATCGGACGAGGTGGTCTTGTTCACCGCGTAGCTGCCGTCGAAGTACTCGGCATCCACCCAGTAGATGTACTGCCAGCCGCCACCGTAGCTGGTCATGTCGCAGTACACCTCGAAGGCGTCGGTGATGTCGCTGTCGCCGTCGGGGTCGATCCAGTACACGCCGTCTGAGGCGGTGGAGTCTGCGGCCAGCACGGCGTCGCAGTCGGTGCCCGGGCAGCCGGCGTCTCCGGTGATGCAGGTGCCGCTTCCCGTGTCCTCGCACTCCACCACGCTGGAGTCGCTGTCGTCGCAGTCGCTGTCGTCGTTCACGTAGCCCACGGGTTGATCGCAGGCGGGCTGGTAGTCGTCGGCGTCTCCGTAGCCGTCGCCGTCCGCGTCGGCGTACCACATGCTGCGGCCCGTGACGCTGCTGTCGTCGTCGTCCACCAGGCCGTCACAGTCGTCGTCGATCTCGTTGCAGGTCTCGGAGCCGGCGGGGCTCACCGCCGCGTCGGTGTCGTCGCAGTCGGTGTCGCTGGCCACCGTGCCGGCGGGCTGCACGCAGCCGGGGGTGAAGTCCGAGGCGTCGCCGTAGCCGTCCCCGTCGTCGTCGGCGTACCACATGGTGCGGCCCGTCACGCTGGAGTCGTCGTCGTCCCCCAGCCCGTCGCAGTCGTCATCCACCCCGTTGCAGATCTCGGTCCCGGCGGGGTTCACCGCGTTGGCCGTGTCGTCGCAGTCGCTGCTGTCCGACACGAAGCCGCTGGGCTGCTCGCACGCGGGCGTGAAGTCGCCCGCATTCCCGTACCCATCGCCGTCATCGTCGGCGTACCACATGTCGCGGCCCGAGACGCCGTCGTCGTCGTCGTCCACCAGGCCGTCGCAGTCGTCATCGGCCCCGTTGCAGATCTCGGTGCCCTCGGGATGGATCGCGGCGTCCGTATCGTCGCAGTCGGAGTCGTCCGAGACGTAGCCGCTGGGCTGGGCGCAGGCGGGGATGGAGCTGGACGCATCGCCGAAGCCATCGCCGTCATCGTCGGCGTACCAGCTGTCGCCGCTGGCCACGCTGTCGTCATCGTCCACCAGGCCGTCGCAGTCGTCGTCGATCTCGTTGCAGACCTCGTCGGCGAAGGGGTTGATCTCGGCGTCGCCGTCGTCGCAGTCCTCCCCCGCGGCCACGTAGCCGCTGGGCTGGCTGCAGCGCTGCTCGCCAGCGTCCTCGTCACCCCAGCCGTCACCGTCGTCGTCCGGGTACCAGAGGTTGCCGCCCACCAAGCCCGTGTCCTCGTCGTCCACCAGGCCATCGCAGTCGTCGTCGATCTCGTTGCAGGACTCCGAGGCCTCTGGGCTCACCTGGGCGTCGCTGTCGTCGCAGTCCTCGCCGCCCACCTGCAGGGCATCCCAGCCGTCGCCGTCCACGTCGGTGAGATCGGCGCCGTCGCAGTCCTGATCGATGTCATCGTAGGGGATCTCGTCGGCAGGCGAGCAGTCGCTGGCGGTGTCGTCGGGCTTGTCGCCGCAGGCTGTGACGAGGGCGAGCAGCAGAAAGGCGCGGTGCATGGGGAGCCCCTTGTCGAGCGGTCGGGTCGACTGCGCCTAACAAGCCCCCACGCTGGCGTCGCCGTCGTCGCAGTCGTCGCCGTTGTCCACGTAGCCGGTGGGCTGGCTGCAGGACTCGCGGCTCGTGCCAGGGTCGCCGTAGCCGTCGCCGTCCACGTCGCGGTACCACACCGAGACTCCCTCGAGGGAGTCGTCCTGGCCATCCATGAGGCCGTCGCAGTCGTCGTCCAGGTCGTTGCAGATCTCGGTGGCGTCGGGGTTGATCTGGGCGTCGGTGTCGTCGCAGTCGCCGGCCTGCTCCACCGAGCCCTGCTGCTCGCGACAACGCTCGATGGCGGTGGTGGAGTCACCCCAGCCGTCACCGTCCAGGTCGTCGTACCAGGTGGTGGCGCCCACGAGGGAGCTGTCCTGGCCGTCCACCTGCCCGTCGCAGTCGTCGTCCACGTCGTTGCAGACCTCGGTGGCGTCGGGGTTGATCTCGGCGTCGGTGTCGTCGCAGTCGCCGTCGTCATCCACGTAGCCGGAGGGCTCCGAGCAGGCGGTGACCTCGCCGCCGCTGTCGCCCCAGCCATCCTCGTCCTGATCGGCGTACCAGGTGGAGGTGCCCTCGGTGTCCGGGTCGTCCCCGTCCACCAGGCCGTCGCAATCGTCGTCGATCTCGTTGCAGACCTCGTCGATCCAGGGATTGACCTGGGCGTCGCTGTCATCACAGTCGAGCCCCCCGGCCTCCTCCGCGTCCCAGGTGTCGCCGTCCACATCGGTCAGATCGACACCGTCACAGTCCTGGTCGATGCCGTCGTATGGGATCTCCTCTGCGATCTCGCAGTCCTGCGGGCTGTCCCTGGGGACCTCCGACGAGTCCTCGCTTTCGCCGCAGCCGCAGGCCAGCACCAACAGGAACAGGGCAGGTCTCATGGTGCCTCCTCCAGCGGAAGCCTAACAGCCCTCGTCCACTTCGATGAAGGCGTCCACCCGATCGGCGGCGGTCTGCAGCTCGTCGACGGCGTTTGACACGGCGAAATTCTCGGGAAGCTCGAAGCACAGAGTCGCAGCGCCGATAACCCGCAGTGCTCACTCGCCGCCCCAGTCCGAGGGCTCGGGCCCCATCTGCAGTTCCAGCGTGCCCCCACCCACGATACGCTCGTGGGCGATGCGCGGCTCCTCCAGCGCTTCGCCGTCCAAGGTGGCGGACTGGATGTAGAGCTTCTCGTCGCTGCTCTCGGGTGCCGAGATGACGAAGCTGCCGCCGTCGTGCAAGGCCAGCTCGATGCGCGCGAACAGGGGGCTGGTGATCTCGTACAGCCCATCGCCGGGCGCCACCGGGTACAGCCCCATGGCCGCCAGAGCGTACAGGGCGCTGGTGGCGCCGGCGTCGTCGTTGCCGGGCAGGCCGTTGTGCTCGGCGCTGTACTCGTCGGCCAGCAATCGCCGGCTGCGTAGCTGCGTGCCGTGCACGGCGGATGTGTGGTTGTAGAGGAAGGGCACGTGGAAGCCTGGCTCGTTGTCGGGTTCGAAGTGGCCCTCGTCAAAGAAGGTATCGAGCCGCTCCAGGAAGGCCTCGTCGCCCCCCATGGTCTCCACCAGGCCGGGCACGTCGTGGGGCACGAAGAAGCTGTAGATCCAGCTGTTGGACTCGCAGAAGTCCACCCGCGACTGGGGATCGAAGTCCTCCACCCAGCTGCCGTCCCGGTAGCGCCCGCGCATGAAGCCCTCGTCCGGATCCCAGTGGTTGCGCCAGTGCTCGGCGCGCAGGTCGTAGGCCGCGGCTTGCTCGTCCAGCCCCAGCAGGGAGGCGATGCGCGCCGCAGCCCAGTCGTCGTAGGCGTGCTCCAGGGTCATGGAGACGGACTGGGACGGGTCGCACTCGTGGCTCACGAAGCCCTGCTCCAGGTACTCGGGCGGCGTGCCCAGGTTGAAGTAGCCGCAGGCACCCTCCACCAGGAAGTCCATGTCTTCTTCGATGCCGCTCTTGTGCACAGCCTCCCACAGCAGGTCCTGGTCGTAGTCCGCGAAGCCCTTGACCAGCGCGTCGGCCATGATGGGCACCGCGTGGTTGCCGATCATCACCCGCGAGTAGCCGGTGGACATCCAGGTGCACTTGGGCAGCCAGCCGCCCTGCTGGTACAGGTGCAGCAGGGAGGCCACCCGGTCGTCCATGGTCTCGGGCTCCAGCAGGGTGGCCAGGGGATGCGTGGTGCGGAAGGTGTCCCACATGCACCAGTCGTCGGTGTAGAAGCTGCGCCCCTCGCAGGCCTCGAAGGCCTCCAGCTCACCGCTGGCGCCGCTGACGAAGGAGCCGTTGGGCTCGGTGAGATCCGAGGGCTGCATCATGGCCCGGTACAGCGAGGTGTACAGCAGGGTGAGCTGATCCTCGCTGCCGCCCTCCACCTGCACCCGGCCCAGCGCGCAGGCCCAGGCCGCCTCGGCCGCGGCGCGCACCTGCTCGAAGCTCTGACCGTCCACCTGCGCCTCGCGGTTGGCGCGGGCCTGCTCCACGCTCTGCAGCGACACCCCCAGCCGCAGCTCGATCTGCTCGCCCTCCTCGGTGGACCAGCCCAGCCAGCCGCCCACATCTTCGCCGGAGATCTCGCCGGGTCCGTCCTCGGAGGCCAGGCCGTCGCCGTCCCGGGTGAACACGCCTTGGCTGTCGAAGGGCCGCGAGAACTCCCCCGAGAAGTACAGGGTGAGCTCCGCGGTGCTGCCCGGCGCGTCGGCCAGCAGCGTCGTGAGCAGAGGATGCTGGGAGTAGCTGGCCGAGCCCTCCACGATCCCCGACGACGCTGTCCACTCCGCCCACACCGCGCTCCCACGGCTGTGACCGAGATCCACCACGATGCGCGCGTCCTCGCTGGCCGGGAAGGTGTAGCGATGCGCCCCGGCGAAGGCGCTGGCGGTCAGCTCGACCCGGATGCCGTGCTCGTCCAGGGTCACGGCGTAGTAGCCGGGGGCGGCGTCCTCGTTGTCGTGGGAGAAGCCCGACGCCAGCGCTTTGTAGCTGTCGGGCAGCTCTCCCACGAAGGGCAGCACCAGCAGGTTGCTGTAGCCGTTGGCGGAGCCGCCGGGGCCCTCCAGGTGGGTGTGGGAGAAGCCCTCGATGCGCTCGGCGTCGTACTCGTAGGCGTCGATGGAGCCCGCCTCCACCTGGCTGTCGGGGCTGAGCTTGACCATGCCGTGGGGCACCAGCGCGCCGGGCACGGCGTTGCCCCCGCCGCCCGTGCCGATCATGGGATCAACGTACTGCAGCAGCTCGGCGCCGTCGGGGCAGAGCTCCGCCCAGCTCTTCGTCCGCTCCCCCAGGGCGCAGTCGGAGCTCAGCGGTGGAGCGCTGTCCACGGGGTCCGGCTTGCAGGCGGTCAGCAGCAGCAAGGGCAGCAGGCGATGCACGACGAAGCTCCCTCCGGTGACACCACCAGCCTCGCACATGCCGCGCCCGTCCGCCCATGGCAGCCCTGGAGCCAGCGGTTTAGCTTCGCGCCATGAGGCTCTCCACCGCCGTCCGCAACGAGACCTACGACTTCCCGGATCTCCGCACGGTCATGGGCTGCGCCAACGAGCCCAAGTCGGGCGACGTGCTGGCGGGCGTCGCGGCCGAATCTGCCAGCCAGCGCGTGGCCGCGCGGCGCGTGCTGGCGGACCTTCCCCTGGCCACCATCCGCGAGAACCCCGCCGTGCCCTACGAGCGCTGCGAGGTCACCCGCCTGATCCAGGACGACGTGGACGAGGCCCGCTTCCAGCGCGTGCGCGACTGGACCGTGGCCCAGCTGCGCGAACACTGCCTGGCGCCCACCACCACCGGGCAAGACCTGCTGGCCCTGGGCGAGGGCCTGAGCAGCGAGTGCATCGCCGCCTGCGCCAAGCTGATGACCAACCTGGACCTGATGCTGGCGGCGCAGAAGATGCGGGTGGTCACCCACGCCAACAGCACGGTGGGGCTGGAGGGGCGCCTGTCGGTGCGGCTGCAGCCCAACCACACCACCGACGACCCCCACGGCATCCTGGCCTCCACCATGGAGGGCCTGGCCTGGGGCTCCGGCGACGCCCTCATCGGGGTCAACCCGGTCATCGACTCCCCCGAGTCGGTGCGCGCCGTGCTGGAGCTGCTGCACGACTTCATTCGCTCCTGGGGCGTGCCAACCCAGCACTGCTGCCTGGCCCACGTCACCACCCAGATGAAGGCCCTGGCCCAGGGCTCCCCCATGGACGTGCTGTTCCAGAGCCTGGCGGGCTCCGAGCACTCCTGCCGCGCGTTTGGCATCAACAACGCCATGCTCGACGAAGCCCGCGACATGATCCGCGAGCTGGGCACCGCCAAGGGCCCGCACCTGATGTACTTCGAGACGGGCCAGGGCTCGGAGCTGTCGTCCGACGGCCACAACGGCTGGGACCAGCTCACCATGGAGGCCCGCTGCTACGGCCTGGCTCGCCACTACGATCCCTTCCTCGTCAACACCGTGGTGGGCTTCATCGGCCCCGAGTACCTCTACGACGGCAAGCAGGTCACCCGCGCCGGGCTCGAAGACCACTTCATGGGCAAGCTGCACGGCCTGCCGATGGGCATCGATGTCTGCTACACCAACCACATGGAGGCGGACCAGAACGACCTGGAGAACATGGCCGTGTTGATGGCCAACGCTGGCGCCAACTTCTTCATGGGCCTGCCCATGGGCGACGACGTGATGCTCAACTACCAGTCCACCAGCTTCCACGACAACGCCGCCGTGCGACAGCTCACCGGCCTGCGCCCCACCCCCGAGTTCGAGCGCTGGATGGAGCGCCTGGGCCTGTTGCAGAGCGGCCGCCTCACCGGGCTGGCCGGCGACATGGGGGTCTTTCTGCGATGAGCGACCGGCGCCTCGAAGATCTCATCCGCGAAGTGGTCATGGCGGAGCTCGAGCCCCAGGCGGCCCCGCCGGCACCCGCGCCCCGGGGCCTCCCGCCCGCCCCCATGGTGGCCGCGCCCGAGAAGGTCGCCCTGGGCAAGAAGGTGGCCCAGTGGTCCGACCTGCCCATGGCGCCCCCCCCGGCCCTGGGCTCCTGGGCCCCGGCTGGAGCCCGCGCCGACTACCTGGCCCAGACCCCGGCCCGCCTGGGTGTGGGCCGCGCCGGGGGGCGCGACCCCCCCCCCCCCCCCCCATCCATACACGCAGACCACCCCCCCCCCCCCCACCCGGTGGCCAACCACCAGGATCCCCCCAAGAATGAAACCCACGGCCAGCTTC
>CAZEJJ010000122.1:0-22440 GCA_964512185.1 uncultured Enterobacterales bacterium | reverse complement strand
GCTAGACAGGCTGACAACGCAGGGGTCGACGTTGGTGTCCCGGGGGGACTCTCCTTCGATCTCGAGCCGGCGAGGCACGAAGGTCTCGTCTCCCTCCTGCCGAGCTTCATACATCTTCGACCGGGCTCCCACGTAGTAGATCCGCAACCCGCCTTCCATGAAGATGACCTGGGGCGAGCTGCCCGGATTCACCACAATATCCCTGGACTTCTGCCAAGAGGTGCAGTCGGTCGAGCCGGAGGGAGGAGGATCCTTGGGGGCCACGAAGGTGTCCCCGTTCTCCCACGAGACACAGCGGGGGGAACGGGCGCCCAGGATGTACTTGGCGTCAGTGACGGGGACCTTCAGGCGTGTGTTGGAAAGACGATCCTGCCACCGCAGGTAGAGAGCGTCGTGCTCGTCGCGCAAGGCTGAGAGGCTGTGTGACAGCTGCCGGAGCCGGGAATCCTGCTGGCCCAGAACCCAAGCCGAGAGGGCCAGGACGACAAGCGCTGCCAGCAGCAACCGGCCGCTGGCCGAGCCACCGGAGGGCCGCTCTGCGTCAGTGGTGGGCTCGTCCATCGTCCTGTTCGCCGGGGGGAGGTCTGAAGCTCCTATCTTGCCACCGTGGGTTCCACAGCCAGTTGGAGTCGCTGGGGGTCGTTTCGCAGGATGGCCCAGCTGGGTCCAGTGATCGCCCTGGTGCTGGCGGCGACCAAGGCCGCCGGCTTCGACCGCCAATGGATCCAGCGTCACCCCGAGCTGCCGCAGGTGATCGACCAGGTGGGGGGCAGCCAGCGGCTCACGGTCGCCTGGTCGCGAGCTGTGGGCGGTGGCCGCGAGTGCGCATGGATGACCCCAGCCCGCGTGCAGCGCAGCACAGGCGCAGCGGGGGCGAAACCCGCCACCCGGGAGGGGCGGTCTCGCTCACCGTGAAAGGCGCGGGTTCTCCTGCTTGCCCCGCCCGTGCACATGCTCCCAGTAGCCGCGCTCCTGCAACAGCTGGAGGAACTCCTCGTTCACGGGCTCTGCTCCACCGCCCCTGGTGAGCAGCACCTGTTGGTTCACCCGCTCCAGCAGCTGGGCCTGCAGGGCCGCGGCCCGCTCTGGCTGCTCCGCCGCCAGGTCTCGCGTCTCTCCCGGATCCGTCGCCAGGTCGAACAGCTGGGGGACCGCGCCCGGGACCATCACGCCCACCTGGGCAGCCTCGCGACGGGACCGCTGGTCCGGATCGGAGGGGAAGTGCACGGCCAGCTTCCAGCTTCCCTGCTGCAACGAGGCCGCCATGAGGCTGGACAGGGCGAAGATCTCCCGCTCGGGCCAGGTTTGTCCCGTGCGCTCCAGCAGCGGCAGCAGCGAGCGGCCCTGCATACCCTCATCCACCGGGATGCCCGCCAGGTCCAGGATCGTCGGCGCCAGGTCGATGCCCTGCACCACCTGGGACTGCACGTGGCCGCCCACTTCGCTGCGGGGATCCATGACCACCAGGGGGACCCTCAGCACAGAGTCGTAGTGATAGCGGCCGTGCCCCAACAGCCCGTGATCGAACAGCTCCTGGCCATGATCTGAGACCACCACCACCACCGTGTCGGCGGCCGCCCCGCTCTCGGCCAGGCAGTCCAGCATCTGCCCCACGGAGCGATCGTACCAGGACAGGTAGGCATCGTAGATGCCGGTCAGCAGCGCGACACGCTCGGCGCTGTCCATGGTCTTCCGCGCGATGCGAAGCTGATCGTCGAGCAGCTTGACCTGGTGGTCCACCCCGGGGCCCACGCGATCCCGCAGGAACTCGGCCGGGACCGCCACAGAGGGCGCGTGCAGGTCGATGTTGTGGACCATCAGCAGAAAAGGACCCTCGGGCCGCTCGCGCAACCACTGGCAGACCCGCCGGTGGTAGGCGTCGGGCCCGGTCTCGTCTTCGGTGTCGAAGACCGTGAAGCCCCTCGAAGTGGCGCTGAACTCAGCGGGGATGGTGTGGCCCCAGGTGATGGCCGTGGTGTAGCCATACCAACCCAGGATCTCGGGCAGCAGGTGCACCTGGTTGCCCCAGCCGGTGATCCGACCCTCCGACAGCTCCACCAGCGGTGGGTAACGCCCGGTGAGCTGCGCGATGAGCGACGGCACGGTCCAGGCAGCCTGGGCATAGGCGTTCTCGAAGTGCACACCGCTCAGCGCGAGCGCGGTGAGGTTGGGCGCGAGCGCCGCGGCCTGCTGCGAGGTGCCGATGCGATCCGCGCGCAGGGAGTCGATGTCGATGATCAGGAAGTTGGGCAGGTCCTCGGGAGGAGGCCCGCTGGGGAGGGATCGCTGCTGCGGAGCGACCGGTGCCTGCTCGGGCTCGGTGGCCGAGCAAGCGGCCAGCAGGAGCAGGCTGGGTGCGATCGTGCGCATGGAGATCTCTCGCATGTCGGCCCCGGAAGCTCGCTATTCTCCGGGCATGTCCTCGCCTGTCAGCTCCCTGAAGCGCCGAGAATACTCGGTGATGAGGATCTGGGACTCGTTCGATCCCAGCTGGCCGGTGGCCAGGGCCGCCTGGCGCAGCTCGTCAGAGGGCAGGGCCTGTTCGAGGGGGATGCCATTCTCGGCTGCGATCCGCCCGATGCGATCGGCGAGCATGCCGTCCAGGCGGGCCACGGGGTTGGTCTCCCCGTCCTGACCCGCGCTGGCCTGCTGGCCGTCGGTACCCGCCTCAAGCGCCGGGCCCGGCGCGCCCCCAGGAGCGGGGCCAGCTCCTCGGACAGCCGCTGGCGCGCCGCCGGGCCCGCCTTCGGCTCCGGACACTCCCCCAGGCATGCCCCCGCCACGCGCCAGGCCCGGAGCCGGTGACAGCCCTCCCTGCTGGCGGGCCCCCGGGTTCGCTCCGGGCTGGCCATCGGGGGGCTTGCCGCGCTCACCCTGCATGGGCCTGGAGTTCCTGGCGTTGTTGTCCATCTCCAGCGCGAGCTGGGCCGCGGAGGGGAAGCGACCGGCCAGCACGCGCGCCAAGACCAGGTTGGAGAGGATCACCACCGCGCACAGCGCCAGGGTCAGCTGCCACTGGCGCCAGGAGCTTCTACGGACACGGTACACGGGTGACATCGCAAGACCCTGGCTCGTCGCGCCCCTGACCATACCCCGTTTCCCAGGACAGGGGCGGCCCCGCCGGGATGGTTCAGCCAGGACCTCCGGCCGGCGGAGGCACGGTGGCCGGGAGCTCTACCTCGACATCTGCGTCTTCGTCCTCTTCCGCTGGGCTGGTGAGCCGGCCCTTGGCGAAGGCCAGGGGATTGACGTGGACCAGGAAGGTCTCGATCTCAGCCCTGCCCAGAACACCATCGCCATCCAGATCGTAGACCTGCAGAGGCAGATCGCCCGGCCCGAGCCTGTCGTACTCCTCAGGGCCGATGCGCCCATCGCTGTCCAGGTCCAGGCGCTCGAAGTGGGGACCCACCAGCGCGGGATGTGCTGGCTGCCGGGGTGCCAGGAGCACCCAGAAGGCGCCGCCCGTGCCCACCACCGCCAGCAGCAGGCACGCGCGATCGATGAGGCGACGGAGGCTCACGGCTGCTGCTCCTGGAGCGCCTGGAACAGGCGGGCGGTGAGGGGGGAGTCCCAGGGCTGTTCCTGGTTGTCATCGTCCAGCAGAAACGCCCCGTGGGGCTTCTGCTCGAGCACCGTGGCAGGATCGATCATCTTGGGCAGGATGAGCCGACCTTCGCTGGTCCGGACGGAGACCAGGCCGCGCATGGCCTCGCTGAAGATGGCCCGCTCGGGATCGGTGAAGCCCAGCAGGCTGCGGGCCCGGGTGTCGGGGCTCGCGGCGCCGGCCAGCTCGAGCACGGTGGGCGTGATGTCCGACAGGCTGACGGGATCGTACACATCACCCGGCGGCACCCCAGGACCCCGCAGCAGGATGGCCACCTGGTTGTTCTCGTCGTGCAGTGAGACCCGGTGGTTGCAGAAGCCGTGGTCCAGGAGGTCTTCGCCGTGATCGGAGAAGATGACCACCACGGTGTTGTCGGCCATGCCCAGCTCATCGAGCCCCTCGAGCAGCCTGCCCACGTGGAAGTCCACCAGCCGGACGGCGGAATCGTAGGTGCCGATGAGGAAGTCCAGATCGTTCTGGCTGAGGGGGATGCCCTGGTCGGGGTGCTCCCTGGCATAGGCGGCCAGGGACTCGAAGGCCGACGCGGAGGGGAACATCAGGTTGTTGTCACCCAGCACGACAGGGACCTCGTACTCGGGGTACCAGACGTCCTGGTAGAGCTGCTCGTAGGAGAACGCGGAGCGCGAGGCATCCAGCAGCGCGCCCTCGTAGCCGGGGGCCCCCAGCTTGAAGAAGGGGCCCGGCTTGGCATAGGGAGTGTGCGCGTCGTAGCCGTGCACCAGGAGCATGAAGGGACGATCGCCGTCACCCAGGGTCTCGAGCTTGTCCAGCGCCAAGGGGATCGTGGCCTGGAACGAGTCGAAGTCCCCCACGGAGGTGTACTCCTGGAAGCCTGCCTGCAGCCCGAAGTTGGGCCTGAGGTGTCCTCCGGCCACCACACCCACGGTGCGGTAGCCAGCCCGGCTCAGCAGCGCCGCCAGCGTGGGTGAGTCCAGGCGCAGGGAGAAGGACGCGTAGTCCAGAGGCGCGATCTCGGAGGGGTACCTGGCGAGGAAGAGCGAGCTGTGGGAGAGGAGGGTCTCGTTGCTGTAGGCGAAGGCCTTGTGGAAGACGCGCGCCTCGGTGGCGAACTGGTCCAGGATGGGAGTGATGGGGGTTCCCTGGCGGTCCTCGCCGCCCACGCGATCCGCCCTGACCGTGTCGAGTGAGACGAGGAGGAAGTTTGGGGGCGGAGGCTCGGCACAGCCCGCCAGCCCCAGGAGCATGGCCGCGAGCACCAGCGAAGGCGCGCCGCTGCTTCCTCTTTCGGGATACGCGCTGTAGGTTGGCATGCCTGCTTGGCTCGAAATGGGCCTGTTCTCGAATCCATGACCCGATCCCATGACCCTTAGCACGCTCAGCGCCAAGACTCTCATTCCCTGGGTGCTGATGCTCAACGCCATCCTCATGCTGGCCATAGCCCACAGGGCGGCCCAGCTGAGCTGGGACTGGAGAGCCCTGAAGATGGCGCTGTCGAGCGAGCAGATATTCAAGGGCGACGCCCTGGATCAGCCGTGACCGCCAGGTCCCGCCGCCGACGCAGCTCCACCACGCGCCCGCCCAGCTGGTGGGCAGCCGTGCTGGTGCTGCTGGCCAACGTCGTCTTCCTGTGCCTGGTGGTGAGGGTGGGCATGCAGCTGCGTCAAGCCGAGGCCTGGGTCAGGGAGCAGACCGCCCAGGCACAGCAGGCCCTCGAAGAAGAGCTGTCCTCGGCCGAGTCTCGGCAGCGGAACGCCATGAGGCGCTGCAGGGCCCTGAAGCTCAACCTGGAGGACCTCGCGGGCAGCCTCGAGGAGCCGGGGACCGGTGGCATCGATGAGGCCCAGCTGCGCACCATGCTGGCCGAGGCCGGCTGCCCCGGAGACATGGAAGTTCCGGCAACATCGGGCCCGTCCACCGACGAGGGCGGTTGACGGGAGCGGTCCCTCCGCGTACAGAGCCGAGCCAGCCGAGCCAGCCGAATCGGAGCACTCCTTGCAGCGCAACCTCGCCCTCAGCCTGTCCCTCGGCGCCGTCTGCCTCGGGTTCGGGATCGGGCTGGGCTACCTGCTCGGACGCGCCGAGCAGGCCCCCGAAGCCGCCGCGGCCAACAGCACCCAGCCCGCCGCCACCGCCGCGAGCCACCCCCTGGCCGGCCTGGACCCTCGAGCGTCCCTGCTCTACATGCCCTACGCTGCGCACGTGAGCAGCAGCGCCAGGGGCACCGAGGCGGGCAGGGAGATCGCCGCCTGGTTCGACCGGGGCGACGAGCGGTCCCTGCGCCGGGCCCTGGCCATCTACGAGGAGATCATCCCCACCGAGAACTGGGGCGGGGAGTACTCCGCGCTGGAGTGGTTCTGCAGATACGCGCTGGCCTCGGAGCAGGCCCGCGCCCGCATGCTGCAGGATGACGACGCGCGGCGCTTCGTCGAGCTGTTCTCGCCACGCGACTGGGAGTTCCTGCGCACCTACCTGCCAGGCCGCTACGGCCTGAGCCGGATCCAGGACCCGGACACCTTCACCTTCATCGACGAGCTGATCCGCTACAACAGCCCGAGCCGCAGCGCCTGGGAGCGCTCGGACCGGGTGATGGAGCTGATGGACCTGCAGCCAGGCCAGGCGGTGGCGGACGTGGGCGCGGGCGGAGGCTTCTTCACCTACCGCTTCGCCCAGGCTGTGGGCTCCACAGGCTGGGTGTACGCCGTGGAGATGAACAGGCAGTACCTGGACTACATCCAGCTGGTGTCCTCCGCCGAAGGCCTTGGCTCGGTGGTCCCGGTGGTCTCGTCGGGCACCGAGCTGGGCGCTCCGCCGCAGAGCCTCGACGCAGTGTTCCTGTGCGCCGCCTACCAGACCGTGTACGCCTCCGTGCGCGAGCAGGTGCGCGCCGCGCTCATGAAGAACATCTGGCTGGCGCTGGAAGAGGGCGGCCAGCTGGTGGTGGTGGACAACGATCCCATCGACACCACCGGCAACCCCTTCTACGGTATCGGCATCGCTCCAGAGCTGGTGATCGGCCAGGTGGAGGCCTACGGCTTCCGGCTGGTGCACCGGGAACACCTGACCCCGCAGCGCTACGTGCTCCAGTTCGAGAAGCTCCCCAACTCCCCATGACAGCCGTGGACGCGGGCTATCGACCCGCGCCGGGGTTCTCCACCATGGTCTCGGGCACGTAGAAGACCGGGTCGACGAAGACCGTGTGCAGGGCCACCAGGGTCAGGGCGTTGAGCCCCAGCAGGACCACGGCCACCAGCAGCAGGGGTCTCCAGGGATTCGACCTGCGCCTCGACGCCATCGCTCACCTCTCGGCCCGGCCGGGGACCGGGGGTTCCGCCAAGCCCTAACGTCGTGGAGGAGCTGGAGTCTCGCTCACGAGCACGGCGATCCGCCAGAAGGCTTCCTGCGCAGCGATTGAATCGGGGCCCCGAACATGGGTAGGCTGGCAGCATGCACTGGCTCATGCTCGTCTCCGCGCTACACGCCCAGACGGTGCCCATCCAGCTCCAGGTCTCCGAGGAGGGAGAGCTGCCCATCGTGTTCGACCGGAACGGCCTGGTGGAGCTCACCGACATCAGCCCCGAGGGCAGCGGCAGCAGGACCTGGGTGGCCAGGCTGGAGCTCCCCGCCTGGGTGGACGATCTCGAGGTGGCCGAGTCCGGTGGAGCCATCTACTGCATGGACGGCGACCGCGTGAAGCTGTGCACCTTCCACCGGTACCTCGCGCCGAACCCGGTCCCGGGGTTCCCCTCGCTGGTGGTGGTGTGCTGCTGGCTGGCCCTCGCCCTGGCCAGCGGCCTGTGCCTGGTCATTCCGAGGCGATCCAGGTCGTGAGCGCCACCAGCCCGCTGCAGCGCGAGGGCCCCCGCTTCGCCATCACCTGCGGGCTGGCCGTGGTGATCGCGGCCATCTTCACCTGGCCCGCCCCCATCTCCGGCAGCTCGCAGCTGGTGGCGCGCGGCTTCGACGGTGAGGGGATGCTGTGGATGGGCTGGTTCATGGAGGAGCACTTCTCCTCCTCCGGCTTGTACAGCTCCATCACCGGCTGGCCCAGGGGGGAGCCCCTCTACGCCAACGACGGCTGGCTCTACCTGCTGGCCTGCTGGTTGTTCCCCGGCATCTCCACGGCCGTCGGCTACCACCTGTGGGCGTGGCTGGGCTGCGCCGCCACCTTCGTGGCCGGCGAGAGGATGGCCGCCAGGGGCTTCGGCGCGCGCTGGCCCTGGTCGCTGGCAGCCGGCCTGGTCTTTGCGTGCAACGGCGTGGGAGCCGCAGCCCTGGCCGAGGGGCGGGTCTACCAGCTGGCCCAGTGGCCGGTGCCCCTGTTCTTCCTCGTCTGGAAGCGCCTGCTGGACGGGAGATCCACGGGGGCGCAGGTGGGCCTGATGTGGTCGCTCTGCCTCCTCACGAGCGCATACTCCGCGATCCTCGTCAGCATCGGGGCCTTGTTCCTCTGGGCGTGGCAGTTCAATCCCCACCGGCAGCTACGCCAGATCGCGCTCGCCGCGCTCCTGGCGCTGCCGGTGGGCGTCGTGTTCGGCTGGCTGTTCGTCCACAGCCCGCGGCTCACCACCTGGACCATCCAGATCACCTCCTTGACCAACTGCGCCACCCTGTCGGGCCTGCTGGGTTGGAGCCCGGCACCATCTTCGGCGCGGGGCTTCGGCTCACCCACCCTGGGCTTCGTCTCGCTCGCGCTGGCCCTGGCGGCCACTTCGCTGCTGCCACGCAAGGTCTGGCTGCCCCTGCTGTCGGGGGCGGCGCTGGCGGTGGTGCTCTCCTTCGGGCCACGCCTGGGTGTGACCCCGTCTGATCCCGATCCCCTCTGGCTTCCCTGGGGCTGGGCTTCAAAGGTCCTCCCGTCGCTCTCCTTCTTCCGCTTCCCGGTGCGCTTCCTGCTGCTGGCCCACCTGGCGCTGGGCACCCTGGCTGCGCTGGCGCTGACCCACGCCTCCCGCCAGCGAGCGCTGCGCTTCGCCCTGGCGACGGCGCTGCTGCTGGATGCCTTCTTCTGGTCCACGCCCTCGTTGACCCTCCCGCGCACCACGCCGGCCCCCGGAAACAGCGTCTACTCCCTCGCTGTGCCCAGCCAGCCCATCCTGGACATCATCCCCGACCCGCGCCTGGACTTCGACTACGCGCTGCTGTCGGTGATCCACCACATCTGCGCGCACCAGCCGCAGCACGGCCGCCCCATCCCCGAGAATTGCCTGGACCCCCGCACCGTCGACTCACCGGCCATCAGCCTCCGGCAGCAGCTGCAGATGCCGCTGCTCAACGGCGACGCCCAGCTGACCTCGTTCCTCCTGCAGGAGCACAACATAGGCTCGGTGGTCCTGCACGGAGACCTGTTCTCGGCGCCGGAACGCGAGAACATCCAGCAGACCCTCTCGAGCATCTCACACCAGGTCCAGGAGGCCAGCGGAGGAGGGGAGTACCTGCAGCTCTACACAGTGCCCCCACCCCTGCCGCGATAGGCCAGAACGGCCCCGCCCGCCAGCGCCAGAAGTCCCCACAGGGTGGCGCCCAGCGTCCAGAAATACCCGTATCCAGGCCGGATTCCCGCCTGGGTACCGAGGGCGGGCGGCGAGATCTTCAGCTCGCGCTCCAGGGACCCACCCACGTGGAAGTCCAGCGTGTAGTCGCGCACATCGTGGAGGTACCTGGCTCCCGCCAGCACACCGTTGGGCCCGTCGCAGCGCACGGTGGTGTAGGCGTACACAGCCGGCTGAACCTGCACCGTCGCCGCGCGCAGCCCGGGCCTCACCTCCTCGGGTACCAGCTCGTAGTCTTCACCGAGCACGCGCAGCTGCACCTCGCAGGGCAGCTGCTCCAGCCCTGGCCCCATGCCGAGCCGCACGGTCAGATCGAGCGATTCGGCCTGCGCCGCAGCCAGCAGGAGGAGACCAGGGAGCCAGAGCACACCATCCTCCGGGCGTTGGGATCAGGGCCAGCTCCGATTTCTATCACAGGCATCCGCCGCGCATCTCCACGACGGGGCGCACCACCCCCGATGGACAGACACAGCCCGCCGCCATTAGAACGCACCGATGCCAGGCCCTTCCAGAACGGCCAGCGGGGCGAGACTCGGCGCGCGGCTCCTCCTCGCCGCGTGCAGCCTGCTGCTGTCCGTGGCGGCGGTCGAGGTGTTCATGCGCATCTTCGATGTCCGGCCCTTCGAGGTGCGGGCGAGGGTCTTCGCGCCCACCATCCCGGTGCAGTCCCACGACGACTACCCGCTGCAGTCCATGCTCCCCGACATCGACACCAACGAGGTCTACTTCATCTGCCGGAAGGGGCGCTGCTTCGAGGACATGGTGGTGCCGTTCCGCACCAACTCGCAGGGCTGGCGCGACGAGGAGGTCACCCTGGCCAAGCCGCCGGACACCTTCCGCATCGTGATGCTGGGCGACTCCTTCACCGCGGGAGACGGCGTGGCCCAGGAGCAGGCCTACCCCGAGGTCCTGGAGCAGCTCTTGAACGAGCGCTACGCCGGCGAGCTGCGCTTCGAGGTCCTCAACACCGCCGTACAGGGCCTGACCACCTACGACCAGTGGTGGGTGCTCACCAACGCTGGCCTGCCCCACGACCCCGACCTGGTCCTGGTGGGCATGTACCTGAACGACACCCTCGCCAAGGGCGTGACCTACACGGACGCCCGCAGAACGAGCAACGTGCTGCCCAGCTTCCGCTACCCCCAGACCCTCTACCTCTCCAAGTGGTACCAGGCGTTGAGCTACGCCAAGGGCTCCCACGAGGCCTCCATCCGCATGTACAACACCCTGTGGGATCCGGAGCAGAACGGCGCGGGCCTGGAGAAGTGGCAGGAGGCGATGGTGGGCTTCGGCGTCCTCCAGGAGTCGCTGCGGCTGCCTATCGTGGTGGTCCTGTTCCCCTGGCTCAACGAGCTGCACGAGGGCTACCCGCTGGTCCCCATCCACGAGCGCATCGCCGCCTCCTGCGCGGAGTCCGGCCTGGCGATCCTCGACCTGCTGCCGATCTTCGTGGGGCTGGATCCCCAGCCGCCCCTCTGGTGTCACGAGAGCGACCACCACCCCAGCGAGGAGCTACACCGCGCCGCCGGCGAGGGCATCCACCAGCTCCTGCTGTCAGACCCCGAGCGCTGGGGGCTCCCGCCGCCGCCATAGCCTGCATCGTTCGCCAGCTTTCTACTGCGCGGGAGCGTCCTCGCCGGTGAGCTCGCGGAACAGGCTGGAGTACTCGGTGATGAGCTTCTGGGCCTCGTCGGAGCCCAGGTTGCCGGTGGCGATGGCCGCGTCGCGCAGCTCCTGGGAAGGCAGCGCCTGCTCCAGCGCGACTCCGTTCTCGGTGGCCACGCGCTCGATGCGCGCGGACAGCATGCGATCCAGGCGCGCCACGGGGTTCTCGGTGGCGGGAATGGCCTGGGCTTCTGCAGGGCTCTCGGCCACCTCTTCGGTGGACGGGCCCGGCATGGGCACGGTGCCACCAGCTCCGGGTGTAGCGCCGGGGCCTCCCGCACGGCCTGGCCTGGTGCCCGGGTCTTCACCCTCCGCAGCACCGGCGGGACGCTGGCCGCCAGGGCCGCCGCCAGCTCCTCCCGCGCGCTGCCCGCCGGGGCCACCAGCGCCGCCGCCTGCCATGTCCTCTCTGCCCCGTCCCATGCCGCCGCCCTGCGCCTTGGCGTCGATCTCGGCGGCCAGGTCTGCCGCGGTGGGGATGCGACTGTCGACGATCCATATCGTCAACAGGTTGGAGGCCAGGATCACGACGCAGAAGACCAGCAGCTGGGGCCACTGGCGCCAGAACGAACCCCTCGTTCGATACACAGGAGACATCTGGATTTCCCCTCAGGACCCGGCAGCCGGGGTGACGCGCAGCCCCTCTTCCTGGCGATGGAAGAACACCGCTCCGCTCTCGGTGACCAGCCCGCGATCACCCAGGCGCAAGGTGAGATCGGGGCCGATCTCCGGCAGCTCACCCGCCAGGGCGAGGATCAGCAGGCCGAGCTCCGGGGGGCGGCCCTCCAGCAGCTCGATCACCAGGTCGTCCGGCTGCTCATCGGCGGCGGACGCCTCCAGGGCGCGAGGCCCGGCCACCAGCAGCGTGACGGCTCCCTGGGGCTGGAGGCGTCGGCCGCAGGACAGCAGCTGCCCTGGGGCCGGCCTGGGGGTCGAACACCAGGACAGGCCCGGACGACCCCGAAAGCGCGCCTCGAAGCTGGACCGCTGCTCTGGCAGGGGGGCGAGGACCACGGGAGCCGCGGAGGCCAACCAGTCGGCCAGGGCCAGCATCACCTGCTCCCTGCTGCCGGCGTCGGGGAGGATCCACAGCTGGCCCGTGCCCGCGAGCTCGGGGTGGGCGGCCGGGGGCAGCCCGGCTCCCGAGACAGCCACCAGCTCCGGCTCCCTGAACCAGGGACGCCGGACCAGGGCACCCAGCCAGGCGCCGAGGGCCAGGCCGAGGGCGAGCGTCAGCGCGAGGATCAGCACGGTCCACATGAGCTCGGAGTATCACCGCACCTGGCCACGGCCAACAAGCAGTCGGCCGGGCTACACTGACACAGCGAGGCCGGCCACAGGTCGGAGCCAGCCAGGCAGCGAGCACCAGGAGCGCCAGTGAGCCGCCCTTCCGCGGTCCGAGCAGGATCCTCCACGCCAGCGACCACCTGCTGGGCGGCCAGCCTGTTGCTGCTGGCTGGCCTGGCGGGCTGCGATGGCCGCACGCCCCCGCCCACACCCAACATCGTCGTCATCTCCTTCGACGCCCTGCCCGCCGCGACCGCCACCTCCGCCCCCAACCTCCAGCGCCTGTCCGCCGAGGGCGCGCTGTTCCAGCAGGCCTTCAGCCAGGCCAACACCCCGCGCTCCTCGCTGGCGAGCATGCTCACCGGGCGCCACCTGCTCGATCTCCACCCTGCCGAGCCGGAGGCGTACACCCTGCCCGACACCGCCATCGTCGTGGCCGAGGTCCTCGGCTACTACAGCTACAGCACCGCCGCCTTCGTGGCGGGGATCCCGGCGCAGCCCGGCGGCGGCTTCGACCAGGGCATGGCGGTCTACCAGCAGAGCGAGGCGTCGCCGGCCGCGCAGGTGGGCGCCGCTGCAGACTGGGTGTCCCAGCAGGCCCGAGAGCCCTTCCTGCTCACCATCCAGAGCCCCGGCAGCGACCTGGCGGAGCAGGATGCCCAGCTGGGTCGCCTGCTGGACTCCCTGGACCAGGCCGGCGTCCTGGACGACAGCTTCCTGCTGGTCACCGCGGGCCACCACCCTGGCCTGCCGGCCACCTCCCCGCGGGGTGACGAGGCGCGCCTGACGGACTCCAGCACGCGGATCCCGCTGCTGCTGTGGGGCGCGGGCCTGCCACCCGAACAGGCGGGCACGCTGCGCGCGGATACCGCCCAGTCCATCGACATCGCTCCCACGCTGCTGGCCATCGCCCAGGCCCAGCCTCCCGCCGGCATCGCCGGTCGCAGCCTGCTGGAGCCCGCCGCCAGCCCCCGCCTCATCTTCCAGACAGGCGCAGGACCGCAGCTGGCTGTCCGCAGCGCCGAGCACCGGCTGGTCTTTCGCGACCAGGGCCTGCCGCTGGCGGAGCTGCTCAGGGCGATGCCCTACGCCCCCCTGGATGCCCAGCGCTTCGGCCTGTACGAGCACCGCGCGGATCCCTTGGAAGGAACCGACAAGCTCCAGGAGCAGCCCGCCGTGGCCGAGGCGCTGCGCGGCGAGCTGGTGCGCTGGATCCAGTCCTGCGGAGAGCCCCTGGAGACCGGAGCTCCCATCGATGATCCAGCGTTCAGGCAGCTGCTCAAGGATCGAGGCTACTGGTAGAGCTCCTCGGTCCAGTCGCCCTCCAGATTCGAAGAATCCATGATTGTCCCTCGCTGTCGGGACGGCTACCATCCCTGCGCCCTCGAGGAGGAGCCAGCCATGCGCCAGCTCGCGCCCACCATCATCGCCCTGTTCGCCGCTTCGTGCGGCGGCAACGAGACCAGCATCATGCGCACCCCCAACGAGGGCCCCCAGGTGGTCATCTGGAGCCCCGCCGACGGCGCGGTGCTGGCCGAAGGCGAGCTCATCACCTTCACCGCCACGGTGGAAGACGACACCACGCCCACCGCCGAGATCACCCTGGCGTGGACCAGCAGCCTCGACGGCACCCTCGAAGAGGGCTTCCTGGCCGAAGACGAGGGGCTGGTCAACCTGGTCACCGCGGATCTGTCCCAGGGCAGCCACCTGGTGAAGCTCACCGCCGCCGACAGCGACAACTCTGTGGGCTCCGACGAGGTCACCATCACCATCGGCGAGGCCGACGAGCTGCCCACCGTCACCATCCTGCACCCCACAGAGGACGAACATGGAGTGCAGGACGAGAGCTTCGAGCTGCAGGCCCTGGTGGAGGATCCGCAGGACCTGCCCGAGGACCTGCTGGTGCACATCAGCTCCGACCTCGACGGCGATCTCTGCGTGGACCTGGTGCCCGACGCGACGGGCGTTGCCAGCTGCGAGGCGGTGCTCAGCGTGGCCCCCGACCTGCTCGAAGGGGTGAGCGATGCCCACCAGCTGCTGTTCGAGGTGGAGGATCTCGACGCCAACACCGCCGGCGCCTCCACCAGCTTCGAGGTGTGGTCGGACACCTCCATCGACAACGACCTGGACGGCCTGACCGAGGACGAGGGCGACTGTGACGACACCGATCCCGACGTGTACCCCGGCGCCGAGGAGAGCTGCAACGAGGTGGACGACGACTGCGACGGCACCGTCGACGAGGGCACCAGCTGCTACGACGACGACGGCGACTGCTACTGCGAGTTCCCCAACCCGTCGGGGAGCTGTACCGGCTCGGCCAACTCGGCCTGTTCCAGCCTGGACACGGGCGACTGCGACGACGACGACGCGGCCATCCACCCCAGCGCCGCGGAGACCTGCGACGGGGTGGACAACGACTGCAGCGGCGTGGCCGACGAGGGCACCTCCTGCTACGACGACGACGGCGACTGCTACTGCGAGTCCGGCAGCTGCGCCGGCAGCGTGGAGTTCAGCTGCGGGCATGTGGCCAGCGGCGACTGCGACGACGCCGACGCCAGCGCCAACCCCGGCGCCAGCGAGAGCGCCGACGGGGTGGACAACGACTGCGACGGTACGGTGGACGAGGGCACCTCCGCCTACGACGACGACGGCGATCACTACACGGAAGACGGGGGCGACTGCGACGACGCGGACCCCGCGGTGAACCCCGGCGCCACCGAGACCTGCAACGGCATCGACGACGACTGCGACGGCGCCACCGACGAAGACGACGCCTCCGACGCTCCCACCTGGTACGCCGACGCGGACGGCGACGGCTACGGCAACGCCAGCTTCGACCAGACCGCCTGCAGCCAGCCCTCCGGCTACGTCTCCGACTCCAGCGACTGCGACGACGGTGACGCGAGCACCCACCCGGGTGCCATCGAGACCTGCGACGGCGACGACGACGACTGCGACGGCACCACCGACGAAGACGACGCCACCGACGCCTCCACCTGGTACGCCGACGCGGACGGCGACGGCTACGGCGACGCCTCCAGCACCACCACGGCCTGCTCCGCTCCCTCCGGCCATGTCTCCGACTCCAGCGACTGTGACGACGCCGACAGCGCCGTGCACCCCGGCGCCACCGAGATCTGCGACGGGGTGGACAACGACTGCGACGGCCTGAGCGACGACGCCGACAGCTCGGTCACCGGCACCTCCACCTGGCATCCCGACGGCGATGGCGACGGCTACGGCAGCTCCTCAGCCAGCGTGGACTCCTGCTCAGCGCCGAGCGGCTACCTGGCCGACGACAGCGACTGCAACGACGGCATGGCCACCATCCATCCGGGGGCCACCGAGACCTGCAATGGCTACGATGACGACTGTGACGGCCTGAGCGACGACGACGACAGCGGCGTCACGGGCACCTCCACCTTCTACGCCGATGGCGACGGCGACGGCTACGGCGACAGCAGCAGCAGCACCAGCGCCTGCAGTCAGCCCTCGGGCCACGTCTCCAACGACGAGGACTGCTACGACAGCAACGCCGACGCCAACCCCGCCCAGGCCGGCTACTTCACCACCGACCGCGGGGACGGTTCCTACGACTACGACTGCAACGGCAACAACGACCAGATGTACACTAGCCGCGGCAGCTGCGGTGGCTGGCCGGCCTGCACCACCTACGCCGGCTGGGTCGACAGCGTGCAGCGCTGTGGGTACACCGACGACTACCTCACCAGCTGCAGCACGGGCTGGACCAGCTGCACCGAGTACACCAGCAGCACCACCCAGTCCTGTCGCTAGGCCGCGACGCGCTTGAGGGCGGGGCGGCCCCCGGCTACCCTGCTGCGTCCGCCATGCCCCGGAGTGAGCGCGGCACCATGGAAGCCGGCACCCAGCAGCGCATCCGCAGCCTGGCAGCGAGCCACGCGGGGCCGTTCTATCGCTACGACCTGGCCACCATCCGCGCCCAGTGCCGCCGCTTCGTGGCCCTGCCCTATGAGCCCAAGCTGGTCTGCCACGCCACCATGGCCAACGCCCACCCGATCTTCCTGCGCACCGTGCTCGAGGAGGGGCTGGGGGTCTTCGTCAACTCCCCGGGGCACCTTGACGTGGCATTGAAGCAGGGTTTCAAGGCCGGCAATACGGTGTTCACCGCCTCCGCCATGGACGAGCCGCTGCTGCGGCGCGTGCAGGGCCTGGGGCTGATCCTGAACCTGGACTCCCTGGGCCAGCTGCAGCTGTGGCGGCGCCTGTTCCCCCAACAGCCGGTGGGTATCCGCTGCAACATCGGCGGCCTGGTGGCGCCGTGCGCCACCCGCGGCGGCCTCTACCTGGGCACCGGCAGCCGCCTGGGCCTCGACGTGGCCGAGATCGAGGCCCTGGCGGGCTCCACCGCCATCCGGGGACTGCACCTCTACCTGGGCACCGATCTGCACGAGCTGAGCTACTTCCAGGAGTGCTACGAACAGATCGTGCGCCTGGCGGACCTGTTCCCCGCGCTGGACTACCTGGACTTCGGCGGCGGCTTCGGGGCGCCCTCCGCCCAGGGACAGGCCTTCGATCTCGAGGCCTACGGCCGCTGGGTCAGCCCACTGATGGCCGCGCTCTCCGCCAGGCTGGGCCGCAGCATCCAGCTCATCCTCGAGCCGGGTCGCATCATCGGCGCCGAGGCGGGACACTTCGTGTGCCGCGTCACCGACGTGAAGCAGCGCGACGGACGGCAGCTGGTGGGCGTCAACGCCTCCTCGGCCCAGTTCACCCGTCCGCTGCTCTACCCCGACGACTCCTGGCACCCCGTAGCCCTGCTGCCCGCCAAGGGGCGCGTGCCGGGCCAGCCTGTCTCGTCTGCCGTCTACGGCTGCTCCACCTACTCCCGCGACTTCCTGGCCCGCGAGCTGCCCCTGCCCAGCGCGCGGCCGGGCGATCTGCTGGCCTTCGGGCAGGCCGGCTCCTACTGCGCCTCGGCCTACACCCGCTTCCTGGGCTTCGAGCCGGCGGCGGAGCTCTTCGAATGATCTCGCTGCAGCGGGCCGAGGGCCGTCAGCTCAAGACCTTCTACCGCGCGGGCGCCCGGGTCTACCGCGACCTGCCCCTGCATCGATCCACCGAAGACGAGGTGATGCGCATGCTGGTGGAGGGCCCCACGGCCTTCCACGATCACGCCTCGGTGGCGCCCTTCCTGATGCGCCAGGGGCGACGGACGGTGGGGCGCTTCGCCCTGATCCACGACCGCAAGCTGCCCGACTACGTGCAGGTGGCCTTCTTCGAGGCCCTGCCCGACCTCTCCGGCGTGCTCGATGCCATCCGCCTCAAGGCGCGGGCCATGCACCCGGGTGTGCCCCAGCTGGTGGTGGGCCTCAACGGCCACCTGAACTACGGCTGCGGCTTCCTGGCCAGCTGCTTCCACCAGGCCCCGGTGTTCGGGCTGCCCTACACGCCCCCCTACTACCTGGACTACTTCAACCAGCTGCCAGCCCGCAGCATGCTGAGCTACCGCTTCGAGTCGCGCCACTTCTTCGAGCTGCGGCGCCGCCTGGCCCCCAGGTTCTCCGCCGGCGACCTGCGGGTGCGCTGCATGGACCGGGACAACTTCGCCCGCGACGTGGACATCTACACCGACCTGAACAACGCCTGCTTCCAGAAACACCCCTTCTGGGCCGACCGCACCGCAGCCGAGGACTACGAGCTGTTCTGGCCCTTCCGCCACCTGCTGCGCGACGAGCACTTCCTGGTGGCCGAGGAGAACGGACGCCCGGTGGGCTTCTTGCTCTGGTACCCCGACTTCAACGAGCTCACCTCCCGGGACGGCGAGCTTGGGCTGCGGCACCTGCTGCGCTACCGCCTGCAGGATCCCATCCGCACCGCCCGCCTCACCGAGATCGCCGTGCACCCCGACTGCCGCAGCCGACGGGTGGACCTGGCGCTGATCCTGCGCATGATCGAAGAGGTGGAGAGGGCCGGCTATCCGCAGACCGAGGGGGGCTTCATCTTCGAGGAGAACCAGCGCAGCCTGGCCCTCACCCTGCGCTACCTGGAGCGAGCTCAGGGCAAGAGACCCGAGCCCCACCGCCGCTACTGCGTCTTCGAAGGTCCACTCTCGCCACGGGCCAGCTCCGGCCGCGGGCGCCCCCGCGCGCAGCCCGAGCAGCCGCGCGCCCCCCTGCACTCCAACCCGCGCCGGCTGGAGCGCGCCGAGCAGCTGGGCTCGGGCTGGGACGAGCTGGCCACCAGCCCCTTCCAGCGCCGCGATTTCCTGCGGCTGCTGGAGCGCCACAACCCCTGCCAGCAGCGCTACCACGAGCTGTGGCGCGATGGTCGGCTGGTGGCGGGGGCCGTGCTGTACAGCACCCGGCTCGACCTGCTCACCTTCTCGGGCCTGCCCAGCCCGCTGCGCATGCAGGTGGTGGGCGTGCCATGCTCCCAGTCCTCCCCCGGACTGCTGGGCAGCGCGATCGACCAGCAGGCCCTGCTGGCCAGCCTGCTGCCCCAGCAGCAGGGGCTCGTGCTGGGTCTGAACCTGGAGCAGCGGCTGGATCTGCCGAGCGCCGCCTGGGGCCACACCCTGCCCTCCATCGAGCTGCAGCGGAGCTTCGACAGCTGGGAGGCCTACCTGGCAGCCCTGCGCTCCCCCTACCGGCGGCGCCTGCGCAAGCTGCAGCAGCCCTGGTCACAGGTGCGCTCCGAGCGCGGGCCCTGCTCGCGCTTCGACGAGCAGATGTACCAGCAGTACCTGGCGGTGCTCCAGCGCAGCGCCGCACGGCTGGAGCGCCTGGACGCCGATCTCTTCGCGGCCCTCCCCGGCCAATTCACCCTCACCACCCACCGGCTGCGCGGGCACCTGCTGGGCTGGCACATCGTGCACTCCGCGGCGGGCAGCCTGCGCTTCTTCATGGTGGGCATGGACTACGAGCACCAGCAGCGGCTGCGCCTGCACGGCAACATCCTGGCCTGCGTGCTGCGCGAGGCCATCGACGACGGCGCCCGGCACGTGGACCTGGGCCAGACCGCGGAGGTGGGCAAGACCCGCATGGGCGGCGAGCCGGTGAGCCGCCACATGTTCGGCTACCACCGCTCGCGCCCGGTGCGCGCCCTGCTGCGCGGCTTCCGCGGCATGCTGGAGTACCAGGCCAGCTTTCCAGAGGCCCACGTCTTCCGCGAGCAGCCATGAGCCCGCCCCTGCGCGTGCTGGCCTACAAGCCGCGCCCCGAGCCGCAGACCATCCGCATGGAGCGGCTGATCACCTGCGAGCCGCTGGAGCTGGAGTACCTGTACACCGTGCTGCCCGAGCACGAGGTCACGCTGCTGGACGGCATGCTGGACCGCCGCGATCCACGGCTGGTCGCCGACGAGCTGCGGGCGCAGGTGGTGCTGATCACCGCCTTCGTCACCAACGTGGACGGCGTGGCCCTGCTGGCCCGCGACCTGGCCTCCCTGCCCGAGCCTCCGCTGGTGTTCGTGGGCGGCCCCCACGCCGAGGTGGTGCCCGAGCACTTCTGCACCGCGGGGGTGCACGGGGTGTTCTTCGCGGATCAGCTGCGCGCGGTGGCCGCGGTGCTGCGGCGCGTTGCGGCAGGCGAGCGCTACGACGAGGTCTCCGGCGGCTGCTTCCCTGGCGGCGCCGGCGGCTGGCGTCGCAACCCCTCGGCACCCCTCGATCCCGCGGCGCTGCCCATCCCGCGGCGCGTCCTGCTGGCCCAGCAGCCCGAGCGCTACTTCTACATGTACTACCAGCGCTGTGCCTCGGTGAAGACCGCCTTCGGCTGCACCGAGCGCTGCAGCTTCTGCTTCTGCACCCGGCAGCACGGCGGGCGCTATGGCCCCCGCCCCATGGAGCAGGTGGTGGAGGAGATCGCCGGGCTGCCCGTGCGCAACGTCTTCCTGCTGGACGACAACTTCCTGAGCTCCCCGGCCAGGGTGCGGGAGTTCTGCCGGCGCATGGACGAGCGAGGGCTGGACAAGCAGCTCATCGCCTACGGCAGCGCCAGCTTCGCGGTGGCCCATCCCGAGCTGATGGCCGAGCTGCGACGCATCGGGCTCACCGGGCTCATCGTGGGCTTCGAGTCCCTGGACGACGACGAGCTGGCAGAGATGAACAAGAGCTCCAGCGCGGCCGACAACGAGCGCTGCCTGGAGCTCTGCCGCGAGCTGGACATCGAGGTCTTCGCCCTGTTCATCGTGCAGCCCCACTGGGAGCCCGCCCGCTTCCGGGCCCTGGCCCGCTACCTGCGCGAGCGCGCCATCGCCTTCGCCACCTTCGCCACCGCGACGGCGCTGCCGGGCACCGATCCCGAGGCCTCCCCGCCGCCCCTGGGCCCGGGCGCCGGCGGCTGGTGGCGCCACGACCTGCTGCGCCTGCACGAGACACCGCGCCACATGAGCCGGCTGGGCTTCTATCTGCGACTCTTGTGGCTGTACACCGTGCCCTTCCTGAGCGCTCGGGCGCGCCGCACCCAGCTGCGCCGCTATGGCTGGCGGCGCCTGCTGCGCTTCGCCCTGCTGGGCTGGTGGAGCGGCCTGGAGTTCCTGGTGAAGATACTTGTCTGGCGCTGACCCTGGAGGTTTCCATGAGCGTTCACTTGCTCCCCCTGCTGCTGACGGCCTGCTTCTCGGTCAAGGACACCGCTCCGCTGGAAGACACAGGCGACACCGCGGCCGGAGAGGCCCTGCCCGCGGGCTTCGAGTCGGAGCTCGAGGACCAGGGAGGCTGCGCCGACGTGGTGCTCTACGCCTGGAAGCCGGATGACACGTTGGCCATGTTCTTCCGCACCGAAGGCGTAGCCGAGGCTGCCCACACCGCCGGCGAGGCCACCAGCTTCTCCTGGAGCCTGCCCGATCCGGCGCTGAGCCTGCATGTGGAGCGCGGCGAGCACCTGACCCACATCACCTGCGGCGATGTGCTCGAATACGAGACCGTCGTAGAGGCCAGCTGGCAGGCAGTCAGCGGCGAGGTGCAGCTCACCGTCACCCCCACCGGCGACGCCACCGACTGGGGCGAGTACCCTTCGCTGGGCGAGCTGGAGCTGACCGACATCGTCTTCGAGCCCGAAGCCGGGGGAGCGAGCACCCCGCTGTCCAGCTTCTTCATCAGCTCGGGGATCGGCTGGTTGCCGGGTTAGGAGGCCGACAAGGCGCCACCCCGAATCCTCACCTGGGGGAACATCCCGTGTGCTACGCTTCCACGTCGAGGGAGAGCATGGGCACACAGCCACGTTTCGCCGTCTTCGCATTGCTGCTCTGCAGCGGGATCTCGCCGGCCACTGGCTGCGAACCCAAGCCCGGGGACAGCACCCCACCGGAAGCGGACACGGACACCGATGTGGACGCCGACACCGATGTGGACGCCGACACCGATGCGGACGCCGACGCAGACACCGATGCGGACACGGACACCGATGCAGACACCGATGCGGACGCCGATGCAGACACCGATGCGGACGCCGACGCAGACACCGATGCGGACACGGACACCGACCCGGAGACCGACTGCTCCGACGGGCTCGATGATGACGGAGACGGGCTGATCGACTGCGAAGACGGCGACTGCATCGACGATCCCTTCTGCGAGGAGAGGGACTGCTCCGATGGATTGGACAACGACGACGACGCCCTGATCGACTGTGAAGACGACGACTGCTGGGACGTCAGCTGCCACCCCGGTGGCGTGCGCAGCAAGGTGCACGGGGGCCAGATGTGGATGCGGCACCACGAACGGCTCAGCGTGGATACCTGCTGGACGGGCTCGCGCATGAACACGGACACCACCGTACACCGCTCTCACCGCGTGGAGGCGCCCTCCGTCTGGGGCACGCTGCAGGTCCTACCCACGGGCACCTACTCGTGGGACACCACCGCCGCCCGGAGCACCTGCAGCTGGTGGGTGCGGAGCATGACCGACGCCTGGACCTACCACAACCTGCGCGGCAGCCGCAGCTGGTCAGGGCCAAGCCTGGCCCGCGGCGAGGTGACCGTGGACCCGGGCTGCCGCGTCGCCGGCTCCTGGTTCCTGCCCAGCATGGTCTGGGCGCTGAACAGCGTCGTCCAGGTCGACACCAGCTGGCAGTGGTGGTTTCCCCGGGTCGGATACCCCTGGTACCGGGGAGCCGTGCTGACCAGCAGCTACTGGCGCACGGAGCTCAGCGAGATGGGATCGGTGTCCCCGTCCGGCAACTGGTGCCGCTACCTCACCCACACCCAGACCAGCACCTTCCAGGTCTCCATCGGCAGCAGCGGAAGCACCTGGTTCGCCGAGCCCTAGAGGGTGGCCCAGGAGCAGGCATCGCCCTAGGAGCCCTCGGGAAAGCTCTTGTCTACTGCGACCCACCAGTGCCTACTGCGACGCGTCCTGCTTGCAGCGCCCGA
>CAZEJJ010000121.1:0-22626 GCA_964512185.1 uncultured Enterobacterales bacterium | reverse complement strand
GGCTCGCATTGACGACACGTGTGTAGCAATTGACGTGCTGAAGCCACCCGTTACGGACGCCTTCAGCCGACGATACTGCGCCGGACCCCCATCCGCGGTCGCCTCGAGCCGCTCGCCAGGATTCGGCACCGGCGTCACGGATCCCTGCGTTCGCAGGATCCGCGCCGCCTATGCCCTACAGGCTCCTGGACGCGCATCGGGGCCCACCCTGTCGCTCAGCCTCCCCTCGAATGCTCGCTTTCGCCCTCCAAACCGCGCACTCGTGCCCACCCTGCCGCTCAGCCTCCCCACGAATGCGCGCCCGCGCTTCGTAGCTGTACTCCGAGCCCGCACCGGGAAGCCCTGGCCCATCGCGGGGGTCTGTCGACTGCGCGGGGCCGGGGCCCCCTCCCTCGCAGTATCGGACACGCGCCTCTGACCTGAGGCACTCCTCGCGCCCCGCCCCGCGCCATTTTTCGCGATCTGTGTCACCCGGACAGAACTTGTCCCCCCAGGTCGTCCCAGAGGCGGTAGCATGGGGCATGTCCACACGATTCGGCCCCCGCAAGTTCCTGCCCCCCGAAGACGCCGTCATCGTGCCGCCGCGGGCCTTCGCCTGCCAGCACTACGAGCTGTGCCTGGTGTTCGTGGCGCGGCAGAAGTGGCGCTCCTGGGCCTGCAAGGGCTGCCCTCAGTGCCCCGATGACGCCCGCATCGAGGTGCTGCGCCCCAGCCGCGAGCCCGGCCGCGGAGTGCTGCGCGCCACGTCCAAGCGCTGATCTACTCCGGCGCCTCCCACAGCAGCGGACCCAGGGTGGACGCGCGCTCCACCAGTGCCCCGATGACGCCCGCATCGAGGTGCTGCGCCCCAGCCGCGAGCCCGGCCGCGGAGTGCTGCGCGCCACGTCCAAGCGCTGATCTACTCCGGCGCCTCCCACAGCAGCGGACCCAGGGTGGACGCCCGCTCCACCGGGTGCTCCAGGGCCTGGGCCAGCACCCGCAGATCGCCCACCACGGTGACCCGCGCCGAGGCCCGGGTGAGCGCTGTGTACACGAGCTCGCGGCTGAGCAGCGGCGTGCGCTGGGCGGGCAGCACGATGGCGCAGTGCTCGAACTGCGAGCCCTGGCTCTTGTGGATGGTCATGGCGAACACGGTCTCGCAGGGCGGCATGCGCGAGGCCGCCAGGTATTCGACGCTGCCGGGCGTGGAGCCGGGGAAGACCACCCGCGGACCCTGCTCGCCCAGACCCGGCACCACCAGCCCCACGTCGCCGTTCATGCGGCCGGTGTCGTAGCTGTTGCGTGAGACCAGCACCGGGCGGCCGATCCACCAGCTGCCCGAGGGATCCATGCGCCCGGCCAGCTGCTCGGCCAGGGCCGCGGTGATGGCGCGGTTGAGCCCCGCCACGCCCAGCTGGCCGCGGCGATGGGGAGTGAGCACCCTGAAGCGCTCGAAGTGCCGCAGCGCGGCGGCGTGGTGCTCGGGCAGGGTCTGGCTGGGCGCGGGGCCAGCCAGCAGCAGCTCCAGGGTGGCCGCGTAGGACCCCACCAAGAGCGCGCTGGCGCGGGTGGACAGCCGACCTTCGGCGTCGTGGGGCAGCAGGGCCAGGTCGCTGAAGGGCGCCACGCCGCCAACTGGCTCGCCCCCCAGCCAGGCCACGGCCCGGGCATGCTGGCCACCGGCGATGGCGTAGGCCACCTGCTGCAGGCCGCTGCCCGCCTGGGTGCGGTAGGGCTTGACGAAGTGCATGATGCCATCGGCGATGGCCGGGGCGGCGGGTTCCACGGGCAGCTCACCCAGAGCTTCGGGGCCGTCGATTGCCTGCAGGCGCGCTGCCAGGCGCGGCGACACCCGCACCCCCTGGGGGCCGGTGCCCGAGGTGATGTCGGCCAGCACGGTGCCCGCCTCGACGCTGGCCAGCTGGTGGGGATCTCCCAGCAGCACCAGGCGCGCGCCTGGATCCACCGCTTCGACCAGCTTGCACATCAGAGCCAGGTCCACCATGGACGCTTCGTCCACCACCACCACCTGCTGGGGCAGGGGCTGATCCACACCGTGGCGGAAGCGGGTGGGCTGGGCGGGGTTGTAGCCCAGCAGGCGATGCAGGGTGCAGGCCTGCAGGCCGCGCAACCACTCGCGGGTGTCGAGATCCAGGTCGATCTCATCGAGGCCCTCGGCGATGGCCTGCAGCATGCGCACCGCGGCCTTGCCCGTGGGCGCTGCCAGGGCCACGGTGGGATCGCCGCCGCCGGCCGCCTGCCACTGCTCGCGCAGCAGGGCCAGCACCTTCTTCACCGTCCAGGTCTTGCCGGTGCCCGGCCCACCCGAGAGCACCGACAGGGGACGCAGCACGGCCATGCTGGCGCCCAGGCGCTGGCGGTCGCCCTGGTGAGCGGTGCCCGGGAAGAGCCGGTCCAGGCCGGCGCACAGCAGCCCGCAGTCCACCGCGCCCAGGGGGCGCCCCAGCTTGTCGCGCCCCACACCGGGCTCGGGCTGCTGGGCGCGAGCGAGCAGGGCCTGTTGCAGGCGCCGCTGGTAGCGCCAGTAGCGGCGGGGCAGCACCAGGCCGCCGTGGGCGACGAAGGGTGACCGGTGGGCCTGGGGGGGTTGCACGAGGGCCTCGCAGGCCCGCACGGCGGCGGCCCAGGCTGCGGGGTCGGCGGGCCAGGGCAGGGGCGCGGCAGGCAGGCGGTCGGCCCCCTGGGGCTGGACCGCCAGGCTGGTGGGCAGGCGCGCCAGGTCCACCCCCACATGCCCCACCCGGGTGGCGCGCACCGCGAAGGCCAGGCCCAGGAGCACCTCGGCGTCGCTGACCCCTACCCGTGCTGCCAGCAGGTCCACCACCTGCAGGTCCACCGCCGCCAGCGCGCCAGCTTCGACGAAGGGCAGCGCCCGCCCGGCCAGGGCGCCGTTGTCGAGCACCAGGGGCAGCTGGCTCATGGGCGCGCCCCCCCCGGCCCGTCGAACAGCCGCGACAGGGCCTGGATGACCCGGAAGGGGGGCTTGTCGGTGAAGACACCCTGTACCTGGCCGTGGGCGTCGGGGCTGACATCCGGGCCCGGCAGGCCGCGCAGGAACAGGTAGACCGCGCCGCCCATGTGACGGTCGTAGTGGTAGGCGCTGCCCAGGCGCGAGGCCAGGTAGCGATGGAAGGCCACCAGGTAGAGATGGTACTGCAGGAAGTAGCTGTGGCGGGCCATCTCGCGGCGCAGCCAGGGCTGGCTGTAGTGCCCTGGCAGGGAGCGGGCGGGCTGCCCGGGAGCCGGGCGGGGACCCAGGCGGTTGGTCTTGTAGTCGCAGATGAACCAGGTGGCGCTGGGACCCCGGCCGGCACGCCAGGCCAGGTCGATGCTCCCGGTGAGGAAGCCGCAGAGGGCTGGGAAGGGCTGCTCGCTCAGGGCCTGCAGCCACTCGGCCGGGAAGGGAGCTTCGGCGCGGGGACGCCCCAGCAGCAGGATCTCGGCCAGCTGCTCGCCCGAGACAGCGGCCGCGGGCATGCCCGGGCGCCAGCGGTCGCCCCCGGAGAGGGGCAGGTCGAAGTCCAGCTCGTCGAGCCGGTCGGGAGGGGCGAGCTGGCGGAGCTGCAGGGAGCCTGCGCCGGGCCCGAGGGGTGTGGCCAGCAGGGAGGGCAGCTGATCGCAGAGCAGCTGGTGCCAGCGCGGCTCGGCGATACCCATGCGACGGCCCAGTGTCGCCGCCAGCACCGGCAGGGGACGATGAGGTGGCAGGCGCTCCCGCAGCGGATCGCTGCTGAAGTCCAGCAGCTCCAGCAGCTTGTGCACGTAGGAGCCCGCCTCGGTGCCGCGGGGAAACTCGTGCAGCGGCACGTCGGGTTCGGCGGGCCTGGGAGCCGGGAGGCTGGCGGGCTCGATGCCGGGGTGTGGAGCAGAGGTGGGATCGTGGTCCCGCTGCGCCCCGGGTCGGGGAGCCAGCCCGGCGGCGCCCGGCGCGCTGATGTCGACGTGGTGCCCGCGGGTGAGGGCGGTGTAGCTCAGTCGGCGCCAGCTGCGGTCCAGGCCGCCCGCGGGGTGGTCCCAGCTGCGGGTGGTCAGGGAGAGGCTGCGGTCGGCTTCGGGATCCACCCAGGCTGCCGGGTTGGGTGGAGCGCAGGCCCGGACGGCGATGACCGGCCGCGTATCGTCGGGAGCGCCGCCGGGCAGGTGGCCGGCCGCACCGAGATCGGCCAGCTCGGCGGTGGCCTGCGCCAACAGTGGCGCCGCCGAGCCGCCTCTGCCGAAGGCCGCTGTGGTGGCCCTGGCCGCCGCGGCTCGCCGGTCGGTGGCCGCGGTGCCGCCGTGCAACACCAGGGCCAGGGGCGAGCTGGCCAGGTCCTTGTAGGCGGGGCCCCAGTAGGCCACGGCGTGGTGCCTGGCGCGGGTGAAGGCCACGTACAGCAGGCGCAGGTTCTCCTGGGTGACCTCGAGCTCTGCCTGTCTCTTGTGTCGGACTCGATCCGGGTGCCCGGAGTCGAGGTGCAGATCCAGCTGCACCGGGCCGGCGATCTGGCCGCCTGCGGTGTCGTGGTAGCGAAGATCAGGGGCCTGCTGGTGCAGCAGGGCGCCGTCCCACAGGTAGGGCAGGAAGACCACCGGGTACTGCAGGCCCTTGGACTTGTGCAGGGTGACCACCTGCACCGCGTCGGCCTCGGACTCCAGGCGCAAGGCCACCGCGTCTTTTTCGGAGTCGCCTCGCTCGCGGCGGTCGCGCAGCCACAGCAGCAGGCCCTGGGGACCCAGGTGATCGCGCACGGCCGCTGCGTGCAGCAGCTCCGCCAGGTGGCGCAGGTTGCTCAGGCGGCGCTCGGCGTCGGGCAGGGCCAGCAGGCGCGCCAGCAGCTGGGGATCGCCCAGCAGGCGCTGGAAGACCGCCGCGAAGCCGCTGTGTTCCATGGCCCGGCGCCAGGACGCGATGCGCTCGATCCAGGAGGTCCAGTCGAAGGCGGTGTTGGCGGCCGCCAGGTTGCCCTGGGCTCGCAGCGCGGCCTCTAGCTGGGCGGCGGTCCAGCCGAACAGGGGGGTGATGGCCAGGGCCCGGGCCGGCCCGTCGCGCCCGGGTTCGGCCAGGGCGGCCAGCCAGCGCTCCAGGGTGGTGGCTTCTTCGGTGTCGAAGACCGAGCCGGAGCGGGCGGAGATGGCGGGGACGCCGCGGGCGCGCAGGGCCTCGATGACCTGCTGGCCTTGCTTGTGCTTGCGCACCAACACGGCGATGTCGCGCGGGCGCAGCTGTCGACGGGCCGGGCCCTGGCCGCTGCCGTCGTGCAGCTGGAGCGCGGGCCGGGCCTGCAAGAGCTCCACGAGATCGGTGGCCACCAGCTGGGGAACCAGCCGCCAGGCTTCGGCCTTGTTGGCCAGTGGCTGACCCGCGGAGCCGCCGGGCAGGCAGCGGGCGTCGAACCAGCGCAGCTGCAAGGGGGGGCGCTCGTCGGCGAAGACGAGGCCTTCCCAGGGGTTGCGCGTGGCGGAGTAGTCCACCTGCAGGTAGTCGATGAAGTCCAGCAGGAAGAGGCCCGGCCGGTGCTGGAACAGGGCGTTCATGGCGGCCACGTAGCGGCCATCGGAGCGCTGGTTGACCGCCATGGTGAAGCGCTGGGAGGGCTGGGCAGCCCCGCGGGCGTCACGGTAGACGAACACATCCGCGCCACGGAAGGCGTAGATGGCCTGCTTGGGGTCGCCGATGAGGAACAGCTGGTGGCGCGGCGAGCCGGCGAAGATGGCCGAGAAGATGGCCCACTGCACGTGGTCGGTGTCCTGGAACTCGTCGATGAGGGCGACGCTGAAGCGCTCGCGCAGCGCGGCCACCAGGGCCGGGTTGACCTGGGGGCCCTGCACGTGCTGGGCCACCTGGCACAGCAGGTCGTCGTAGGTCTGCTGGTGGCGGCGGCCGAGTCGGCGCGGCAGCTCGCGACGCAGCGTGGCCGCGAAGGCCCGGCGAGGAGCCTCGAGCAGCTGGCCGCCCAGCTGCAGCAGGCGCTCCCAGTCGTGGGCCACCTGGGGGATGGCGAAGGCGGGTTCTACCCCGGCGACCCGCGCGGAGTCGAGCTTGCTGGCGCTGAAGTAGGCAGCCCATGAGGGGCGGCCGCCGTCGGCCAGCGGGTGCGGATCTGTGAGCCAGCCCTGGAGCTTCTGCAGGTGGCCTGCGGTGTACCGGGCCTGGTAGCTGCGGCCGCTCAGGGCCTTGCCGGACTTCTTGCCCTTTTTTCCGGTCTCGGCGACGATGCGCGCCACCAGCTGGGCGCCTTGGGCCTGCCAGCTGGTCTGGAAGATCGCCAGCTGCTGCTCCCAGCGCTGCAGGCAGGGGCGCCAGTCGTCGATGGGGGTGGGCACCACCGGGAGATCGCGGGCGGCATCGAGCGCCCTGGCCAGCTTGAGCAGGGGCTCGCGCTCGAGCCCTGCCTGCTCCACCAGGATGGCGCAGTGCCGGGGGGAGAGCTGGTGCAGCTGCTGGGAGAGGAAGTCGTCTACGATCTCGGCCAGCAGAGGACCCGTGTCGTCCAGCAGCTCCAGGTCGAGGCTGGCGCCGCTCTCGAAGGCGTGCAGCTGCAGCACCTGCTGGCAGAAGCCGTGGATGGTGTTGATGGCGTGGGCATCGAAGTCGTCGCGGGCGCTGCGCAGGCGGCGCAGCCGTTGGGCCAGCTGGCCCCCCTGCATGGGCCGCCAGGCTCCCGGCTGGTGGGCGGAGGGTTCCGCAGCGCCCAGCAGGGCCAGCACGGGATCGTCGGGGCGTGTGCCGCTGGCCTGCACCTGCTCCAGCGCCGCGATGGCCTGGGCCAGCCGTGCGCGGATCCGGTCGCGCAGCTCGGCGGTGGCAGCCTTGGTGAAGGTGACCACCAGTAGCTGCTCGATGCCCAGGTCGTCGCGCTCGGCCAGCAGCCGCACCACCAGGCTGCTGATGCTCCAGGTCTTGCCCGTGCCGGCGCTGGCTTCGATGAGGGTGACCCCCGGCTGCAGGGGCAGGGTAGGGGAGTAGCGCAGCAGCCCGCTCATGGGGAGCCCCCGGCGGTCTGGGCCTGGAGCAGCGGCTGCCAGAGGCTCTGCGCGCAGGTGAGGAACTCGGGGTGGACCGGATCGCTGGCTGTGTTCGGCTGGAAGGGCGGGGCATCGGCGAAGACGGCTGCCAGGTGGGGATCCTCGGATTCGCCGGGGCGGCCCCCGGGCTGCCGCGGCGGTTCCCAGCAGGCCCGTGCCCTGGAGAGCGCGCGCCGCAGCTCGCCGGGATCGAGCGCGCCCCAGGGCGGCGGCTCGCCCGCCAGCACCACGGCGAAGGCATGGCTGCTGCGTTCACAGAGCCGCAAGGGCTGTGCCTGGCCCTGGAGGTAGAGCTGGACCAGCGCGCCCAGGGCGGCCTGGGGCTGCTCTGGGCAGGCCAGCGCGGTGATGTCCTCGGGGCCCACCAGCCAGGCGCGGCGGGCGTGGTGGCCGGCGCAGGCCAGCGCCAGCAGCTGCACCCAGGCCCGCAGCAGGTGGCGCGGCTTGTCGGGGTTGTCGGGGCAGAGCAGGAGCACCGTGCCGTCGTCGCCCAGCCCCTGCACGCGGCCGGCCAGCTCCAGCCCGTCCAGCTGGAGACCCTGCACGCGGGCGTCGTGCCGCGGCAGCGCCAGCAGATCACCAGCGTTCGCCAGCACGGCCTGCGCCCTGGCCCAGGCCAGATCGAAGGCGCGAACACCAGCGGAGCCCAGCGGCAGCTGCCCGGCTGCGCGCGCACGGGCCAGGGCCTGGGCCTGACCCTGGGGATCCACCACGGCCTGCTGCAGCAGATCGTGGCCCAGGCCCCAGCGTTCCAGCCCGCCCAGCTCAACCGGCTCGCGGTCCTGCACGGCGCGCTCGAAGCGGGCGAGGTGCAGCCCCAGGCGCCGCTGCAGCAGGGAGCGCACCGGCTTGCGCAGGAAGCCCACCAGCTCCTGCAGCTGCAGCTGGGTGGCTGACGCGGCGGGCAGGGGGCCGTCTCGGAACAGGGCCGTGCTGCCCTGGCGTTCCTGTCGCAGCTGGCCCGCCATGCTGCGCATGCCCCGGTGGAAGCTCCACGGACGGGGCGCCTGGTCCGCGGCGCGGCCGGGGTGCCGGGCCTGGAAGCTGCCGGTGCTGAAGGGCTGCAGGGCGTGCTGGACCAGGACCTGCTGGCGGGGCGGGCGGCCCTGGCTGTGCTGGCAGCAGCCATCGGCGGCATCGAGCAGGCTGGCCACGGGGGTGGCGGGGGGCAGGGGCTCGTTGCTGTGGGGATCGCGACCGGTGAAGAAGATCTGCAGGTGGCTGCGAGCGGAGAGCAGGGCTTCGAGGAACAGGTGGAGGTCTTCGTCGCGGGGGTCGCGGTCGCCCACCCGAGGCGCGCTGCGCAGCAGGTCGAAGCCCGCACCTGCGGAGCGGCGGGGGAAGGCGCCGTCGTCGAGCCCGAGCAGGCAGATGACCGGGTAGGGCACGCTGCGCATGGGGCTCATGGCGCTGAGGGTGACTGCACCGGTGATGGGGCGGTCTCCGCTGCAGGGGAGATCGAAGCGCCCGCTCAGAAGCTGGCGCAGGGTCCCGAGCTGCAGAGGCTGCTGGAAGTCGGCCTGCAGGGCGTCGTCGTGCAGGGCGTCGAGCTGCTCCACCACCTGCTCGGTGAGCCAGCCTGCGCTGGAGGCGGGCTGGGTGAAGCCATCCATCAAGCTGGTGAGGGTGCTGTGCCAGTCGGGCACGCTGCGGGGGCGCGCCAGGGCTCCCAGGCTGTTCTCCAGGCAACGGGCGAACGCCAGCAGTCGCCCCAGCCGGGCGGCGCCGGCACCTTCGACCAGGTCCACCGGCAGTACGCCCTGCCAGGGGGGACCTTCGTCGGGGCTGACCACACCCAGAGCGAGCCGCTCCAGGCCGAAGCGCAGGGTGTTCTGGAGATCGCGGGGCTGATCGTGGGCGGCGCGGTCGGCGGCGTGCAGGCCCCAGCGAAAACCGGAGGCCTGCAGCCAGCCGCGCAGCTCGTCCAAGTCCGGGGCCGACAGGCCGAAGCGGCGCTGCACCGGATCGAGGGCCAGCAGGTCGAGCACCGCGCTGGCGGTGACGCGGCCGTCGGCCAGCTCCAACAGGCGCAGCAGGGCGTCGGCCACGGGGTTGAGGGCTCGCAGGCCGAGGTCGGAGATGGCGACGGGGAGGCGTGGGGCGCCGGTGGGCCCCCAGCCGGCCTGGGCGCCGTGGCTGGCCGGGCGAGGCCAGCTGCGTCCCTGGTGGAACTCAGCCAGCACAAGCGGTGCGTAGGTGGCGATGTCGGGGGTCATGACCAAGATGTCGCGGGGCTGGAGCTGGGGGTGGTCGGCCAGCAGGCCCAGCAGGGCCTCTCGCAGCAGCTCAACCTGGCGGGTGGGGCCGTGGCAGGCGTGGACCCTGAGGCTCTGGTCGTGGGGGGAGAGCTGCCGCGTAGAGAGATCTGCTGGTCCCGCGGTGTCCTGGCGCTCGAGGTCGCCGATGTCTCGCTGCAGCCAGCCCAGGAGGGTGTGGGGGTGCTCCACCCGGCTCAGGAAGGGGATGGGTTCCTGGTAGCCTCCATGCACGTCTTCCAGGGCCAGCTGGAAGTCGCGGGACAGGCGCCCGAAGGAGCTGAGCAGGGGGTTCTGGCGGTCGAGATCATCCTGGATCGCCGCCAGGATCTCCTGCCGGCCCGCGCCCCGGAGGCGACCCCGCAGGCCGCGCAGCTGGGACCGCAGGCGCAGATCGCCCAGGAAGTGCAGCGAGGGGACGAAGGCGTAGAGGTGCACCCGACGCTGAGCCGCCAGGCGGCCCAGCAGATCGAGGTACAGCGGCGGCAAGGCGCTGAGGCCGAAGACATGCACCGGGTCTTGCTTTGTTGCGACCGGCTGCAGGCTGGCTGCCCGCAGCGCCAGGGCACCGCTGGGGTCCAGCCGCCTGGCCAGCCGCTGCCAGCACAGCGCCTGCCAGCCCAGGTGGGGTGAGTCGGGCAACGAAGGAGGCTGCCGGCCCCGCAGCCAGGCCGCGACCCAGTCGGGACGGAAGAGACTGTAGCGGTCGAAGAGATCGCCCACCTGGCGGCACCAGGCGTAGGCGTGCCGGTCCAGGGCGAGGCCGGGACGCGGCGGTCGACCTCGCGCTTCGAGGTAGCGGCGCGCCGGCGCGAAGCCGGGCTCCTGCACCAGCTCCGGCAGCTCGGCCGCCAGGGCCCAGGCGATGAGCTCAGGCGACCAGGGATCGGCGGCGCCGGCACCACCCGTGGACTCGTCTACCAGGGTGGCCAGGGCTCGCCCGGGCAGTGGGAAATCGATGTTGGCGCAGATGCCCCGCGCGGTGGCCAGACGGTTGCGCAGCCAGCGCTCCATCGCCAGGCTGCCCACCACCACGCGGGCCGGCGCCAAGGGATCGGCCGGAGGGTGGGCCGCCAGTTGCTGGGCCAACAGGTCGGCCAGGACCTCTGTCCGGGTGCTGCGATGGATGATCAGGCTGCTCAACCGGGCTCCCGCCACCTCGGGGTCGAGGATCCCCCTAGCATGGCGGCTGGCCGGCTGGTGGACGAGAACTGTCCGCCGCTGTGGGCGCGCTGCGCTCATGCCCGTCATCACTCGCGGTCGCCCTTCACGGGGCGTGCAATGCAACGCATGTGCATTACAGGTGGCAGCCGCTCTCGGCGCGAGGTCAGCCATGAAGAACGCCCTCCCACTCCTCACGGCCGCTGTGCTCTCCCTGTGGGCCTCCAGCGCGCTGGCCGGGGACGACTTCTTCGTCTCACCCACCGGAGGCCTGGTGGGTGGCGGCTACTTCGTGGGCAAGAACAGCCTGCTGAGCTCGGCTCCCACCTTCGTGGGCCGGCTGGGCCTGCGGCTCACCCCCGCCATCGACGCGGAGCTCGACCTGGGCTGGGCCCAGTCCACCACGCGGCTGCGCGGTCGCAGCTACAACCTGCTGGATCCGCGCCTCAACGCGCTCTACCACTTCACCCCTGAGCATCGCCTCGACCTGTTTGTCGGCGGCGGGCTGGGCTTCCAGCGAGTGGAGGTCAACCGTGACTCCGAGTCCCCCAACGCGGGCCGCGACGACGATGGCCTCTACGAGAACCCCTCCAAGGACTTCATCGCCAACCTGGGCCCCGGCGTCAGCTTCCACATCGCGGGCCCTCTGCACGCGCGCAGCGACCTGCGCTGGCTGGGCAGCTTCGGCGGCGATGACACCGAGGCCCACTCCGATGTGTTCCAGAACGTGGAGTGGACCATCGGCCTGGACCTGCGGCGCGAGGTCACCTCCGACACCGATGGCGACGGGCTTCCGGACACCGAAGACGGCTGCCCCACCGATCCCGAGGACCTCGACGGTTTCGAGGACCAGGACGGCTGCCCCGATGTGGACAACGACGGCGACGGCATCCTGGACGTGGACGACGACTGCCCCACCCAGCCCGAAGACAAGGACGGCTTCAACGACCAGGACGGCTGCGCCGACATGGACAACGATGACGACGGCCTGCCGGACCCCGACGACGAGTGCCCCGACGAGCCCGAGGACAGAGACGACTTCGAGGACGACGACGGCTGCCCCGATGTGGACAACGACGGCGACGGTGTGCTCGATGCTGACGACCAGTGCGAGGGCGAGCTGGAGACCGACAACAACTACCAGGATGGCGACGGCTGCCCGGATGAGATCCCGCAAGAGGTGGTCAAGTTCACCGGTGTGATCGAGGGCATCCGCTTCGAGACCGGCAGCGACGTCATCCGTCGCTCCTCCGAGACGGTCCTGAGCCAGGCGCTGCGGCTGCTGCAGACCTTCCCCGAGGTGCGCCTGCAGGTGCAGGGTCACACCGACGACCAGGGCGACGACGACTACAACCTCGACCTGTCCCAGCGTCGGAGCGAGTCGGTGGTGCGCTGGTTCGTGGAGCACGGAGCGGACGCCAGGCGCCTGGTGGCCAGCGGCTTCGGCGAGGAGCAGCCGGTGGCCGACAACGGCACGGCTGCGGGCCGCGCCAGGAACCGCCGGGTGGAGTTCCAGCTCATCGACTTCGAGTAGTGCCGGGTTCTGTCAGGGCTTCCGAGCGGTGATCGCCGCCGATGCCACCAGGTCCTCCAGCCCGCGGCCCGGCATCCACTCCTGGATGAAGGCGCGGCTGCGGGGATCCAGCTGCACCTGGATGTCGGTGAAGCCCAGCTTGCCCAGCCAGCCCTCGATGTCGCTCACCTGGGCTGCGCCGGCCACGCAGCCCGCCAGGGCGGCCAGGTCCCGCTGCAGCTCCTCGGGCAGGGGGCCGAGGGCGACCACGTCGGAGATGGCCAGCCTCCCCCCCGACTTGAGCACGCGGAAGGTCTCGCTGTACACGGCCTCCTTGTCGGCCGACAGGTTGATGACGCAGTTGGACATGATCACATCGGCGCTGCAGTCGGGCAGGGGCAGGGCCTCGATCTCACCCATGCGGAACTCCACGTTGGCCAGCCCCACCTCGGCGGCGCTCTTGCGGGCGAGCTCCAGCATGTCTGGGGTCATGTCCACCCCGATGACGAGGCCGGCGGGCCCCACCTGCTTCGCGGCCAGGAACACGTCTAGACCGTCACCGCTGCCCAGGTCCACCACGGTCTCGCCGGGCTGCAGGGCGGCCAGCAGCTGGGGGTTGCCGCAGCCCAGGCTCATGCCGGCGCCCTCCGGCAGATCCTCCAGGTCCGCCCTGTTGTAGCCCAGGGTGTCGGTCACCTCCTGGCTGCCCATGGTGGGTCCGCAGCAGCTCGGCCCGCAGCAGCTGTCGGACTGCTGGCGGGCCAGGGTGCCGTAGGTGTCGCGCACGGTCTTGCGGATGGTCTCCGGGTTCATGGTGTTCTCCTTTCCGGGCTTTATAGTCTATCGCCGATAGACGATGGTTCTGGGTGAGAAGAGAGCGTGCCGAAGCACGCCTGTCGAGGGTCAGAGCTTGGAGATCAGGTCCTTGACCAGGGCCAGTCCCCGGGGATCGAGGCAGTAGCAGGTGCGTGGACCGTCCACCTCGCCCTGCACCAGGCCCGCGTCCTTGAGCACCTTGAGGTGCTGGGAGACGGTGGACTGGGCCACGGGCAGCAGGTCTACCAGCTCGCCACAGATGCAGGAGCTGCGCGAGGCCAGCACGCGCAGGATGCGCACCCTCAGCGGGTGGGCCAGGGCTTTGGCGAGCCTGGCCAGCTCGCCGTCGCTGGCCAGGGGGCTGCAGCAGTCGGGCTCGCAGGGCTCGCTGGGGCAGCAGGCGATCTTGTCTTCCGGCTTCATCGTAAACACACGATTAGTCGCCGATGTGGGCAGCGTCAAGCCGGATTTCCGTTTGCTGGAACTGTCGATCGGGGCCAGGGGTCATGCATGTCGATGCTGATGTTCACGCTCTCGCTCCTGTTGTCGCTGGCCTGCGCGCCCCCGGAGGCGCCTGCGGACCTGCTGCCCGCGCCGGCTGCGGATCTCGCCCTTCCACCCCCGGCCAGCTGGCCCGATCCGGAAGCACCCCTGACGCTGCTGCAGGCCCCCGCCGCGGAGCCTCTGCGCGTGTTCCTGGATCCGGGCCATGGCGCCCGTGGCAACAGCGGCAACAGCTCCTGTCTGTGCATCGACGAACAGGACCACAACCTGCGGGTGGCCCAGCACCTGGCAGCCAGCCTGGAGACCGCGGGTCACCTGGTGCGCCTGGCTCGCCAGGAGGGCGAGCAGGTGAGCTATGGCCGGCGCCTCGGGGCGGCCTCGCGGTGGGACGCGGATCTGCTGATCAGCCTGCACTCGGATGCTCGCGGCGCGCCCGGTACCTGGGAGCCGCGAGAGGGGCTCAGCTGCACCTACAACGACGGCGAGGAGGGCTTCTCCGTGCTGTGGTCCGACGAGGGCGCCGAGGCGCTGGTGGCCTCCCGCCGGGCGCTGGCCCGCGCGTTGGCAGGGCGCATGGTCCAGGCTGGATTTTCGCCCTACGATGGCTACCACTACGCTCACATCTACCTGGGAGATGCCGAGCACCCGGGCGTGTTCCTTGACCGCCACCAGCCCCGCCGGCGCATCCGCATGCTGCGCCGTCCCACGATGCCATCGGTGATCATCGAGACCCACCACGCCTGGGATCGGCGCGAGGAGACGCGCTGGCAGGAGGCTCCCACACTGGAGGCCTTCGACGCGGCGGTGAGGGCGGCGCTGGCGCAATTGTAGCGGCATGTCGCCATGGGGTCAGGGTGGGGTCAACTCAGGTCATCTGGAAGGCGGGTGCCGCCGCTGTCCGGTATCAATGGGCGCGAACGACAGAGAACCGGAGCCACCATGAGCCACCCCAGCATCCCTTGCCTGATCCTCTTCGCCGTCGGCTGCAACATCGGCGGAGCGGATCTCACGCCCCTCGAGGGCAGCGGTGAGCACGCCAGCGGCAAGATCCTGGGCGGCAGCGCTCCCGATGCCGCGGAGCACGACGCGGTGGTGGCGCTGCACGAGCTGAACCGCAGCGGGCGCCCCTACGTTGAGCCCTTCTGTACGGGCACGCTGATCCGGGAAGACGTGGTGCTCACCGCGGCTCACTGCCTGGAAGGCATGTCCGCCAGCGACATGGCGGTCTACGTGGGCGACGATCCGCGCGCCGACATGCGCTACCACCTCTACGACGTGTCCGAGATCAGCTCCCACCCCGACTACGACAGCTGGAACATCCTCAACGACATCGGCCTGGTCCGGCTGAGCTCCGCCATCACCGAGGGCTACACCCCGGTGCCCGAGCTGCCCGCCTCCGATGAGCTCACCACCTCGGATCTCGGCAGCACCGTGAACTTCGCCGGTTTTGGCGACGACGGGATGGGGGGCTACGGCGTGAAGCTTCAGGTGGACGGCACCATCGACGCCTTCGGCTGCGGTGTGAGCGGCTGTTGGGGCACCTCGGATACCGACACCCAGATCTCCTACGAGCAGCGCACCACCGGACCTTGCATGGGCGACTCCGGCGGCCCCATGTTCGTCTACCGCAGCGGCGTGGCCTACGTGGCCGGCATCACCTCCTACGGCGACTACTGGTGCGCCCAGTACGGCGTGAGCACCCGCGTGGACGCCTTCGAGGACTTCGTCACCGCCTTCGCCGACGAGCTGGAGGACACCGGCGACTTCGCGCCCGTCTGCGGCGACTCGGTCTGCGACGTGGGCGAGAGCTGCGACGGCCGCGACGGCACCGATCGCTGTCGCAGCGACTGCCACGGCCGGTTCCGTGGCCCTCCCTCCGTGCAGTTCTGCTACGTGGACGGCGCCTGCGAAGGCGCCGGCTGCCCCTAGCCGAGGGGTTCACGGTAGGGCATAGGGGGGCATAGGGGGCAGGGCAGGGGCAAGGGCATAGGTGTGGGGTTTTTTTTTTTAAAATTTTTAAAATTTTAAATAATATAAACCATACACCTTCCCCCCCCTTCCCGGCACCTTCCCCCTTCCCGGCACCTTCCCCCTTCCCCGTTCGCCTCCGGTCGCGCTGCTAGAAGAACCGGTAGTCCAGCCCGCCGGGGGGCAGGAGCAGGTTGAGATCGAAGTGGTCGTCGAAGAGGCGCTCGCGATGGGCGGAGATGTCCACCTGCCGGCGCATCAGCTCCAGCCACACCAGGTACTGGCGGCGATCCTGGATGAAGGTGCCGCCTACGGGCACACCCTGGCGCAGCAGGATGCGGCGGTAGGCGTAGGGACCCCGGCTGTTGGGCGCGAGGAGCTCCTCCACATCCGGACCCGCGGCCTGGAAGTCGCCCAGCAGGGCGTAGTGCAGGTCGTACACCAGGCTGGCGTTCATGGTGGCGCCGGGCAGGTAGCGCTCGTCGCCGCCCGCCATGTTGGCCCCGGCCACGCGCCCCTGCCAGTAGCAGGGCTCCCAGGTGCGGGTGGGGACATGCTCGCCAGTGGAGGGGTCGAGCACCTGGCAGACATCGCCGGCGGCGTAGACAGCGGGGTGGCTGGTGCGGAGATGTTCGTCGCAGCTCACCTGCTGTCCCATGGCGATGCCCGTGCCCTCGAACAGGGAGAGATCAGCCCGCACACCGACCGCCGCCACCACGGCCGAGCAGGGGATGCGGCGTCCGTCCTCGGTGAGCAGCGCCTCCACGCGCCCGCCCCGCCCCTCGACGCGCTCGGTCTCGGTCTCCCGCAGCACCTGCACGCCGTCGTCGCGCAGGCGCGCCAGGATGCGAGCCGCAGCCCCCTCGGAGAAGATGGGCACCCCCACCTCGCACTCGCGCACCAGCATCACCGCGTCTACACCCAGGCCCTTGGCGTCGTAGGCGAACTCCAGGCCCAGGATCCCGCCGCCGATGATCACCGCCGGCAGCTCGGGCCTGGCCAGGCAGGCGGCCTTGATCTGCGCGCAGTCTCCCAGGGTCCGGTAGACGTGGAAGCCCTGCAGCTCGACCCCTGGCCAGGGAGGAACGAAGGGCCGGGCGCCCGTAGCCACCAGCAGCTTGTCGAAGGGCAGGCTGCCACCGTCTTCCAGCTGCACCTGCTGGGTGTCCAGGTGCAGGCGGCTGGCTGTGGCCTGCACGGATCTCAGGCCCAGGCGCTCCGCCAGGGCCGCGGGCCTGACGTCCAGCTCCTCGTCGCTGATCCGGCCGTGCATCCACTCGGACATGGCGGCGCGGAAGTAGGGGGCGTGCGGCTCGTCGTGCACGATGGTGATCTCGCCCGCGGGGTCCAGCTCGCGGATGCCGAGGGCGCCGGCCATGCCGGCCACGCCGTTGCCGATGATCAGGTAGCGGGTCATCGGCCACCTCCCTCGCGCGGGCGCAGCGCGTCGAGCACCAGCATCTGGAGCTCCACAACCTCGACGCCCTGCTCCGCGAAGGCCGCACCGTAGGACTCCATGCAGGTGACGCACTCCACCGCCACCTTGCTGGCCCCGGTGGCCTTGACCTGGTCCAGGCGTCGCTCTCGCAGCTCTGCGGCTCTGTGGGGGTTGAGGCCGAAGCCGTAGTAGCCGCAGCACAGAGAGTCCTGGCCGTGCTCCTCCAGCTCTCTCAGATCCACCAGGCCCCGGGCCAGGTCGCGGGCGTGCTGCTCGCGGTTCATCTTGCGCGACAGGTGGCAGGAGTCGTGGAAGGCGATGGGCTCCTGGCCGGGCTTGAGGTCGAGCTTGTCGCGGTTGCGCTGCAGCCACTCCACGGTGGAGATGGACTCGTAGGCTCCCCCGCTGCGGCGGGCCAGCAGCTGCACGGCGGCCACGCACTCGGCGCAGGCGGAGACCACCACCTCGGGCTGCACCTGCTGGATCAGCCCGTCCAGGGCCTCCAGCAGCTCCTGGCCGCGCCCGGGGCGCCCTGAGAGGTACTGGGGCCAGCCGCAGCAGGTGCGCAGGCCCCCCAGCACCTCGAAGTCGTCGCCGATGGCCTCGGCCAGATCGAGGGTGTACGTGGGGCTCTTGGTGTGGGAGTAGGCGTAGCAGCCGAAGTACAGCAGCGTGTCGCAGCGCCTGTAGGCGGTCTTGTCGATGTGGGGCCGCAGGCGGGGATCCACGCCCGATCGAGCCTTGAGGTGGAACAGCCCCTTGAGCAGGTCGCGGTGCCAGGCCTCGGTGCCGGGGCCGCCGCGCAGCAGGTCGTACCTGGTATACCTGGAGGGGCGATCCGGCATGTGGGTGCGCAGGTGCAGCATCATGTGGTCGCGGGGCGCGCCGGTGGGACAGGCGGTGGTGCAGCGGCCGCACTGCACGCAGTCGATGGCGAACTGCCGCACCCGCTCGGTCATGGACGCAGGGTCGTCGGCCGCCGCATTCAGCTCGGAGATGGGCACCTCCGGGTCCACCACCGGGCAGGCCTTCATGCACAGATCGTAGCCCACGCAGGCGCCGTTTCCGAAGGCGGCCAGCTCGTCGAGGAATCCAGCGAGGCCAGGGGAGGACTTCGACGCGCTCAATGGGGCTCCTAGGGCCACACCGAGGGCGAACGGACCACCACCAGCTTCTCGGCGGTCATGTCGCGCATGCTGTGGCCGATGCCCCCCAGCCGCAGCCCGGAGCTGCTGCGCGCGCCAAACGGCATCCAGTCCACGCGGAAGGCGCTGTGCTGGTTGACCATCACCGCGGTGGCCTCGATGCGGCGGGCGCAGTCCAGCGCCACGTCCAGGCTGCGGGTGAACACCGCGGCCTGGAAGATGAAGTCCAGCTGGTTGGCGCGGCGGATGGCCTCTTCGCGGTCGGAGTAGGGGTAGACCACCACCACCGGGCCGAAGATCTCCTCGCGGGAGACGCGGGCCACATCCGGTGGGTCCAGGATCACGGTGGGGGCGTAGCAGCTGTCGGAGAGCTTGTGGCCGCCGCAGAGCAGCTTGCCACCAAGGGAGACGGCCTCTTGCACCCAGGCGTGCACCCGGTCCACTTCGCCGTGGCTGATGATGGGCCCCACCTCGGTCTCGGGGTCGAGCGGATCGCCCACCTCCAGCGTCTTGGCGGCTTCGACCAGGGGCACCAGCACCCGGTCCAGCACCTGCTGGTGTACAAAGAGCCGCTGCACCGAGACGCAGACCTGGCCTGCGTGGTAGAAGCCGCCCTTGGCGATGCGCGGGAGGGCGTCGTCGAGATCCGCGTCGGGCTCCACCAGCACGGGGGCGGCGCCGCCGTGCTCCAGCGCGCAGGCCACACCTGGAGCGAGCTTGGAGCGCAGGTACCAGCCCACCTTGGCGGAGCCGATGAAGCTGAAGAAGGCGATGCGCGGGTCGGTGACCAGCTTCTCGGCCACCGGGATGGAGCACACCAGGGTCTGGGCCCACCCCGGGGGGAGCCCGGCCTCGGCCAGGATCTCCACCAGGGCCAGGCAGGACAGGGGCGTGCTGCTGGCGGGCTTGACGATGACCGGGCAGCCGGCGGCCACCGCGGTGATCACCTGGTGCACGATGAGGTTGAAGGGGTGGTTGAAGGCGCTCACCGCGGCCACCACGCCCAGGGGCTCACAGAAGGTGTAGGCCAGGGTCCCCTGCGAAGCGGCGTTGAGCCCCATGGGCACCTGCTCGCCCACCAGGCGTGGGATCTCCTCGGCGGCCACCTGGATGCCGTTCACGGCCCGGGTGAGCTCCGCCCGGGAGTCCACCAGGGGCTTGCCACCCTCTGCGGCGGCCTGGCGGGCGAGCTCCTCCTTGCGCTCGTCCACGATCTCGGCGGCGCGCAGCAGGACGGCCCGCCTCTCGCCGGGGCGCAGCCAGGCGTCGCGGTCGCGGTGCAGGGCGCGGGCGCGCTGCAGCATGGCCTCCAGGTCTGCCTCGGTCTGCCGGGGGAGCTCCGCCAACAGGGCGCCATCGAAGGGGGCGCGGACCTCCAAGCTGTTGTCTGTTGCGGCGCTCATCTCATCCTCCAGGAGGCACAGCGAGGGTGTATCCGGCCAATAGACCTACAGGTTCCTATACTACCGCGGGCTCTGCCATGGCCTGCTTGAGGGCCTTCTGGGCGACGCGGGTGATGAAGATCGTGACCACCACTGTGGCCGCCAGTCCGCCCCACAGCATGGCGGTCTGGGCCCAGCCGCCATCCGACGGGGCGCCGCTGGCCAGGTCGGCCACCGAGGTGACCATGGAGCCCAGGTAGACGTACATGAAGGTGCCGGGCAGCATGCCCAGGAAGCTGGCGCCGACGAAGGCCGACGGCGACACCCTGGTGAGCCCCAGCCCGTAGTTGAGCAGGTTGAAGGGGAAGATGGGAGAGAGGCGGATCAAGGCGACGATCTTGAAGCCCTGCTGTCCCACGGCTGCGTCGATGGCGGCGAACTTCTGGTTGTCCGCCACCTTGGCCGCGATGGACTCGCGGGCCACGGTGCGTGCCAGGATGAAGGCCAGGGTGGCGCCGATGACCGAGGCTGGCGAGACCAGCAGTGTGCCGTAGACGGGTCCGTACACGAAGCCCGCCCCCAGGGTGAGGATGGAGCCGGGCAGCATCAGCACGCAGGCCAGGATGTAGATGACGCCGAAGCCCAGGGCACCCATCCAGCCCGCGCCGCGCACCCACTCGATGAAGGCGGTCATCCACGCGTGCACGGGCAACAGGGCGGCGGCCACCAGGAAGGCCAGCAGCAGGCCACCGAAGATCGCCAGCTTCTTGTTGCGGGACATGGCGTGCTCTTCTATCGCTTGTTCAGGGACCAGTCATAGTCGAGGAACTCGATCTTGAGGCTGTCGCTGTTGAGCAGGGCCATGTGGTCTTCGGGAAGGTAGCGGACGACATAGGCCGCCAAGGAGGGGTCCGCGGCCAGGAAATCCTCGCTGAACCACTCGAAGATCCTGGAGAGGTACAGGGTGCCCGCCGCCACATCCAGCCGGTTCTTGGTGGGATCGTTCAGGAAGCTGTGCGCCTGGTCGTTCAGCTGCGGGCTGAGTGCGTCCGCCCGATAGGCCTCCGAGCGCAGCGGGGGACAGCTCTCTGAGGCGCAGACCAGGGCGAAGTGGACGCGAGGTTCGTGGAAGTTGGCCCGCAGCTGGCCGTGCTCGATGTCTTCCAGTGAGAGCGGATCGTCACCCAGGACCTGGAGCGGGATGAACTCCTTCCTGAAGGCGGCGTAGGGCAGCAGGCCGATGTCCCGGATGCTCTCCAGCGGGTAGTTGTCCAGGATCAGCTGCAGGGTGTAGGCGTTGTAGGAGTTGATCCAGAAGGCGACGCGCTGCTTGCCCGAGAACCTGTTGAAGTCGTCGGCGCACACCGCCTCCAGGCTGGCGGTGTAGGCGTCGAGGCTCGAGCGGTCGGCCAGCAGGGCGTCGTAGTCCACCCTGCCGCCCTGCACGTGGCGCGAGAGCAGATCGCTGAAGGACTGGTGGCTGTGGTCCAGGTCCAGACAGGCGGCGCGGGCGGGGCTCGCCGCGAGCAGCAGGGCCAGCGCCAGGGCGCCCAGCACGGCGCCCAGCACCCGCCCCTGGGGGAGTGGATCGTGCAGCAGGGCTTCGAGGGAGCGGGTCATGGAGCGCCTCCGGCGAGTCAGCGTGAACAGCAACTGGGTATGCACCACAGACGGAGGTCGGGCGGGATCGTTACCGTGTCGATGCGGTCCCCCGGCCTGTATTCGGGCACCTGTATCCTTCGCTACCGACCAGATGGCTGCACGGGGGACGCCCCGCGGTGTCCTCGACTCGCGGCTGTCCCCTGGCGGGCTTCGCGCTATCCTCTGTCTCCATGAAGCACTCCCTGCCCCTGTTGGCTCTACTCGCCGTGGGCGGCTGCAAGCCGCCGCCCGATGCTCCCACCAACCTGGATGATCTGTGTGGCTACCTCTACGCGCACACCGCCGACGAGGAAGCGGGCCACCTCCAGGCCGGGCTGGTCAATCTCGACGCCTGGCTCGAGCACAGCATGGACGAGACCACGGAGGGCTACGCCATCAGCCAGCTGAGCCAGGAGACCGTGAACACGCTCGATGACGTGGAGCGCGATGTGTCCGATGTGCGCGGCGCCGCGGTGGGCAACGACGGCGACGCCAGCGTGGACCAGACCGCCTATGTGCTGGTGGCGGTGGATCCCATGGAGCTGTTCCCGGACAGCTACAACTTCTACGAGCGCGAGATCACCGAGGGCGAGGGCTGCTTCCTGGACCACGGCTGCGACTGGATGGTCCAGCACAACTCCATGGAGATCAACTACGCCCTGGGGCTGGTGGCGGGCAACAAGAGCACCGCCCACCTGCGCTGGGTGGACACCGAGCAGGGGCCCGCCCTGGTGCACCGCACCTGGCTCGAAGAGCCGGCGGAGATCAACTGGGACTGGCTGGGCGTGCCCGAGCAGTACTATCTCAACATCGTGATGCCGCGGGGTGACGGCCACCATCGTCGGCTGCAGGCCACCTGGATGGTGGTGGAGCTGGGCGACAACGACCTGGACGAGGGGGTGGCCCTGAACCTGGTCATCAGCTCCATGCAATCCGGCGGCGAGATCATCGACCAGTACTACGCCGGCGAGATCGAGTAGGAGCTGCCATGGCCCGCCTGGCGGACCTTCCCTTCAGGTATCGCCTGTTCATGAAGACCTACCGCCTGCGCAAGGCGGAGTGGGCGGTGGCCGAGCTGCCGGCGCCCCTGGCTCGGGCCCGCCTGGCGGTGGTGACCACCGCGGGGCTGTACCTTCCCGGCCAGCAGCCCTTCGACGAGGGCATGAAGGGTGGGGACTTCACGTTCCGCGAGATCCCGCTGGACGCCGATCTCTCCACCACCCGCGTGGGCCATCGCAGCGCGGCCTTCGACTCCAGGGGTGTCGAGCAGGATCCCCAGCTGGCCCTGCCCTTCGAGCTGCTCGGACAGCTGGTGACGGAAGGAAGCCTCGGCTCGCTGTCGCAGCGGCATTTCAGCTTCCAGGGCAGCATCACCGCCGTGCGGCGGCTGCAGAAGGTCAGCGGCCCCCGGCTGGTGCAGGCCCTGCTGGAAGACCGCGTGCAGGCTGTGCTGCTCACCCCGGTCTGACCGGTGTGCAACCAGTCCGTGGGGCTGCTGCAGGGCATGATCGAGAGCGCGGGCATCGCCACCGTGGGCATCTCCCAGCTCGAAGAGGTGACGCGGACGGTGGCGCCATCCAGGGCCCTGTTCGTGGACACGCCCCTGGGCCACCCCCTGGGGGTGGCTGGAGATCGCTCCGTTCAACGCAGCATTCTGGAACAGGCGCTCGCCTTGTTCGAGCGGGTGCCGGGCGAGCCGCTGCTGGTGACCGCGCGGCTGCCCGAGGGTGTCGGCGTCGCGCGCTAGGAGCGCTCGGGAAAGAGGCGGCAAGCCTGCCGCCGGTTCATGTCGTAGCGA
>CAZEJJ010000120.1:4817-23377 GCA_964512185.1 uncultured Enterobacterales bacterium | reverse complement strand
CCCGACATCAGGGGGGGGGGGCGGTGGCGGGCCAGCTACAGGCCGGGGGCCCGGGGTCGGGGGGGGGGGGGCGGGGGGTGGTGGGGAGGCTCCGACACGCGCATCTCCGGGCGAGGTTCGGTGCTGGCCTGCAGCGGGGCCTTGCCGTATGATGTTCCAGCACGCGTTGCGAACCTCGCTCCCGCGCTCCGTCCGCGTCGGAGCTCCACTTCAAGGGAGCGCATCCATGCGCCTGCTGCATCTTTCCGGTTGCCTGCCTCTCCTCGCCGCCCTGGCCTGGACCCCCACCGCCGTGGCCGGCAACTCCGCCTACATGTATGGCTTCGGCCCCAGGCTGGGCTCCATCGTCTGGCCCGGGGCCTATCCCTCCAACTTCCCCAGCTTCGACGCCGTGGACGAGAACGGTGACGAGACCGGCGAGAAGGTGAAGATCGCAGACGACACCTCCATCGAGAAGGTCAACGGCGACCTGATCATCGGGGTAGAAGGCGACTACTGGGCCGACGGCAGCAACCGCCTCGGGGCCCTGGCCGGGCTCGGGCTCGGCAGCGGCTACAACGACGCCCACCTGATCATCAAGTACGACAAGATGTACAGCATGGACGCCCTCGACACCTTCGTGGGCGGAGGCCTGGGCGTCGGTGTCACCAACTGGGTGGGCGAGAACAACGATCGGCTGCGGGTCCCCTACTACCCCTTCCGCGGCGAGCTGGGTGCGCTGGTCCGCCAGGGTGGCTGGGCCGTGCAAGGGCTGGCCTTCCTGCACCTGAACATCCCCGGCCGCCAGGTGCTCACCCTGGCCGACGGCCTGGAGCACGAGAGCGGCTTCGGCTGGGCGGTGTACCTGCAGGTGGGGGTCGAGATCCAGCTGCTCTTCGGCGATTTCACCAAGCCCCGCGGCCGTAATCGCAACAAGTAGTTTTAGTCCAAATACTGCTCACACTTCTTTGACTGCGCCCTGGCGTGGCGGTTGCCGAACGGCTTAGTGCGGGAGAGCATGGTGCTCTTCTCGACAAGGGCAAACCAGTCGCGAGGCTGGGACGCAAAGCCACGGGTCTCACGGAGACCGCCGGGCTACCGAAAGAGGAGTGACGAGATGAAAAGCGAAGGACCGATCCGCTTCCTGTCCCTGGTGTGGGCGGGGGCGGCGATTGTGGCGTGCGACAGCGGCATGGAGCCGCTCGATCCTGGTGAGGAGGCCATGGTTCGAGCGCTGGAGACGGGTGACTACCAGGGCCTGCGGCTGGCCGCCTCGGACTACCTGGGCGGTGAGGACGTGAGCCAGGACATCGAGCTGCCCGATGACATGGACCTGGAGCGCAGTGGGCTGCTCTGGGGCAACTACGGCCCACCGGACCGTGACGCGAGTCGAGACCAGGGCGAGGGGATCTTCCTCGGCCACTTCATGACCTTCGACCTGGGAGCCGAAGGGCTCACCGGGGGCCGCGGGGCCGAGTACGACTCCGGCGTCGGTGGCGCCTTCGAGGGTCGGGCCAGGAGCCTGACCCCCCTGTGGCGCGGGCAGCTGTCTGGCCGGTACTCACCCTGGAGCGCCGATCGCGGCGTGGGCATGCTGGCAGCCAGCTGGTACCTCGATCAGGGCGAGGAGGCGCAGGTCGTGGGCGCCTGGCGTGACGAACCCAGGGACCTGGGCGGCCGCTTCGCCGCCATCTTCTCCATCCCCGACCTGGAGCAGGAGGAGCCGGAGCCCACGGTGCACAGGCTCAAGATCGTCAACGAGATCGACGGCCGCAGCACCATGACCATCGGCACCTACAAGGCCCACTACCACCACCTGGACTACGCGGCGCCGGGGATGCACTACTACTTCGGCGAGGGCCAGCCCTACTCGGAGCCCGCTCGGCCCACCTTCATCCGTGAGTACGAGTGGTACCCCTTGTGGCCGGAGGACGGTGAGAACCGCGACTGCGACTGCGACTCCTCGGCGCTGGTGACCGAGCAACCCGACGACGTGCTGGTCCCCTACGACGAGGCCGAGATCAGCCTCGAGGTGCACGAGGGGCGCGGCGAGGTGACCATCCTGGAGTACCCCACGCGGGACAACGGCTACAGCATGACCCTCGAGTGGGATGACAATCCCTTCAGCGGTCCCGCCTGGTACGAGGTGGAGATCACCTTCACCACCTACTAGTCACAGCATCGACAACATCGACGAGCGAGGGAGCGTCGCCAGCGCGGAGCGACGCTCCCTCTTTCGGTCAGCCCTCATTGTTCATCAGATCGCCTGGCGAGATGGTGAATGGCGGGGGCTCAGGTCGCTCGCGAAACCGCAACAACCATCAGCAGTCAAAATACCTCTGACAGATCCTTGACTGCTCACCCCCTCGAGAATTGCCGATCAGCTCAGTGCGTGGAGAGCACGGTGCTCTACTCGACAAGGGCAACCCAGTCGCGAGGCTGGCACGCAAAGCCACGGATCTCACGCAGACCGCCGGGCTGCCGAAGGAGGAGCGAACGCACGAAGACTGTGGATCGGCCGCCCCTCGCTCGCACCCAGGGAGAGGGGCGGCTGCCGCTGCGCGTGCGCGGGGCGACGCTCCCTCTTTCGGCCAGCTCAGCCCAGCAGGAAGGCCGCCATGGCCTGGGCCATGTACCAGTGGTCCCAGGTGCCGGCGGTCTCGCGCACCGAGTGCATGGCCCACTGGGCCGCGCCCACATCTACCACGGGGATCCCGAGCTGGGCGGCGGTCATGGAGCCGATGGTGCCGCCGGAGCGCACGTCGGAGCGGTTGACGAAGCGCTGGAAGGGCACGCTCGCCTCGCGGCAGGCCAGCTCGAATTGGGCCGCGCTCCAGGCGTCGGTGGCGTACTTGCGGGCTGCGTGGGCCTTGATCACCGGCCCGCCGTTGAGCACCGGCGCGTGGTTGGCGTCCTGCTTGTCGGCGTAGCCCGGGTGGATGGCGTGGGCGTTGTCGGCGCTGACCATCAGGCTGTGGGACAGCGCCGCCAGGAAGCCCTCGCGATCGTCACCCTGGGCCAGGCAGATGCGCTCCAGGGTGTGGGGCAGCAGGGTGGAGCGGGCCCCCTGGGGGGTCTCGCTGCCCACCTCCTCGGCGTCGACGAAGACCGCCATGCGGGTGGCGCGGTGGCTCTGGTCCGCGCCCTTCAGCAGGGCGCCCAGGGCCGCGTGGCACATGCCCAGGTCATCGAAGCGGCCCGAGCGCATGAACTCGCCGTTGGCCCCCGAGAATGAGCCCTGCTGGGTGTCGTAGAGGAACAGGTCGAAGTCCAGGATGGCCTCGGCGTCCACCTCCAGCGCCTGCGCCAGCAGGGTCCGCAGCGCGCCCTCCTCCGGCAGCCCCTCGGCCACCGTGCCCAGCACGGGGGTGAGCTGGGTCTGCGGGTTGAGCTTGAGGCCCTTGTCGTTGGCCTCGCGGTTCTGGTGGATGGCGATGTTGGGCAGCGTGATGATGGCCCCCGAGCGGTACAGGCGGGCGGCGGGAGCTCCATTTTTGCCCAGGACCACCACGCGGCCGCAGAGCCCCAGGTCGCGATCGGTCCAGGTGGCGGTGAGGGGGCCGCCGTAGATCTCTACGCCCAGGTGCACCACGCCCCTGCTGACGGTCTCGGGGTTGGGCTTGAGCTTGTAGGTGGGGCTGTCGGTGTGGGCGCCCAGCATGCGGAAGCCCGCCCGCGAGGGCTGATCGCTGCCGGGGACGAAGGCGATGACGGCCGTGCCGTGGCGCTTCACGTAGTAGCGGCCGCCGGCGTCGACGCTCCAGTGGGCCTCGCCCTCGCCCAGCGCCTGGAAACCCGCGGCCTGCAGGCGCTGCTCCAGCTGCTGCACCGCGAAGAAGTTGCAGGGGCTGCTGTCCAGGAAGGAGAGCAGGTCGCGGGCCAGCTCCAGGGCCTGCTCACGCTGCTGGGCGTCTTCGATGCGGACTTGCTCGTTCATGGGGATCTCCTAGTCGTCGGAGGCCAGGGCCTTGGGGGCGTCCTCGGGATCGTCCCGGCCCTCCTCGTGGCTGCGGATGTGTTTCTTGAAGGCGATGAGCCCGATGGGGCAGAGCGCGGCCATGCAGGCGATGATCAGCCACATCAGCTCGGAGTTGCGCGGGCCCTCGGCTGGGCAGAAGTACTCCAGCAGCAGGCCCGACATGCCGCCCACCAGCAGCTTGGCCACGAAGTAGGGCAGCAGCGACAGCGCCATGTAGGAGCCCACCTGGCCCTTGGGCGCGATGCTGGCGGTGTACTCGTACAGCCGGGGTGACCAGAAGGCCTCGCCCACCGAGAAGATGCAGACGAAGATGAAGATGGAGACATAGAGCGGGTTGACCACCGGGTCCTCCACCCCCAGCCACCAGTGGGCCACGAGCTCGCCCAGCGGGCCGTCGGCCAGGGGCTGGAACCAGGCGGGAGGCATGGCCAGCAGGAACACCGGCGCCGCGGCCAGGATGGAGCCCACGGTGATCATCTTGTAGCTGTTGATCTTCTGGGAGAGTGCCCCCACCAGCGGCACCAGCAGCACGATGATGGCGGGGTTGAGCACACCCCACAAACGGCCCACCGGGGCACCTTCGCCCAGCTCTCTGATGCCGTACTTCGGGAAGGTGAAGTGCATGTGGTAGAAGACCAGCCGCACGAAGACGATGAGCGTCAGGAAGGCCAGGAACTTGTAGAAGTTCGGCTGCTTCCACACCGAGACGAAGATCTTCCAGGTCTTGACCAGGGCCTCCTTGGAGGTCTCCCACAGGGCGGCGAACACATTGAGGTGCCCGTACTTGGGCTCCTCCTGCTCGATGGTGACGCCCTGCTCGGTCATGGTCACGCCGCCGCGCAGGAAGGCCCAGGTGAACAGCAGCCCCGGGATGGTGACCAGGAAGCTGATCAGCAGGATGAAGCGGTAGGTGGACAGCTCGCCCAGCACGGGCACCGCGATGGAGCCGTACTCGCCCATGGCGGTGCGGATGCGGTCGAAGCTCCACCCCGAGATCAAGAACCCCACGTTCATCAGCACGTAGTACCCGGCGAACGCCATGGACCGCTGCTTGACGTTGGAGTACTTCTTGACCCCGGCGGTCATCACCGGGACCATCATGGCCTCGCCGATGGCCATCACCATCAGGCCGAAGGGGATCGCCACCCACTTCATGGTGGTCACCGTGACCACGCCGCGGGTGACCAGGCACACCAGGAAGCCCAGCAGGAAGGACTTGCGGATGCCGATGGCGTCCACCAGCGAGCCCACGGCGAGGGTGACCAGGGTGATGACGGTGGACCAGGCCGCCACCCACATGCCCGCCTCGGTGTCCGACAGCCCCAGGTCGTATGACAGCCACAGGGTCACCGTGGTCATCATCAGGCCGTAGGAGATGATCTCCAGCGCCTTGGCCACGTAGATCACCCACAGCTCGCGGGGGGCGCTCAGCAGCACAGTGAACTTGCTCAGGAAGGACTCGCGCTGGTCGGCCATGCAGAGATCTCTCGGCTGTGGATCCGGGTGGGATCCCGGGGTCGTCCGCTTGTAACGCGCGGGGGGCGCGGGCTGGCCTCGTTGGGGATAGTCTCTTGCCGACCTCCCAGGGAGCTCGCCATGTCCCCAGCCTTTCCCTTGATCCTCCTGCTGGCCGGGCCCGCGCAGGCCCACGAGCTCGACGACGCCTTCCAGACCGCCGCGCTGCGCCACCAGGTGCCGCTGGAGCTGCTGCAGGCCATCGGCTGGGAGGCCACCCGCTGGGAGCAGCAGGCCCACACGCGCTGGGAAGGCTGGGGCGTGATGGACCTGCTGGAGGGCGAGCGCGATCCCTCGCTGGAGCACGCCGCCCGCCTGCTGGACGTCTCCCCCGATCGGCTCATCCAAGACGCCGCCTGGAACATCGAAGGCGGCGCGGCGCTCTTGGCCTGGCACGCCCAGCTGGCCAACGACGGTGAGCTGCCGGCCATCGACGACAGCCAGGCCTGGTGGGACGCGGCGCGGGCCTTCTCCCGCAGCGACGATCCCCAGTGGCAGGCCATGTACGCCACCACCCTGTTCGAGATCCTGGCCGCCGGCTTCCACGCCGACACCGCCTGGGGCCACTACGCCGTGCCGCCCCGCCCGGTGGACCTCGAGCGCTTGCACGCCATGCCCGTGCCCGCGCCCTTCACCGACTACTCCGGCGCATACCAGTTCACCGCCGCCTGCTCCGACAACTACTCCAACTACTCGCGCACCGCCTCCGACATCTCCTACGTGGTCGTGCACACCGTGCAGGGCAGCTACTCCGGCTGCATCTCGTGGTTCCAGAACTGCTCCGCCTCCGTCTCGGCCCACTACGTGGTGCGCTCCAGTGACGGCCAGATCACCCAGATGGTCTGGGAAGAAGACGTGGCCTGGCACGCGGGCAACTGGTCCTACAACGAGGCCAGCGTGGGCATCGAGCACGAGGGCTACGTGGACGCCCCCAGCACCTGGTACACCGACGCCATGTACTCGGCTTCGGCGGCGCTGGTGGCCGACATCGCCTCGCGCCAGGGTGTCTCCGTGGACCGCTCCCACATCATCGCCCACAGCGAGGTGCCCGGCGCCACCCACACCGATCCGGGCGACGGCTGGGACTGGGACTACTACATGTCCTTGATCTCGGGGGGCAGCGCCGATCCCACCGGCGACCTGGTGGGCGTCGTGGCCGACTCCGACATCTACCACGGGGCCCGCATCGTGGGCGCCACCGTCTCCCTGGACAGCGGCGAGTCCACCACCACCGGCGACACCGGCTCCTACAGCTTCTCGGGGCTGCCCTACGGCACCTACACCGCCACCGCCACCGCCAGCGGCTACCTGCCCGGCAGCTGCAGCAAGGAGATCACCGGCAGCGGTGACCACTGGTGTTCCATCGCCCTGTTCCCCGACGAAGGCGACACCGATCCGCCCCCGGAGGAGAGCGGCGATCCCGACCTGGAGGACAGCGGCGATCCCCCCGTGCAGGACAGCGCCCCCCCCGTCTGGCAGCAGCCCGGCGACCTGGTGCCCATGGCCGACACCGGCGGCTGCGGCTGCGCGGCCCGGTCCTCCTTCAAGCTCGCCCCCATCTGGCTGCTGGGCTTGCTGGGTCTCGCGCTGAGGCGGCGCTGCTCCCGGTAGAGCCTGCCCCAGGTCGGCCTTCACCTGGGTGAGCGGACGTTTGGGGCACGCAGAGTGCCCTATGTCGGCCTTCACCTGGGTGAGCGGACGCTTGGGGCACGCAGAGTGCCCTATGTCGGCCTTCACCCAGGTGAGCGGGCAGCTGGGGCACGCAGAGTGCCCTACGTCGGCCTTCACCCAGGTGAGCGGACGTTCGGGGCACCCCGCCCTACTCCCCCACCTTCACCCGCCGCTTCTGCTCCGACTTCCACCCCTTCGGATTGTGCTCCGCCCACAGCCGGTCCCGCTCCGCCTCCCAGTCGAAGACCTCGCCTGAGAGCCCCGCCTGCTGCAGCTCTTCCAGGATCGTCTCCTGGGGCCCCACCAGCGTGAGCACCTCGCGCCCCGCGCAGCTCTCCATCAGCGGCGGCAGCGCCTCGATCTCCACCGCGGCCAGCCTGGCTCCATGCTCCGTCAGCTCCTCCCAGCCGCGGTCCATGGCCAGCGGTCCCGTCAGCCGATCCAGCATCTGGCTGGTGCTCTGTTGGTCCAGCACGTAGCGCCGCGCCTCCCCCAGCTTCGACAGCTTGAGCAGGTCGGGATCCAGATCGCCCCTGTGGGCCTTGTCCACCAGGCCGAGGAAGGTGCTCGCGGCCAGGTCCACCGCGTCGTTCTGCACGCTGGTGTACATGGTCAGCAGCGAGGGGGAGCCCGCCATCGTGGAGGCCCACACCCCTGAACCGTAGGTCACGCCGGCGTTTTCGCGCAGGGTCACCCAGGCCATCTCGTCCAGCTGCTTGGCCAGCAGCGCGCGCGTCTCCGAGTCTCCGTCCTGGGCCGCTGTGAGCTGGCAGCGCAGCATCAGCTGGGTCTGGGAGACCTGGGGCTTGTCCAGCACCAGGACGCTGCGCTCGGGAGACGTGGGCGTGGGCTGCAGCGCGGGCAGCGGCTCGCCCACACTGGGCGCCGCCTTCCAGCCCGCGAAGGTGGAGCGCGCCGCCTGCTCCGCCTCGTCGGCGTCGAAGCGCCCCACCAGCAGCAGCGTGCTGTTGGCCGGCTGGAACATGCGCTGGTTCCAGCGCTGGGCCATCTCGTCGCTGTGCTCAGCGATGGCGGTCAGGGTGGCGTCGTCCAGGCTGCGGCCGAGGGGGTGATCGCCCACCAGGATCTTGCGCGCCAGCACGCCCTCCCAGTGTTCTGGCAGCTCGCGGTCGTACTGCAGGTGGCGGCGCAGGGAGCGCACATAGGCGCGGCGGTCGGTGCTCTGGTGCTCCAGGTGCTCTACCCGCTGCTGCAGCAGCCAGAGCTGCGCGTCCAGGTTGGCGGCGGAGCCGCTCACCTGCAGCACGCGCATGTCGCCCAGGTCCCAGTCCTGCCAGTCGCCGCCCACCCGCAGGGGGGCCTCGTCCAGCTCTACCTCCAGGCCGGGCACGTCGGAGCCGGCGTGGTCCCAGGCCAGCCGGTCCAGCCCGGGCAGGGGCTCGTGCAGATCGCCGCCGCGGGCCAGCAGGGCCGCGCGGGCGATGGGCACGGTGCCGTAGGGCAGGATCACCACCCGCAGGCCGTTGTCCAGCGTGAAGTCCCGCAGCTGGGACAGCTCCGGCACCACCGTGAGCTCGTCGATCAGGGCCGCGTCGATGCTGGCCAGGTCCATCACCGAGTCCACCGGCTCACGGGGCCGGCCCGTGTAGCCCGCCTCTTCGTCCGCCAGGCCCGCCTCGTCCTCGTCGAAGGGCTCGAGGATCACCGCCGCGAAGCGATCGCGGGTGAGGTACTCGTAGGCCAGCCTGGAGGCGTCCTGGCCGTTCACCGCGCCCAGCCAGCCGAAGCTGGTGGAGTAGTAGGCCGAGGAGCCCGTGAAGTGCGTGAACAGGGCGGCGTCGGTGGAGCGGCTGCCGAACAGCGTGGCCACCTCGTCCGCCGAGCGGAAGGTGCGGGCCATGATCTGCAGGCTCGCCAGGGAGTAGTAGCGGTCCTGCCAGCGCCGCATCTCGGGGTCCCAGAGCTGGTACAGGCCGTCGGCGGCCTTCTTGATCACCTTCTCGGGATCGGCGTCGTGGCGCAGCTCGATGCCGCACACCGCGGTGGAGGCCAGCTCGCCCGGGTCCAGGTAGCACCAGGCCTCGTTCTGATCGCGCCAGCCGGTGATCGCCGAGGGGTTGATGCCCGAGGACACCGCCCAGGTCAGCGTGGTGCTGGCCAGGTCCATCAGGGGCTGGTCGGGCCGGTAGGCCCCTGGCAGGCTCCAGGCCATGATGACCATGGGCCGCTCCACGGGAGCCTTGATGCGCTCCACCGTGCGATCCACCGGATCCGGCGGGGGCTCGCTGGGCCCTGCGATCCGCACCGGGCAGGCCTCGGCGCTGGCGGGCCCGTCCGGGGCGTCGGGGTGGAACACCAGCTCGGGCGGCAGGCTCTCGGCCAGCAGCTGCGGGATCTCGTCCAGGGAGAGGTCGCCCACCACCATGATGGTGGCGTTCTCCGGCCTGTAGTTCTCGTCCACGAAGGCCTGCACCTCGGCCAGGCCGATGGCGTCCAGGGTCTCGCGCGTGCCGATGGTGCTGCGCGCGTAGGCGTGGCCTCGCGGGTAGAGCTTGGCGTACAGCGGGTCCATGCCCAGGTCCATGGCCTCGTACTGGCGCAGCTCGTTGCGCACCACCTCGCGCTCGGTGGTGATCACCTCTGCGGTCACCCCGTCCACCGCGCCCAGCAGGCGCTGCCCCTCCAGCTTGAGCACCGCCGGCAGCATGGCCTTGGGCGCCACCGTCATGTAGGCCGTGACGTCCTTGGCGGTGAACGCGTTGATGGTGGCGCCCATCTCGTCCAGCAGGTCCCAGGTGGGGGGCAGCTCCCCGTGGCGCGAGCGGAACCACAGGTGCTCCACCAGGTGGGCGATGCCTTCCTGGCCCACCGGGTCGGCGTCGCTGCCACGGTCGATCACCGAGGTGACGCTCACCACCGGCTGGCTGTGGTCCTGCTGGAAGCTGAGCCGCAGCCCGCTGGCGAAGCAGTAGTCGCGGGTCTGGATGGCGTACTCGTCCAGCTGCAGCTCCAGCTTGGGATGGGGACCTGCCTGGGCGGGCGCGGCCAGGAGCAGGGCGACGGGGAGCAGGGCGCTGATCATGGGTGCCTTCCTGTGCAGGAGGGGAGGGGAGCCTATCCCGACGGTGGCCCGGCTCGCTTTCTGCGTGGGAGGATGGGTAGAATCGTCCCCCTGTCCGGAGGCAGCATGCAGAAGGTCCAGGCTCCCGCCCACCACTCCTCGGTCAAGGCCCGCGCCCCGGTGGCGCCGTCTCCCTCGTTGATCAACGAGGACATCCGGCCCACCCTGCCCTCCGAGCGGCGCTGGTCCGTGCTCAACATGGCGGCGCTGTGGATCGGCATGGTGGTCTGCGTGCCCACCTACATGTTGGCCGGCGGCTTGATCGAGCAGGGCATGAACTGGTGGCAGGCGGTGCTCACCGTCATGGTGGGCAACATCGTGGTGCTGGTGCCCATGGTGCTCAACGGCCACCCGGGCACCGCCTACGGTGTGCCCTTTCCTGTGCTGGCCCGCGCCAGCTTCGGCACCCGCGGCGCCAACCTGGCCGCCATGCTGCGCGGGCTGGTGGCCTGCGGCTGGTTCGGCATCCAGACCTGGATCGGCGGCAGCGCCATCTACCAGCTCATCAACGGCCTGGTGGACGGCGCGCTGGAGGCCGACCCCCTGCCCATCCTGGGCATCAACCCCTCCCAGACCGCCTGCTTCTTCGCCTTCTGGGCCATCCAGCTGATCATCATCTGGAAGGGCATCGAGACCATCCGCATCCTGGAGACCTGGGCCGCGCCCTTCCTCATCGCCATGGGCCTCGCCCTGCTGGGCTGGGCCTATGTCAAGGCCGACGGCTTCGGGCCCATGCTCTCCACCCCCTCGCAGTTCGTCGCAGGCGGCGAGCGCGAGGGCCAGTTCCTGGCGGTCTTCTTCCCCTCGGTCACCGCCATGGTGGGTTTCTGGGCCACCTTGTCATTGAACATCCCCGACTTCACGCGCTACGCGCGGAGCCAGAAGGACCAGGTGCTCGGGCAGGCTCTCGGGTTGCCCTTCTTCATGGTGCTGTTCAGCTTCATCGGCGTGGCCGTCACCTCCGCCACCACGGTGATCTACGGCGAGACCATCTGGGACCCCACGGTGCTGCTGGGTCGCATGGGCGGTGGCTTCACCGTGGCCCTGGCCCTGTTCGCCCTGTCGGTGGCCACCCTGTCCACCAACATCGCCGCCAACGTGGTCAGCCCCGCCAACGCCATGATCAACCTGGCCCCGCGCAGCATCTCCTTCCGGGTGGGCGGGCTCATCACCGCGGGCCTCGGCGTGGCCATGTTCCCCTGGAAGCTCTTGGAGTCCGCCGGCGACTACATCTTCGTCTGGCTCACCGGCTACTCCGCCCTGCTGGGCCCCCTGGGCGGCATCCTGATCATCGACTACTTCGTGCTGCGCGACATGGAGCTGGACATCGACGCCCTGTACCAGCGCCGGGGTCCCTACGCCTACGGCAACGGCTTCAACAACGTGGCTATCCTGGCCCTGCTGCTGGGTGTGGCCCCCAACGTGCCCGGCTTCCTGCACGCCGCCGGTGTGCTCGATTCCGTGCCCCCCATCTTCGACGGTATCTACGTCTACGCCTGGTTCGTGGGCTTCATCATCTCTGGGCTGGTCTACGGCCTGGGCATGCGGATGAACGACCGGGTTTGATGGCGGGGTGCCGTGTTTGGGGGTGGTGGCGGGCGTGGTGGTGGTGCGCCGAGCACAACAGCCTGGGGCTCGGGGCCGCCGCCTCCACCCCCCCCCGGGCCCTTGGAGGCCAGGCAGCCTCCCTGTCTGTTGTGCTCGGGGGGCGGTGGCGGGGTGACTGTGTTCAGGGCGCTCTCCCGCGAATGACGCGCTCTCCGCGCCAAACGGCCGAGGGTGTCCGCACTCCTCGACGAATGGCGCTCTCTCCGAGTGATTCTCGTGTAGCTGGGGCCAGCTCTCGACGAATGACGCGCTCTCCGAGTGATTCTCGCTTGGCTGGGTCCAGCTCTCGACGAATGACGCGCTCTCCGAGTGATTCTTGCGTAGCTGGGGCCAGCTCTCGACGAATGACGCGCTCTCCGAGTGATTCTCGCTTGGCTGGATCCAGCTCTCGACGAATGGCACTCTCTCCGCGCCAAACGGCCGAGGGTGTCCGCACTCCTCGACGAATGGCACGCTACAGCCACGGTCACGCGAGCGACCAGCCCTTCAGCTGCGATCCGCCGGGCTGGTACTCCTGCCCCTCCACCAGCTCGCGCACCTGCGCCGACCAGGTCCGCAGGCTGGCGCGGGTTGCCTCCAGCTTCGCCTGCACGCTCTCGGTGCTGGCCTCGCACCAGGCATCCGCCTCGATGTGGCCCCCAGCAGGGCCTACAGCCCGTCGTTCTGCTGATCCAGGGCGAGAGTGCCCTGCAGGTCGGTGGTCTCCAGCAGCAGCTCGTCGTCGTCCGTCGCGCAGCTGAGCGGCTCCAGGCACCAGGTGAACACCCGGCCGTAGCCATCACAGGGGCCGCAGCAGAAACCCGAGAAGGTCTGGTCGATGCCCAGGCGATGAGCTGGAGTCGGCCGCTCACCGGCTCGTGTAGAAGCGCCAATTGGAGGTGGTGGTGTAGCCGCCCCAGCGCAGGTTCGCCGTCTCCACCACCATGTTGACTGGGGACTGCGCGCCCGACTTCCCGGTCTTTCGACCCGAATCCTGCAGGCGGATTCCGCAGCGAGGCGTCGGAGGCGGCATTCCAGGTGGGCATTCCCGAGTGAGGCCATCGGAAGCGGAGCCTCCCCTGCGGTGAGGTGACCGAGCGAGGAGAGGCACTCATGGGAGGCCGGATCGGGCGCCGCAGCAGGGAGACGATCGCAAGATCCGGTTCAGCGGCCAGCCGGTAACACCCGACCCTCATGGTGGCTCTCCGCCCCGAACCCCACCCGGACAGCCCCATGAGACCACTCCTCCTCCCGAGCCTGGCGCTGCTCGTCAGCGCCGCTTGCGCGGCCCCCGATGCGCGCTCCTCCACCCGGCCCCAGCTGCAGGGCCAGCAACAGGGCGGCGTGGACCACGTGCCCATCAGCGGCGAGCTGCACCACGACATCATCGAGAGCGGAACCCTCCAGCAGGACGAGTGGGCCGACTACGGCCCCTACTCTGCCAGCGACGCAGGCTTCCTGGTCGAGATGAGCGGCACCGGGGACGCCGATCTCTATGTGCGGCGCGGCGCGGCGCCCGAGCTCTACGAGTTCGACTGCCGCCCGTTCACCCTGGGGAGCGACGAGCAGTGCGCCATGAGCGGCGCCGGTGACTACTACGTCTCGATCTACGGCTACGCCACCGAGGGTAGCGACTACACCCTCAGGGTCGTCTACAGCGACGCCGGCTCCGACAGCTCTGGGGATGAGGACGAGCAGGACGGCGAGGGCTGGAGCGGCTGGAGCGAGGACCAGGGCTGGGAGAGCCCCACCAACCTCGCCTTCGAGGCCATGGCCTACGCCCAGGAGAGTCAGGGGAGCGGATACGAGGCCTACAACCTCAACGACGGCAGCGACTACAGCTTCTGGCTGAGCCAGCCCACCTGGGCCGGCAAGACCGTCTGGGTCGCCCTGGAGTGGCCCAGCACGCAGAGCATCGACTACGCCGAGATCCAGTGGACCGCCGGCTTCCACCCCCAGGTCTTCGACCTGTGGGTCCACGGCGCAGAGGGTTGGCTCGACCTGGGCCAGGAGGCCTGCAACGGGGTCGACAGTCTGGTCGAAGTTGGCATGGAGGCGGACGCGCTCTGGATCCTGCTGGAGCGCTCCAACTCCAGCTCCTTCGGGATCGACGAGATCGAGGTCTGGTAGCGTCGGGCGCGGCTGCTCGCCGCTCCGCTTCCTCAGCCAGGCGCACTCCAGGCCGAAACGCTCGACGGCCGCGCCCAGCTCCGCGACGCTGGTCACGGCCTCGCCGTCGCTGTCCAGGGCCGCGAAGTCCGGCTGGGAGTGGGCGGATGCCTACGCCGCGATGACGCCCAGGGCGAGCGGGGTCCACCTCCGATGCGTCACCACCTGCGCTCGCGCGCCCCCCAGCCCGTGATCGTATAAGCGGTATAGAACCAGAAGAACCACGAGCCTACGCCGCCGATCGCGCACACCGAGCCGCCATCTTGACGCACCCTGTTGGTGCCCGTGCCCAGAAGTATCTGCCCACCCTGGTAGGCGGCCAGGTACTTCGGCCGTACGGTCGTCAGCGACCGTACATGCCGCTCCGCGCCACATGGTCACCAGCAGCAGGCGACAGAACCCCGAATCTACTGCGGTCCAGCAGCCCCTGCTGCGGCTGGTCCTGCTCGCAGCGTTCTCGGTCAACGTGTTGAAGCCACCCGTTACGGGCGCCTCTCTCGCCCACTACTTCGCAGAACAACCCTCGCTACGCGTCTGCTGGCCCTCGCTACGATCCGGTCGCCTGCCTCACGGCGGCCTGTTCTGTCGCCTGCTGCAGGCTTCTTCGGGGGGCCTCGCCCCGCACGCGCCTTCGGCGCTCCCCCAGGCGACCGCTTCGCGATCGCATAGAGCACGCGCAGACAGGTTGAGCGTGGGAGGCCAGGAGCCTCCGGGCGCGTGCACTATGACTCGGCGGCCGGGGTCTCGTAGTGCCCCTTGATGGGCTCGCCGGCCACCCCGTCGGGCCGCAGCGGGGTCAGCGAGAAGTCGCAGCTGCGCGATCCGCTGGGGTGCGGGGACTGGATCTTCCACAGGGGCTGCAGCCGGTAGGCGCGCTCCTTGCCCGTGTACTTGACCACGTAGGTCTTCTCGTGCTCCTGGGTGCTGGTGTGGCCCCTGGCGTCGGTGGTGCTGCAGGTGACAGCGAAGCCCACCTGCCACTCGTCGCCCACCTGGGGCACCTTCACCTCGGCGCGGATGAAGAAGTTGCCAGGCACCAGCGGCTCCGGTGTCGGCCCCATGTAGGTCTCGCAGTCGCGCTTGCCTTCGCACACCCCAAAGGGCTGCTCGCCCCAGGTGCGGATGCCGGCGCGCAGCTCCTCCAGGGTGGGGGCCAGCAGCTGGGCCTCCCAGTCTTCGAGGCTGGCGGCCTGGGCGGCGGGGGTGGGCGCGGCCAGCTCGGGGCAGGCGGGGCAGTCCACGGGGGCCTGGGAGCAGGCGAAGGCGAGCAGGAGCAGCAGCATGGGCTAGGTCCTCGAAGCGGGCGGGGCCGGCAGCCTATCAAGGCGCGGCGACGGCGCCCAGCCCGCTACTGCTGGCGCCCCTGCACGTCGAAGGGCTCGCTCACGTTGCTGTCTTCGTCGGCCACGGTGAAGCGCAGGGTGTAGGAGCTGGCGTTGCTGCACGAGACACCGTCGTCGGCCTCGCGGAAGCTGCCGAAGCACTCGCCGCTGGAGTTGCACACCAGCGCGTACGACGCCACCTCGCTGCCCCCCATCAGCACGGCGATCTTGCTGTTCTCGGTGTCCATGGAGGCGATGGTGTCGGTGCCCTGCGGATCGTCGGCCTTGCAGGTGGCCTCCCACAGCCAGAAGGTGTCGCCCACCTTGTGCTCGTAGCAGTAGCCATCGGCGGAGTCGATCACCGGCGGGTCGTTGGAGGTGATGTCGGAGTCGGTGTCGCTGTCCGTGTCGCCGTCGCTGTCGGTGTCGGTGTCGGTGTCGGTGTCGGCGTCGGTGTCGCCGTCGCCCTCGGGATCATCGGGGCCGCTGTCCAGGAACAGCTTCCCGCAGCCGGGCAGGGCGAAGACGAGCAGGAGCAGGGCGAGGTGGCGCATGGGTCCCTCCGAACTAGACCTTCCCTGGAATCCTGACAGCTCGCCGCGCGGATGTCCAGGAGGGAGGGGCGCTACTCGTAGTCGATGTTGATGGGGTAGCAGATCCAGGACACGGAGCTGGCCCGGGGAAAGACCAGCTCGTCGAAGCGCGCCAGCAGGCAGTCCCGCACCTCGGGGTCGGCCCCTGTGCTGTCGGCGGCGATGTCGGTGGCGGTGACCCGCCCGCTGGGGGCCACCGACAGGCGCACCACCAGCTGCCCCTGCTGCAGCAGCTCGTAGCCGATGCCCCGCTCCAGGCACTCGGCCACGCGCCCCAGCTGCTGGAACATGGCCTCCTGCACCGCCAGCTCGGGCAGGGAGCCCACCACCGCCGGCCTGGGCAGGCGCTGGCCCGGCGGCACGCTGCAGCCGGGGAGGGGAGCCGTGGCCGCCAGGATGGGCAGCGGCGGCGTCTCCACCGGCATCTCCGCCGGCGCCTCCACCGGCACCTCCACCGGCGCCTCCGCCGGCACCGCGGGCGGCTGGTGCTGGCAGCTCAGGGCCGCCATGCCGAGCAGGAGGAGATGAGGCATCGGGTGGACTACAGGTCGAAGATCTCGCACCAGCTGGCCTTGAACTGCCCCTCGACGACATCGGCCCCGAACTCGATGCTGTAGGTGCCCTGGAGCTGCTCGCGGGACTCGTACTCGGTGATCTCCACCTGGCCGCCCGTGGAGTTATCGGTGTCGCTGGGGTAGATGTCGCCGTCTTCGCAGGCATCGACGCACTCGTCGAAGTCTCGCAGCGCCTCCACGTCGGCGTGCTCGATGGTGGCCCCGAAGCCGTCGAAGTCGGCCTGGTCGGTGTGGGGGTAGACCCCGGTGATGTCGTCGTCGCTGGCCAGCACCAGCCACAGGGTCCACATGTCGTTGGCGGGCAGGTGGTCGTGGGCGATCTCGTCCAGGTCCTCGCAGGCGTCCACGCAGTCGCCACCCAGCTCTTCCATCTCGTCCAGGCCCTCGCAGGCGTCGGAGGCGCCGGTGATGGCCAGCCCGATCCAGTGGTAGGTGCCCAGCAGCCCCAGATCCGTGGTGGCCAGCTGGAAGATGGCGTCGTGGGCCGGGCCCACCGGCTCGCCGTCCACCTGGCCGCGCATGGTGTTGGCGCAGCCGGCGAGCGCCGCGCAGAGCAGGACGAGGCTGGGGAGTGGGCGCATACCTGGCTCCTGGTGACTGGCAGGCATTAACCCCTCCACCCCAGGAGGGGCCTGGAACCGGTGGGGCCAGCGGGGTATCCCTGGCCTTCGAGGTGCCCCACCATGGCCTGTCCCCCCAGGTCCCCCGCGCCCCTGTTTCAGCTGGACCCCGCCGCCCTGGTCCAGCTGCGCGATTCCTTCCGCGCCTCCATCGCCCTGGGGCTGGCCTACGACGGCCAGCGCGTGGCGGCGCTGCCCGCCTGGCTGCCCGTGCCCGCGGCCGGGCTGTGCGGCCAGGCGCTGGTGGTGGACCTGGGCGGCACCAATATGCGCGCGGCCTGGGTGCAGCTGCGCGCGGGCGGTGAGCTGCGCCTGCTCGCCGGCCCGACCACGGCGCCGGTGCCGGCTGTGGGCCATCCCTCCCTGCCCGCCGATGCCTTCTTCGACGCCCAGGCCCGCCTGGTGGCCCAGCTACACCCGCCCCCCGGGCTCCCTGTTGGATACTGCTTCTCCTTCCCGGCCCAGGTGCAGCCCGACGGCGACGCCTTGCTGCTGCGCTGGACCAAGGACATCCAGGTTCCGGGGGTGCAGGGCCAACCCGTGGGGCACCTGCTGGCCGCCGCCCTGCAGCGCTGCGGTGTGCAGATCGGCTCAGTGCGGGTGCTCAACGACACCGTCTGCGCCCTGCTGGCCGGCGCCGCGCGCAAGCCCACCAGCGCTGTCATCGGGCTCATCGTGGGCACCGGCACCAACATGGCGGCCTTCTTCGACGGCCGCCGCCTGCAGAAGCTGCCCGGCTCCGCGGCCTCCGCCATGGCGGTCAACCTGGAGTCGGGCAACCTCGAGCTCTCCCACCTCACCGGTTGGGACCTGCAGATCGACGCCACCTCCAGCAACCCCGGCCTGCAGGGCCTCGAAAAAGCCGTCTCGGGCCGCTACCTGCCCCAGCTGCTGCGGGCCGCGGCCCCCACGGACCTGCCTCCGGATCTTCCGCCAGGCGCCGCCGCCCTGGTGCAGCTGCGCTCCTGCGGCCCGCCGGAGCAAGCGGCCCTGGCCGCCGCCATCCTGGATCGCTCCGCCGACCTGGTGGCCTGTGGCCTGGCGGCGGTGACCGATCTGCTGCCCGCCGGAGCCGTGCAGGTGGCCGCTGAAGGGGGCCTGTTCTGGAACGCGCCCGGCTACGCCCAGCGCGTGCGAGCCAGCCTGGATTCCCTGCTGGACCAGCCCGGCCGCGTCTCCCTGCTGCGCCTGCACCAGGCCAACCTGCTGGGCGCGGCGGCCGCGGCGCTGGGGCCCACCTGGAGCGGGACCGCCGTTCCTTGACCGCACACCTGGATGGCCGCCCCTCGCCCCCCGGCGGCCAGAACGCGTCCAGTGGCGGCTCACTGGCTCGATTTTGTCCGCAGAATGCCTCCAGCGCGGCCAGAACGCGTCCAGTGGCGGCTCACTGGCTCGATATTGTCCGCAGAATGCCTCCAGCGCGGCCAGAACGCGTCCAGTGGCGGCTCACTGGCTCGATATTGTCCGC